>RECS01000123.1 GCA_007693915.1 Saprospirales bacterium | reverse complement strand
AGTACCTTCCCTTCCATATTGATTAGGGATAGATTACCGGTCAATATCTGATCACCTCCAAAATCAATGGTGATTTGTCCTGTAGTGGGATTGGGGTGGACCAGAAAACTATCATCCCTTAGAATGTCGATGACAGAAGTAGGGTCGTCTATGGTAACCCAATCACAGAAAGTATCCTCCCCGAGCTCATTACTGACAGTCAGGCAAACATAATAATCTCCCGGTCCCGGAAACTCATGGACTCCCGGATGTTGACCCTCAAATATACTGCCATCCCCAAAGTCCCAAAACCAGTTTTCAGGCTCAAAATAGGAGATATCAGTAAAGCGCCGCTCATTGTATTCGAGATGCACATCATTGTATCGATACCATGCACGAGGCAAATGCTCTATACCCAACGTATCACAGCCACTACCGGCAGCAGGACCCAATCGGTAATTTGGATGGTTGGGAAAATCCCCCCAACTTGTAATGAATATATCTAATGAAAACCGCTCTGCATTGGATGCTGCTCCCTTGAGCTCTGGATTGTGAATAATACTTATTTCATTTTTTCCTCGATTAGAAACTAACATTTCCCCGGTGGGAGTCCTCCTGATTTTAGTAAAAGAATTTCCATCAGTAGGCTCTAAACCTATGTCTGTGGCAATAGTATCTATTGACCCTTTAATATCCTCAGCAGTCAAGTCAAACTGATACATTTCACGCGTAACAATTACATATAGAAATCGATCACAGGCTGAGATCTCGATAGACCTAATAACCCTACGTTCACCGGTTTCAAGCTCAAAGAGATCGTTATGTGACAAGCCTCCGGTGCACCTGTCAAAATTTATTCGATGCAGGTAAAATTTAAACCCAAACTGATTCCCCCTACAACCAAATACGCAGGGACCTCCATAATAAACTAATTGATCTCCATTATTGCTTACCCGCATATCTCTTATATAATATTCATCCGGGATTAACTCTTTATTCCCATTAAGTAAGTCTATATAATCCAAATCAATTTCGTCCTGAAAAACCGAAAAACTACTTTCCATCGTATCTACATGACTTAATCTAATACCCTCCGGGTCCAGTAAATATAAGAAAAAAATGGGTTTAGAACGATGGCGTATAGGTATCCACCAATCTCTTCCATTGCCATGTCGGATGGCGTTGAGAGAGAATGGTTGTACACTTTCTTCCATTAATACCACATTTTTATCTGTAACCCTTCCTAATCCATTGTTATACGACATATCCACAATGGAATAAAAGGTATGCTTTATTCCATAATCAGTATCTATAGGAGGAACACGACTACCTCCCTGATGAATTATCACATATTGGTTTTCTCTTTCGGGAAAAGGCAGAATAACGGCAGCATCCTCATTGATCAATCCAAAAGGGTAAGCCCCCCAGGTTAATTGATCAGAAGGACTTAGTGAGTCACCGTTTTCCATAATTTCATACTCCCAGTTTAGTACTTTAAAACCATCGGTAAAAAAAAGCAATTCACCGTCTGGGGTGGAAATTGAAGTATTAGTGCCCCAAGGATCAAAATTCATGGTACCTTCTGATGTCCGTCTAACACAGTTAACTTCCCAATTTAAATTTCTGAAATCTATCCAATTTATTCCATATTGGCATTCATTTGGAGTGTTATCCGGCAAACCAAAGCCCCATTGAAAATCTTCTTGTTGTGCGAGGGAATACGTACCAACTAGTAAAAAAAATGTCAGGAAAAAACCTATTTTTTTCATGGTAATGGGTTTTGAAATTAAGCAGACCATACCTTTAAGAAAAAAGCATGGTCTGCTTTTATGATGGATTATCTATAGAGAATAACTCTGGTATTCTTAGTAATTTCACCATCCACCCATCGAAGCAGGTAAATACCTGCGGGTTGATCAGCGATATTTAGAGAAATGGTTCCCTGATGATTGCTTACTTCTTTGTTAAGTAGTACCTTCCCTTCCATGTTAAAAAACAGGAAAAGGTTGACTAGCAAAATAAAAATTATATTTTGCCCCCCCCCCAATTTGTTAACTTAATTTTTCTTTTAATTTTAATTGCATTCATAACATCTGTTTTTTATATTAATAAATAGATTGAGATTATTGTAAAAGTTTGGTTTCATTTAAGTTTCAGAGCAAATATATCATTTGTTTTTTAATAACCAAAAAATTCCAAGTTTTTTTCTTTTATTTTAAATGCTATTGGCTGTGATTTAAAGTAGAAGGAAGATAGTTTGGATAAAAGACAACTTTAGAAATCGTTTTTATGATTGGTTTTTTCTAAACATCCTCAATTTCCTCCACTTAGCTCATTCAATTGAATTATCTTAGCTTTTTTATTGAGATAATTTTAGAATTAGATAAAATGATGACCGGGTCTTACCACCTTTTGAAATTTTCAATTTTAGTTATTGTAGGCATTTTTATGCTTGCAGCTCTGCATTCCTGTATGCCAGATCAAACTGCAGAAAAACCTGAACTAAGGTGGTCATTAGACAATGATAAATTCAGAACTATTTACGATTTTCAGAATCAATTTCAGGCAGATAGCCTAAGCCCTTTAATCCATCACCCGGAGGCAGCTGTCAGGTGGGCTGCTGTCAAGGCTTTTGCATCAATTAGAGATTCATCTTATTTTGAGATAGTTTTACCGGCCTTGATGGATAGTGCAGCAGATGTGGCAGCTATGGCTGCATATGCTCTTGGACAAATGGGCAATCAAGGCGCAGAAGAACCATTGATCAATGCTTTCAGAGCAGATGATGCCGAAGGTAATTATAACCTTTTAAATAGCCGGATTCTAGAAGCTATAGGAAAATGTGGAGGTGAAGATGCATTGCAATTACTCTCCACTATAGAAACTTATCTTCCGTCTGATACACTCCTATTAAAAGGGCAAACTAAGGGTATTTATCAGTTTGCACTTCGGAGAATGACTACTTCTGAAGGGACCTCTACAATGGTCAATTATCTGACGTCAAGGGGATTTCCGGCTGAAGTAAGATTAATAGCTGCCAACTATCTGGCGCGAGCAACCGATATTGATCTCAGTTCTTATGCCTACAACATTGGGCGAATAATGGAATCTGATCGCGATCCCTATATTAGAATGGCTTTGGCTTTAGCAGCACCAAAAGCTAAATCAGAGCGAGTGCGCCAATTGCTTTCTAAAATGGCTATCGAAGACAATGACTACAGAGTCCGTGTGAATGCGCTACGAGGTCTGGAACTGATGAGACCAGGTAATTTGAATGAGGTTTTGATGAATGCTGTGTTCGATCCTCACCCTTCTGTAAGCTTAACTGCAGCATCGGCATTAATCAGAAATCTGGATGAACACAATGCATCTTTTCTGCACGAACAAGAGAATATTTCCCGACTGGACTATCGCACTAAATCCAGAGTATTGGCGGCATCACTTAAAAACATGCCCTTTTACTATGCAGTTTCGGCAGCCAATGTAAACAACCGCCTGAAAAGACTTTTTGAGCAAAGCGAAAACCAGTTTGAAAGGGAAGCATGGATTTTTGCCTTGAGTCATGACCCTATTAATTTGGAATATATCCTTGAGCAACTCAGTACTGCTGATGATGCTTTTTTCTATACCAATACACTGCTACACCTTGAGAACCTGCTAACCATCTCGAGACAAAAGCCGGCAACCAACTTCAATCGCGGAGTGGTTTTGAGAAAAATTTCAGACAACCTACGAGATGCCCTGCTATCCGAAGATGCCGGAAAAATCATAGTGGCTTCCGATATCATCAGAAGAAATAAACAATTAGTTGCTCCGCAATTTCAGGATAAAGCATTTTTTGAAAAAATCCTTGAAGAGCTGTCTGTCCCTTCAGAAATCCAGGTTTACAATCAGCTTGTTATTCTGATGAATGAACTGTTCGAAGAGGGGGTTGAGCTGCTTCCGGTTCATTTGAGTAAACCCATTGACTGGGAGCTTTATTTGCGGCTGCCTGATACGGTCAGAATAGCTATTCAATTGAGTGGAGGTGAAGTGCTGGTAGCTTTACCAAAAGAAGCCAATCCTGCTACCGTCACCAACTTAGTGGCCCTGATTTTAGATGGCTATTATAACGGAAAAAATATTCACAGAGTAGTACCCAACTTTGTCATTCAAGGTGGATGCCCGAGGGGTGACGGCTATGGCAGTGCAGACTTTACTATTCCTTCAGAACTGTCGCCTACGTATTTTAACAAAGCGGGTCTGATTGGTATGGCTTCAGCCGGAAACCACACTGAATCTGTTCAGTGGTTTATTACTCACTCTCCGGCTATGCACCTAGATGGCAAGTACACCCAATTTGGTGAAGTTTACCGGGGCATGGATGTTGTTCACAATACCACTGCAGGAACGGTAATTGAAAAAATAGAATTGTTAAACGAATAAAATAGCTTAATGAAAAAAACTCCTTTGTACGAAAAGCATCTTGCATTGGGTGCGAAAATGACACCTTTCGCTGGTTTTGAAATGCCGGTGGTTTATACTGGAATTACCGAAGAACATCTTGCCGTCAGGAATCAAGCGGGTATGTTCGATGTTTCTCATATGGGTGAATTTTTAGTAAAGGGGAAAGAGTCTTTGGAATTGGTTCAACACCTAACCTCCAATGATGCTGCAAAGCTTTTTCCCGGAAGGATACAATACTCTTGCTTTCCCAATGAAAGAGGAGGTATTATTGATGATTTGTTGGTTTACCGTCTTGCTGATGAGGACGGATCACCGGCTTTTATGTTGGTAGTCAATGGCGCAAATATTGAAAAAGATTGGGCTTGGGTCAATGCCAATAATAAATTTGATGCTGAACTCACTAATGTTTCAGATCAAACAGCCTTGATCGCGTTACAAGGTCCAAAGGCAGGGGATATTTTAAGTAGTATTACCCCACTTGAAGTGGCTGAAATGCCATACTATCATTTTAAAAAGGGCGAAGTAGCAGGCTTATCCAATATACTTGTCTCTACGACAGGATATACCGGCTCCGGTGGTTTTGAAATCTACGCTGCCAACGATCAGATCGGTCCTATTTGGGACGCATTGATGGAAGCGGGTGAAAAGCACGGATTGAAGCCAACTGGATTGGGATCGAGAGATACATTGCGTCTGGAAATGGGATTCTGTCTTTTTGGAAATGACATCACAGACGAAACATCCCCAATTGAAGCCGGTCTTGGTTGGATCACAAAACTAAAAAAAGGTGACTTTATCGGTTCTGACAAAATTAAAGAGCTTAAGGAAAAGGGAATAAAAAGGAAATTGACAGCTTTTACCATTTCTGACAGAAGGGTGCCAAGGCATGGTTACCCTATATACAATGAATCTGAAGAAAAAATTGGGGAAGTTACATCGGGTACACAATCCCCCTCTCTTGGACACCCGATAGGATTAGGTTACATCGATATAGATTATGCTATAGAAGGTAATCCCGTATTTGTAGGTGCAGGTAGAAAAATGCTCAAAGCTCAAATTTGCAAACTGCCATTTTATAAGAATGCTTAAACAATCCGACTAGTAATCTGATTATTATAGTATCATGGCTGTTTTCTTGGCTCGTCATTGAATGTAAAGAAATTCTCTTTTTTTATGTGCGATATCATTCAGCAAAATAGCCTGTGTGTTCAAATAAGTCAAAATTAATGGAAGCAGCTGAGGCAAAATCAAAGTTTATTGAATCCTGGGGTAAACTCGGAACAGATTGGGGTATTAACCGAACTATGGCACAAATTCATGCATTGCTTCTTGTTTCCCATAAACCACTTTGCGCTAATGAAATAATGGAGGAACTCAAAATATCGAGGGGAAATGTTAATCAAAATGTGAGAATGTTGATGGACTGGGGATTAGTGCATAAAGAACTGCGCTGTGGTGACAGAAAAGATTATTTTTATGGAGAAAAGGATATCTTTACGGTACTCCGTCAGGTGGTGAAGCATCGAAAAAAGAAAGAGCTCGATCCCATGATGCGAATACTTGAAGACATTGCAAAGGTAGAGGGGAATGGAGAAGAGGCCAAAGAATTAATGAAGGTTTCCAATGAGATACTGCACTTCTCTAAAAAAACAGACAAAATCCTTGAAAATTTGATCAGATCAGAAAAAAACTGGCTTACAGGAACGTTGTTCAACATGATTCGATAGCCAAAGGATGTTTTTAGCGTACTAAAGAAATATTTTTCGAACTAGAGTAAAATATTTTACGCGTAATTAATAAACCCTTAAGACCTCTAACACATTCCATTTGCATATTTGACGTTAAGTTAGTTTAAAAAAATCTTTATGGACTTTTTGTTAAAAAGTGCATCTAAGTATGCCTTGCTATTTTTTAGTTTATTGTGCTTTCCTTTTTTCCTCAATGGACAAAGCGCTTCAACCGCAGAAGTATCCGGTCAATTAATGGAAGCTACTGAATCCCATTATATCGAGTTTGCCAACATTTCCTTTTTGGATCTGCAGGATAGTTCTCTTGTAACAGGTATTAGTTCCGGACTTGATGGAGAATTTAATGCTCAGGTTCAGCCAGGGGAATATCTCATTAGAGTTACCTTTCTGGGGTATGAAACAGTCTGGAAGACCATTGAAATAAATGAAGGTGTAAATGATTTGGGCATTGTTCATATGAGAGAGTCTGCGGAGGTATTGAATGAAGTTTCAGTTGAAGCCGCAGCACTGATGTTCAGAACCGAGATTGATAAACGGGTTTATGATGTTCAGAATACCATTTCAGCAAGTGGGGGCTCGGCTGTACAGTTATTAGAAACTCTTCCATCCATTCAAATTGACGATGAAGGGCAAATCAACCTCCGGGGCAGCAGTAATATTCTCATTTATATCAATGGACAACCCACTAATCTATCAGCGGATGATACGGAGTCTATATTGGAACAATTCCCGGCTGATGCCATTAAAAGCGTAGAGGTCATTACCAATCCTTCAGCTCGTTTTGATGCTGAAGGTGTGGGTGGAATAATTAATTTAATTCTGAATGAATCAGATCTCAGGGGATTAAATGGGCAGATAAATGCCAGCATTGGTACAGGAAATAAATATTCTGCAGGCTTTAATCTAAACTACAGAGCTAATGGTTTTAATTTTGCATTGGGATATAATTATCAGAATAATCAAAGATGGGAATACAGCGAAAGTAATAGAGAAAGTTTTCGTGGGAATATATCTCCAATTCTGGATCAGGAATACAATACCACTAATTGGGACGAATCCCATTTAATCAGACCCTCAATAGAGTATCAATTTAAAGGAGGCAGTAGATTGCAACTTTCCTCAAGTATAAATCACAGGGCAAGAGACAGAGAAAGGACTTATCAAATCAGAAGTCTTTCATTAGACAGAAGTATTGATAGTTCTTATGTTCGTTTATTGGAAGAGGATCAATCCCGCTTGAATTGGGATATAGGTACAAGCTTTTCTACCTCTTTTGGTCGTGAAAACCATAATTTTAGTGTGCAATTGAGATTTTCAGATTCTGATCAGGACAGGATTGAGTATTTTGATCAGGAGTTCAGAAATTCCGATGATGAAATTGTCCTTGACAAGCGCGAACTACAAACATATGAGCGTCCGCTAAATGATCAGTTGTATCTCTTTCAAGTGGATTACGAAAGACCTTTGGGAGTGTTCAATTTTGAAGCCGGCTGGAAATCCACTTTGAACAGTCAATTTCGGGAGCAAATTTTCGAGGAATTTGATTTTGGTGACAACAAGTGGGAAAATAATCCCGGTATCAGCAATCAGTTTGAATTTGAAGAAGCAGTTCATGCTGCCTATGCCATAATTGGCGGTCAAAATGGCAAATGGGGTTATCAGGCAGGTTTAAGAGCAGAATATACAAACACAGAGTCTTTTCAGCCGAAAATAGATTCCGTACACACCAATAATTATTTTGATCTGTTTCCTTCCTTTTTTATTACTTATGAACCTGCACCAAATACTGTTTTTCAGGCGAGTTATAGTCGGAGGATAAGCAGACCAAATATGTGGAGATTAATGCCTTTTATCAATGCTCAGGATTTATTAAATTTGCGATTGGGCAATCCTTATCTTGATCCACAATATACGGACAATTATGAGCTTTCATTTGATAAAATGTGGGAGGACTTTTTCCTGACAGCCAGTTTGTTTCACAGAGATGCCAGAAATACATTTACCCGGGTTTATCAGTTATTTGAAGATCGCTCCTCTGTTGTAACTTGGCAAAATGCTGATACCCGAAAAAGTACAGGGCTTGAGGTAGTGAAACAATGGTTTCCCGAGAGAAATACAGATTTATCCTTGACGAGTAGTCTATTTTATTCGGAGGTCATTGGACAAAATAATGGAGAGAGGTATTCCAATTCCCGGCTTAGCTGGACTTTGAATATGATGTTGAATACCAGAATCAGAGATTGGTTTAATTTGCAAGTGGTAGCCAACTATAGAGGACCAATTGTATTGCCGCAGGGTAGTATAGATCCTAGATACTCTATGAATATTGGTGTGAGGAGAGATTTTTTCAACAGAAATGCCACGGTAAGCTTAAGTCTTTCAGATGCATTGAAAACCCGAAATTTTACCCTGAATACAGAAAGCTCGGATTTCAATCAAAGAAGATACTTCGAAAGAGAAAGCAGAATTCTTACTTTATCTTTAACTTATCGATTCAGAGGCTATCAAGAGCGATCTGATCGCAGGCAAGCTGAAATAAACGGAGTCGATGATGGGGTGTTTTAGAAAAAACGAAATCGAAAATTTTTCAACTATTATTCTTTTTAAGCTGTTAGCAGAGCAAAATTATCCCATGTTATGAGTCTATTCAAAAAGCTTTTTTCTGATAAAAACCATTACAAAGGGGTGAATTTGTCCAAATGGAATATTCCATTCCAAAGTGATTCGGACGAACGAAAAGCTTATGACAAATGGGTGGAGGAAGGAATTGAATTGGATGACTTGATGAGTGCCTTGAAAAAGGAGTATGGGTTTTATCTGACACCAGGGGAAGATCATGCTGAATGGGTAGATTTTTTAATTATTGATGGAGCAAATGGTATCCTGATCCACACGCAAAAAGTAAGTCTCCCTATATCCAATTGGTTATTTGTTGCTGAATTCATGAAAGACAGGGCTTTGAGTTGGGGGTATAAACTGTATTCTTCATCTAAAATGAATGTAGAGACTAATAATTCTCCTGCCCTTTTTAGGCATTATTTAAAACCGCCCATCAAAAACATGCTCAAAACTCCAATAGATCAGATCTTTGGAAATGTAACCATTGAATTGGCTGATACAGGAACTGTAAATGAGACACTGAAAATTCAGATTCAACATTACAGTGATCGCAGCTACAAAGCGGCCAGAAATATCGAGGATTTGTATTACAGTCTTTTTAATCAGGATTGATTTGCATTCAGTTTAATAATTTCTAACACATCTTACAGAAAATCCTATATTCTTGGCGTAATTCGCTCTGGAAATTGTAGTACTTGTGTGGGTTAGTCTTCTTCCCCAAGCAGTATTTTGGTTGAGTTCTGTTGACCCCCAGAATGATGCCGCAGTTGTCAATCTGTCAAAACCACCGCCGCTTGTTCTGTCCCCTGCGGGGAGGACACTAAAACCACTTTCATTAGTAGCTCCCTCATTTGGAGCCTGCCAAAGACCGTCAGCTCCAATGATGGTTCCTGTAGTTTTCATTTTGCCACCTGCTTCACTTGCTCCGCCCAGATGTGTAATTAGTGCTTCCCATTCATTATTGGTCGGCACTCTCCATCCTGCCGGACAAATATTGCGTGAATCTGAGGCAGCATACCAGTTATATAAGACTCCATACACCTCACCTCTTTCAGTATCGTGATCATAATAGGCCCAGGCTCCTTCCGTGGCATCAAACCAATCGCCCCCGTTAATTAAGTTGTCTATTGGGTCTCCGTTGGCATATCTTTTTGACCTTAGGTTTTCAGTGGTCCATTCCAAATTTTCGTATATGGCAGATGGATAAATGTTGCCGTCTATATCCTGTGCAAATAGCCCCATTGTTGATACTGTCAATTCATTACTGTAGGTCGTCCCCCATTCATTGGTAGCATATGCCCTGACGTAATAATCAGTTTCCGGTTCAAGTCTGATAATTCTGCCTTCAAACTCTCCAATACCACTTCCTAAGTTCAAAAATTCATCTTCTAATGTTGGGTTGGGTTCAAGACTCCATACCAGACCTCTCTCAGTTACAGGACTGCTACCCGGATGAGTCACTTCAGCTAAACCTGTAACACGAGTAGAAATAATATCTTCTAAATCATTAAGTACAACCAGAGGTGCGCAGGGACCCCATTGAGGAACCCCATCACAGAAATGCATAAGTTCTGAATGATTTCCAGCTGGAATTTCAACCCATTCACCTCCATTCCAATACAGCATTTCTCCTGATTTATCACCGGAAGGCAAACCATCTCCGCTTTTTGTTGCATAAAGCGCATAAGGCACACTAAGCAAACTGCTGACTGCAATCAAACTAAAGTCAGAACCTCCTGTTGGATCTGTCTCTGTTCGAATAAAATAAGGTCCGGAAGACCAGTCTATTTCACCAAGATCACCTTCCAGCTCCATTCCGGAGCCAATGACCAAGCTCAACAACCCATTCTCATTGGTGCTCTCCAGATGAAGCTCTGAGAAAACTACAGCACCAGTTTCTGATCCCTGAATAATGGAAATGCGCACTGCCACCTCACTATTCATTACTAATCGCTCGTCACTATCTCTGATGACTGCCTGATAACTCATGGCATCCGGTGACTGAGCAAAGGATATGTCCACTATTAAGAAGGTAAATAGAATAAAAAAAGAAAAAATTTTAGACGTTGGTGTGCTCTCGAAACATAGGAAAGAAGATGTCATAACAATTATTTTTTTTCAGGATAAAGGTATTTAAATGTAAAGTTAAGAAATAATTTTGTTAATACCTTTCAGAAAGTGGATCTCTATTTTATTTAACCCCCAGTCATCATATTTTTAGGAACAAGTCATAGATAGAAATGGTGAGAATGGCAAAAAGTCGTGAGAGAAATGTAATTTCGTATGAAATTTTAACTTTATTAAACCTTGTAATAACAAGAAGCGGAAAACAGCAGCTACATTAATTTAATTGAAGAATTAAGAAAAAAGAAAACCTGTCCTCTGCCAATATTATGCACAATCAGAGGTCTTAGACCATCGCGAGATCTTTTGTCCACTACTATGCCGATATGAGTCATCCCATTGGCCAAGCGTCAGGCCACGACATCGTCCGGAAAATACTGGGCGGGATCGTCTGAAATTTCCAATTCAGTTCCATGACTGCTGAAAAAAGTCATAAGGTTTGGCACTCGTCTATGATCGATATTCCGATCAGTGGAGCTCAAGCCCCAGTAGTTAGGATATTTATCGAAATGGCTTTTCATGTCCTTGTGAACAAATTACTGCAAATCTATACCTATTATTCGGTAAGCCATGATAATCACATCTGTGCAGACGCCTCTGTCCGGTCGCACATTCCCATTGGGGTAGTCTATTGAAATGTAGGAGGGGTCATAGATAATAGATGGGTTAATTATTTCAATAACTGCCTCTGCTAATGCCGGGATTTGGGCTGTAAGAGATAAAGATGCTGTTAAGGATATAAAGATAGTGAGATAAAAACTCCAATTCAATTTACAGAATACCTCTGGATGACAAAGGAATGATTTCATGGCTTCTCTTTTGCAGAAGAATAACGTTAATATGGTCGAGTATATTTATTGTAAGGTTTTGGTTCTATGTTAAAAGCACTTATCTGATTCCCTAAAATCGCCCATTTAAAAATGGAACTCAATTATTGATTCATGGAAAAACTTACCTGGGTGGTAATTC
This sequence comes from Saprospirales bacterium, assembly GCA_007693915.1. GTDB lineage: Bacteria > Bacteroidota > Bacteroidia > Chitinophagales > Saprospiraceae > PWJY01. The sequence goes on along the minus strand of RECS01000123.1, from coordinate 86,673 downwards.
ATTTATGATCTTAGGAATCAGCTTATTGATTTTCCTTCTATCTCCTGTAGAAAGTTGAGCATAAGGCGCATTATAGATTTCCAAAGATCTCTCATTGCGCATAGTCAGGTAACAACTGTTTATGGCTTCATATACTGCACTATAAACTTTAAAGCTTGTTGCCCTGTAGCTTTGTAAAAGGATGGTTTTTCCTTCCTCAAGAATTTTGGGTGTGAGCAGTTCACAAAGTTGATGCACTTCGACCACTTCACCGTCAAATGTGATTACATTATTTGCATCAGTAAATATCCTTACTGCATTGGAACTATCAATAGTATTGTCAAGATGGGCAAAGTATTCAGATAAATTGGTGATACCCAACGGTGGGGTAAATATATACAAATACTTTAGCTGAACCATTTTCCACAATTCGGATTCCCGATCAAATTGCTTTGTATAATCAACTATCAACTGAGCTGTCAATTTCTTTAGCTTGATTGAATCGGCTAAAATGTCTTGTTGATTCTGATCAATCATAGTTTCCAATTCCGCAAAAAATTGATTCAGTGAATAATCTCCTAAGTCATCAAATGCAGAAGATATAAACTCTGAACAGTACTGCAAAATGCTGTCTATCTTCAATTCGATTATCGGGTAATTAAAGGTTCTCGCACCGCGTATACTCCCGGTCTCTGCCATTAAAGTCAGTTTTTTGAGCCTGGATTCAGCGGATCCTGAAACCACTTTGTTCGAGATCAAATTATGCTCAATTTCCTGCATTAAATCGACAATGTCTATTTCATTTTCCTCGAAATTACTCACCACGCAATGATAGATTTTATTATCAGTGTTTTGAGAAAAGGGGCTACTGCTGATTAGTAGTAGTATTACGGCAACAGTTAGCATTCTCATTCTAATTAATTTCAAATTTTAGAAAATCTTATTAGTAGACTATTACCCTAAAATGGCAATTTTAGTTTCATTTTTTTCTTTCTTTGTATTTTATTCTGAAGATTTCCATATGCCTGAGCAGTTTCTTCAAGTGATGAGTATTTTTCATTTAATAAATTCCTTGCTCCTTCACTAATTCTCTCAATATCGCATGGAATGAGTTTCCTTAGAATATTTTTTGCAAATTCTTTGTCAGCCGATAACATCATCGTAGCAAAAAAAATATTAACATGAGGGTTGTTTTCGGTGGCTACTTTTTCTTTTAGAAAATCAATCCCATCAAATTTGTAAACTATTTCCAAATAGCATACTATCATGTCCTCATAGGCTATATTAGCGATTTTGGAATTATGAGATAATTCGCGAATAGAAGCATTGTCAATAACCACATTATAAATCGTATTTAATATTTCTATTTTCATTATTATTTTAGGAATTTTGGTACTAGATGATATTTATTCATTTGCTTGTATTTATGTTGTAAAATTAAACCATTCTGAGATTATCAGCTTTTGCAAAAAAGTGAACACAAAAATAAATCTATTTTTTTAAAAGTATAAAAAACTACAACTAATAGGTATATATCCAAAAGCTATTCAAAAATTCACCCTCCCTATTTCCAAATTATACAAAAAACTTTACAGCCCAGGTCTTACTTCTCTCATAACTTTTAAACCCCATTCATAATGAACTTCAAAGGGCTTTCCTTTAAGCCATTCCCGCAAGCTTAATCCATTTGTGTGAGCATACCTACCTGCCGTAGAAAAGGCCGTGGTTATTTCACTATGCCATGATCCAGAATAACCACCACTTATTTTTACTAAATTGTTTGGGTGATGAATAGACTTTGCGGGGAATCCTGAAGTGGTGATAGCATTTTGTTCTACGATATGATGCCAGTGTTTTCCTTGCCCGGCAGGGCCATGAGCATTTTTAAATGCATTAAAGGAATTATATCCTTTACTTAAATCCCAAGCCAAGTTTTTAGAATAGAATGAAAATCTACTAAAAAATTGACTTCTGAAAGGTTTGCTCAAATTATTAGAAAACATCGCAATGCCATAAACTGCACCAACATTTTCTGGAGAAAAAATAGCCTCCATCCATTGAACAAGTTCAGCATCTCGAGCAGTTTGGTTGATTTTATTTACATAGTCATCTGCTAAGCGGTAGGTGTCATATAGATCACCTGCTGTTTCAAATTCATTACATGTTACAATATCTTCAAGAAAATCGGGAAACCAGTCGAATCCATGGTATCTTAGGATTTCTATTATAACTATTATTCTGTTTTTATAAGAACTATTTTTTACATCCTCAATATGCTCAAAATCCTCCCACTCTGGATCGTCATACATAGACCTTACAAGGGATATTATTATTCCACCATCACTAATAGTAATATTGTTGTTGATTAGGAAATTAAATGCTTCCTCAGCCCAAGATAAAAATATTTCGCCATCATTCTCCTCCAAAAACTCCAGCAACTCCAAGGCAATAGCTAAATTATCGGGCGCGTTTTCATCGAAGATCCAGGAGCTAATCTCATAGGACATCTGAATAAACTGGTTAAGGTCCAGGATTAATTGGATATTGCTCATCGATCCCGGCAAAGTGGTTGTGGTTCCCGACTGGTAGGCATCAAGTATAGCCTGGAAGTACTCAAAATTATCAAACAATGCCCATTTTTGCTCATCTGTAATAAAGAAATATTCGCTTAGATATTCTATCAGCTTATACTTGACATAGGATCGTACGTGGTTAAATAAACTCAGGGAACAATCCGTTTCCAGAATATCTTTAATCTCCTCTATAGACATGGCCAGATTGAACTCATCGATGATTAGTTCCAATTGGAGATGAAAAAGTGACCCCGCATTCATAATTATCTCAATCTCCCAGAAACCTCCACCTGCGTCCTCGTCTTCACCCTCGGGCATTTCTTCAAATCCTGCCGCATTGTTACAGTTAAATCCCTTAATATAATTTTCCCATGTGGAGTGATTGTTGTGTTCTAGCCAATTATCATATGGAGGTAAATCTTTAATCGAGAGAGGATGCTTGTAGACTATAGGAGGGGTTCCTCCGCTGCCACCGGTTCCAATTGAACTGCCACCTCCTAATCCTTCCAACCAAATTAAATCAACCGCATTGGAGAAGATATCAATATCCCATTGACCTCCCCCCGAACTGCCGCCACCTGGAGGATCACCACCTATACTTCCGCAAGGTTCAGTACAACCTATAACTGGATCGCCACATACATTTTGTTCAGGGCCAGAGCAAATACACCACCCTGTGGTGACTGATGGAGCACAAATAGATCTCATGCCGGCACCCACCTCTTCATATCTGGACCCTGTTAATTCTCCATCAAAATAATCAAATACTCCTTGCCAATATTTTGAGAATGGGCTTGATTTTGACGACTCAATAGAAGCAATGAGGTCTTTCGAAAGAATGTAAAATCCCGGAACAGATCCTTCAAACCTCATGGTCAAAATGGAGGTCAGTTCCGCCTGGTTAAGGTCATATATAGGAATATAATACTGTATGAACCCATCGAAAAAAATAAAGGGTTCGGCCAAACTCCAGGCTGGAAATACTGAAAGAGAGTCAAACTTATGAATTCTATGGTCGTTTAGGGAAGCATGGTAAAAAGCCTCCTTTAAAGACTCAAAACCCGGGAATTCAACCTCAGTTCTTGGAGTAATATCCAAAGAGTCGGACACATACGTATGGTTAAAATATGGGCTATTCGGAATAGTGCCGGATCGTACTTCACTAAAGAATTCATTATTTGGCCCTTTTTCCTTTTCAATTGTAAATTCATCTTTACAGGAAATAAATAAAAGCAGAAGGGAAAAGATTAAAGATACATGTAAAACTTTCATTTTGTGTAGTTTATATATGAAAAAATATTTTTGTCTACTTAGTAAAAAGGAGTCGCTTGTTGAATAAAAAAAACGACATAAACCCTAAAAAACAATTCCCAAAATAGGAGCTAAAAAAAATATCAGGGAGTTCTGGTCCGAGGATCTTTTCCTGCTTTGTTTTCCTATGTTAATGCGGAAACCATTTTATAGAAAAAAGTAAATTAACAGAATTAAATAACATTAAATTACTGAAATTTTACTGTATTTATGACTTATAAAACAAATTTTAAAATGGTAATTTTTAGATGTGGGGGTGATATATGTATATATATATAGAAATTCATTCAGTTATGAGCCCGTCAGAGGTAATATTTTTTTGGTGGTTGGTGTTCGTTCTTGAGTAGAAATTAATAGGATTTATTCAAAAAACCATCAAGGGATTAAGGAGCATTAAGCTTTGTAAGGTTTTCTTTTTTTGGGAACTTTGGTAGATATTTTCATTAGAGTTGTGTGGATATGCAGAACCCACCGGGTTTCTAAACACCCGGTGGGTATAAAGCGCAGGTAAAGTATAGTAAAACCCAAACATGAAAGGTTCGGAGTGAATAAGGCTTACAACCCCCTCAAATCATGTTCTCAACCAAAACTCGTGGAAAAAAAATGTAATCAATGCGAATATTTTCCAGGGTAAACTGAATTTAGCTGAAAATACTACCTGATTGAAACAAATGGCTTTGATCTAAAACTATGGGGAAATAATTTTGAATCGAAGGCTGATTTTGGTTTAATGGTTGGGTTATGAAGTGGAAAGCGGAAAGCGTTGCCCTGCATGTGGTGAGCGGGGTCGAACCCAGTCTGTCGATGGGTGGAAATTAACCTGATACCATTCAACTTTAAACTCTTCAACCTTCAACTTTTCAACAAGCGGGAGAGTAAAACCCAAAAGCTTAAATCAAAGCCAAACAAATTTATTTTGAGGAAAAAACCTCTTACAATATCTTGTCGATTATCTGATCTTCCGTCATTCCTTCAGCTTCGGCTTTGAAGTTGCGAACTATTCTGTGTCTGAGCACATTCTTGGCAACTGCCTGAACATCCTCGATATCCGGAGCGTATTTTCCGTGAATGGCAGCGTGACATTTGGCACCGAGTACCAGGTACTGAGATGCCCTTGGTCCGGCTCCCCATCCTATAAACTCGTTGACCACGGGATCTGCCTTAGGTGTGCCGGGACGGGTTTTACTGACAGTACTTACAGCATACTCCAGCACATTATCAGTAATGGGAATTTTTCTGATCAATTCCTGATATTGTAAAATTTGTTCGGCATTGAGGATGTGTTTCAATTCTTCCTTTTTCACCCCAGTAGTTGTTTTTACAACTTGTAATTCTTCCTCATAGGAGGGATAATCCAAGGGTATATTAAACATAAAACGGTCTAATTGGGCTTCGGGTAGTGGATAAGTTCCCTCTTGCTCGATAGGGTTTTGAGTTGCCAAAACGAAAAAAGGAGTGGCCAATTTATAAAACCTACTACCTGAGGTGATCTGTCTCTCCTGCATAGCCTCCAGCAGTGCTGCCTGAGTCTTGGGAGGAGTACGGTTAATCTCATCCGCTAAAACGATATTGGAGAAAAGAGGCCCCTTATTGAATTTAAATTGTCGGTTTTCACCCAACACCTCTGATCCTGTGATATCTGAAGGCATGAGGTCCGGAGTAAACTGGATACGCTTGAAATCGAGATCCAATACCTCTGCAATGGTACTTACCAAAAGTGTTTTCGCCAGACCGGGTACACCCACCAGCAAACTGTGACCATTGGAAAAAAGGGAGATGATTACCGACTCCACTACTTTGTCCTGTCCTACGATTACTTTGGCTATTTCTTTTCTAAGGGTTTGATATGAGGATGCTAAAGCGTCTACTGCTTCTACTTCTGTTCCGTTGGTAATTGCCATAAAGTGCTAAATGTTTTTATATAATAAAAGAAGCCCAAAGATAGTAAAATTATATCCCTCATTTGAATGAGTTTAGCCTTTTACTCCTCAGGCAACTACAATCAAACGATAGACTTAGTGAAATGTTTTTTTACTTCGGATAGTATTGGTCAAGGTGGACAAGATATTTCTTCGGAATAGACTCTCATCTATCCGTTATAAAAAAAATGCCCTTTTGAAAAGGCAGGAACCGAATAGCCGTGGCGTAAATTCTTATCCCTGCTTTCGCAAAAGGGCAATGATAATTATTTCAAAATTCTATTTCAAATCAAATCGGTCTGCATTCATGACTTTTGTCCATGCATTAACAAAATCTGAAACAAATTTTTCTTTGTTATCATCCTGAGCATAATATTCTGAATAAGCTCGAAGTATGGAGTTTGAACCAAAAACTAGATCAACTCTAGTTGCAGTCCATTTTACTGTACCTGTTTTCCTGTCAATGATATGATACAGATTCTCTCCAGTAGGTTTCCAGGAGTAATTCATGTCGGTAAGATTGACAAAGAAGTCATTGCTCAAAACTCCTTCATTATCTGTAAATACACCGTGTTTTGTCCCTGCATAATTGGTTCCTAAAACACGCAAACCTCCAATTAGTACAGTCATTTCCGGAGCAGTCAGACCCAGCAATTGAGTTTTGTCAAGCAGTAACTCTTCGGGTTTGACCTTATAGTTCTTTTTTTGCCAGTTTCTGAACCCATCATGTAATGGCTCAAGATATTCAAAAGAATCGACTTCAGTCATTTCCTGACTTGCATCGCCTCTTCCAGGGGCAAAAGGCACTTTTACATCATAGCCGGCCTCTTTTGCAGATTTTTCAACTGCAGCACTTCCTCCCAAAACAATAAGGTCCGCAATACTTACTTTTTTATTTAAACCGGTTTGAATTTCTTCTAACTTATTGAGGACTTTTTCCAATCGTTGAGGCTCGTTTCCTTCCCAGTCTTTTTGAGGTGTCAATCGGATTCTCGCACCATTGGCTCCCCCTCTGTAATCAGAAGAACGGAATGTTCTGGCGCTATCCCATGCAGTTGCGATCAATTCAGAGGCGCTCAAACCACAATTTAGCAATTTGCTTTTCAGTTCCTCAACTTCAGCATCGTTAAGAGTATAATCAACTGAAGGAATTGGATCTTGCCAGATCAGATCTTCCTGAGGTACGTCTGCTCCGAGATATCTGCTTTTTGGACCGAGGTCACGGTGGGTCAGTTTGAACCATGCTCTGGCAAAAACATCCTCGAAATATTCCGGATCCTTGTAGAAGCGCTCGGAAATTTTTCTGTATTCCGGATCCATTTTCATAGCCATATCGGCATCGGTCATGATGGGGTTTCTGCGTACACCCTCAATATGGGCATCAAAAGGTTTGTCTTCTTCTTTGCAGTTGATGGGTTCCCATTGCCAAGCACCTGCAGGGCTTTTTGTTAATTCCCAATCATAATTGAGTAATAAATGAAAATAGGTGCGATTCCATCTATCCGGATGTGTTGACCAAGCGCCCTCAAGTCCACTTGTAACGGTATGTTCTGCATTGCCTTTTCCTGTTGGGTTCATCCATCCGAACCCCTGAGTTTCTACGTCAGCACCTTCTGGTTCAGCTCCCAATATCGAAGCATCCCCATTGCCGTGTGTTTTTCCTACGGTGTGACCACCTGCAGTAAGGGCTACAGTTTCCTCATCGTTCATTGCCATTCTTTTGAAAGTGGTACGTACGTCCTGAGCTGATTTCAATGGATCAGGATTACCATCTACTCCTTCAGGGTTTACATATATCAAACCCATTTGTACTGCAGCTAATGGATTTTCCAGCGATTCACTGGTGTCGTCTGCATATCTTGATTTGCCTAACCATTCTTTTTCCGAACCCCAGTCAATATCCTTCTCTGGATGCCAGATATCTTCACGCCCACCGGCAAATCCGAATGTTTTGAATCCCATTGATTCGTATGCCATATTTCCTGCGAGGATAAACAAATCAGCCCATGAAAGTTTGTTTCCGTATTTTTTCTTAATTGGCCACAACAATCTTCTTGCTTTATCCAAGTTTGCATTATCCGGCCAACTATTAATCGGTGCAAAACGTTGGTTACCAGTATTGGCTCCACCGCGACCATCGGCTACTCTGTAAGTTCCGGCAGCGTGCCAGGCCATACGAATCATCAATCCTCCATAATGACCCCAGTCAGCAGGCCACCAATCCTGACTATCTGTCATCAATTCCTTTAAATCTGTTTTAAGGGCTTCAAGATCAAGTTTTTTAAACTCCTCCCTGTAATTGAAATCCTCGTCATTGGGATTGGATTTGTTGTCATGTTGATGAAGTATGTCTAGATTCAAAGCATTGGGCCACCAATCCATTACCCTTTTTTGACTTTCAGTATTTGCCCCGTGCATTACAGGGCATTTTCCATTTTGTGATTTTTCCATATTGTTTTACTTAAGTTTTAAAGTTTATTCCAAAATTTATTGTTGCTAAATTAACTCTCTTTCAAGAGGCGTTATTTTAAAAATTTATTCAGAAAACACCTGAAATTGACTACATATGTTCAGTTGAAGCAATTTACCGTTGTTTTGCATTTTTCCACAGATAAAATAAAGGATTTTTCTACTAAATGAACTGGCAAAAAGCCCAAATTTACGAATATTTTTTCAGAGAATTCTCATAATTATACTGAAGAATTCTATAAGAAATACCTTTGAATTTAATGGTCATTTTGTCGATAACTGCAATACCTAATATGAGAACTAAGAGTATCAATAAATGTTCAATATCCTTTGGATTGAATGACAAGAGTGGGGTGATTTTTTGGGAATTTTAAAAGGGGGATATAAGTTTTATCATTGAGTAAAAACGATATTTTAATTCTCGTTTCATGCAGGATAAATAAAAGCAGAGTTATATCAATAAAATTCTATATTTTTGCTTCAATATTTCGCTCAAAATTAAAAGAAAAATAAACATGAAAAAAATATTAATGATTCTTGGCATTGGTATTTTGGGGTTGATCTTGTTGGTTCTCATTATTCCGATTTTTGTATCAAAAAGCTATACAGTGGAGGAATCCATAGTTATAAATGCCCCCAAAAGTATGGTATATGACTATATCTCTGACTTTAATAATTTTAATGAGTGGAGCCCGTGGCAGGACAGAGATCCTGAAATGGTTACCACCATTACTGGAGATGGGAAATCAGTTGGAAGTAAATACGAATGGGAAGGGGATAATGAGGCAGGAAAGGGCAGTATGGAGATAATCGAGATGGATGAGCATAAAATAAATATTGATTTGAGATTTGTTGAGCCTTTTGAATCAGAGAGTTTTACGCAATACCGCTTTGAAGAAACTGAGAGTGGTACAAAATTAATTTGGTATATGGAGGGAGAAATGCCATACCCAATGAATCTCTTAAATCTTTTCTCAATAATGGAAAAGGCTATTGGTGCTGATTATCGAAAGGGCCTTGAGAGTGCCAAATCAAAGCTCGAAGGTCGCTTTTCCTTAGGAGGAAGCAATTTTTCCATTGAGGAAATTGATTTTCCGACTACCACTTTTTTAGGAATGAAGAAACGTGTTCCTTTTTCAGAAATGGAAGAGTTTTTCGCTTCAGCTTATGATCAAATTTTCAGAAATCTTGAAGAATTAGGAGTGAAGGAGAAGGGAATTCCATCAGCACTATATTTCATCTGGGATGAAGTAAATATGGAAGCCGAAATTGGGGTAAGTTTGGCTTTTGAAGGTAGTATTCCAGATTTTTCGGGTAGTAAATTGACCAAATGGGAGTTCAGTGGTTCCGCATTTAGGATAGTTTATAAAGGCAATTATGATAAGCTTGACAAGGTGCATGGAGCTTTGCACGATCATTTGGATAATTTAGGAGAAAACCTACAAAGTCCTTCCATTGAAAAATATATTATAGGTCCGGCTAATGATTCTAATTCTGAAAATTGGATAACACATGTTTATTATTTTTTAGAGAACCAATAGGCTGGGTTGGACTATTTATTCTCGTATTGGTAATATTAACTTGCTCTTTAAGAGGTAAATATTGGACTCATAAATACAATAAAATGGTACTTTATCTCTAAGTTGTTTTTTAAAATAAATGACATCTAAACTGGCACATCTCGGTAACTCAAGCGTTTTATAAATAAAAAAAGTTAATCTGCTCAATTGATGAAAAGCTATTTGCTCCTGATAATCGTACTGATTTTTACTTTTTCCTTCACCTCGTGTCGGGATAAGGATATAGAGGAAATGGGGTTGAGACCGGTGTTCATCTCCTACGATGACTTTTCACATATCGAGAGTCTGCCACCACGAGAATTTGAAAATTTAGGTAAAATAGTTGCTCTCGGTGATTTTCTATTTATCAATGAGAAACGAAAAGGTGTTCACCTAATTGATAACAGAAACCCTCTTGATCCGCAAAACATCAGATTTTTTAGCATACCCGGTAATCAGGAGCTTATCATTATTGATCAGATATTATACGCTGACAATGGAAGACATTTGATCCTCATTGATTTTTCTGATATAGAAAATATCACAGTAGTTGACCATTTGAGGGATGTTTATGTGCCGGATGAAATAAGCGACTTTTATCCTGAAAACTACAGTGGATGGTTCGCATGTGTCAATGAGCGAAATGGGATTTTTAATGGTTGGGAAGAAGCTTTATTAACCAACCCGAAATGTAGAACAAATTAAAAATATTATGAAAAATCTATTCTTAAACACAGTCTTGATTAGCCTTACGGTATTCCTTTACGGCTGTTATGCCGATGATAGTGTATCATCTGATAATAATCAAACCAACAGTCAGGTCGGATCTTATTCTACTATGTTGACGATAGGCAGTAATCTCTATCTGGTCAATGAAACGAGTATTTCAACCTATGATGTTTCAGATGCCGCAAAGCCTGTTTTATTGAACCGGCAAGAGGTTGGTTTTGATATAGAGTCAATCTATCACCATGAGGGGCTGTTATTAATCGGTTCTGCTGCAAGTATGTTCATCTATAGTCTGAATGAAAAGGGTATTCCCGTAAGAGAGGGCAGTGAGGATTACTTTGAACCATTTGATGATACACAATGCTTTTTTGATCCTATAGTTGCAAGAGGCAACCTGGCATATGTCACCTTATCAACAGACCTTGTGCAGTGTGGATGGCGCTTTGGAATTGATGAATTGCGGGTTTATGACATTTCTGATTTCAACAAGGTTGACCATTTATCTACTTATGGTCTTTCCAATCCAAAGGGACTCGCTTTGGGTAAGGAGAAGTTGTTTATTTGCGACGCTCTAGACGGTTTATACGTTTTTGATCTAGGCAATCCCGAGCAACCCGAATTTCAGCAATTATTCGAAGGTTTTTCAGCCTTTGATGCCCTGGTTAGAGGAAATTTACTGATTGTAGTTGCCAGTGATCGACTGTTGCAATATGACATAATTGATGAAGAAAATATTCGGCTAATTAGTGAATTCAAGTTGAAATGAAGGTAAGTTTTTCAGTCCTCATTTTCATTTTTCTAGGATTAACAGCTACTATTTACAGCGGAAATTCACAGGATTTTTCTTTAAATGAAAAAGATGAAGAAGATGGTAACTATGTATATCAGTTAGGACTTAGCCCTGCAGCTCTGCTCAACAAATATCCAGGAGTTCAATTAAGTCATCAGATAAAAATCTTCGACCCCATTTATTTCCGCTTGGAATCTGCTTACTTATTTTCCATAATTGACCAGGCTTTTGATGGTGCGAGGGGCTATCGATTAAGACCTTCACTTCAGCTTAAGTTGGGGGAATCGAATAGCTTCAGAGCACATTTAGGTATTTTTTTCAATTATCGAAGAGCTAGAGCATTCAGAGAAATAGAAACTTTTCAGGCAGGAGGGAGTTTTATTCAAATTATTGATGGGCATATGGATAGCAGATTAAGGGGATGGGGTTTGGAGTTTGAATTTGATTTCAACAAAAGTCTGCCTAATTTTAGTTTTTCAATGGGACTTGGAGGGGGAAGAATTACCAACACCTATTCAGATCCGGTACTAAGGGTAAACAGGTGGTTTGGTGGAAACAATATAGTAAGTGGGAGAAATATGGAGTACTTCATTATTTTTTATACAGTACACTACAGGCTCCCAATTTTATAGTCCATGGAATTCAGAAAGTAAATACGATTCCGGCCCCAACGGCGCTGCCCGGAAACATTGTCCTGATGGTGGGTTCAATCCTAAAGCTCAGGTCATCACTGACATCAAAGGTGGTCAGGTGAGCAGATACGAAAGCGTCAATTACATTAAAAAGATAGGCAGCTCCTATTCCAATGTAGGTCAATTCAAGGTCTTTTCTATACCTATCCCGGAAATTCCTGATTCCTCTAGCATTGGGAATGAGTCCAACAAACTCATCTGGTTCACCTTTTAATCTCTGTTCGTAAGCAATATTGAATCGGTCAAATTGATTTCGATTGAAATCCATAGCATAGAAAAGTGAACCAAAAATTCCGTAAATGACACCCGTTTTGAGATAGTCTCCATTGTAGGATTGACCAGCACCAGGCACGGCCAAAGATAAAATCACTGCAGTCCGAGGATTCCGGTCCCTTTGTCGGTTGATGATTAAATCATCGAGTAATGCCATTTTCGGGTCTGATACAGGGCTTTGTAGTTCAACCCGATCAGAAGTGTCTACTGTTTCATATGTGGTTTGAAAATCTTGTTTAAAGTCAAAAGCGTAAGCAGTTGAGTTTAAATATAAGATCCCAAGGAGTAAAATTGTCGGGTATTTAGACAGTTGAACCATCATATAATTTCAAAATACTCCAGTAACTGATTGAGATGTTCCCTATCTTCAAAACGGATTACAATTTCCCCTTCCCCGGATTTTTTCTCTTTAATATGGGTATTGGCACCAAATTTTTGAAGCAGCTTATCCTCCAGGGCTTTCATTTCCTTGGATGGAATTCGGCTGTCTTTTTCAGCTGATTCTTTACTTTTGTCAGGAGTCTGACTTAGTCTTTTGATCGTTTCTTCCGTTGTCCTTACTGACCAGCCGTTTTTTTCAATTAACTCAAGTAGCTCCATTTGTAAAAGGGTATCTTCAATGCCGGCTAATGCTCTTGCATGCCCCATACTGATGACCTCATTTTTAACTGACTCTTGAACTTTTGGCGGTAGTTTTAGTAATCTGAGATAATTGGTCACTGAACTCCTGCTTTTGCTTACCCTTTCAGACAGTCCTTCGTGTGTGAGCTGACATTCTTCTAATAATCGGCTGAGGCTAAAAGCAATTTCCATAGGATTGAGATCCTTTCGCTGTATGTTTTCAATGAGTGCCATCTCAAGCATAGCCTGATCATCAGCCAGTCTGATGTAAGCCGGAATCTCTGTTAATCCGGCATTTTTTGTAGCTCTCCACCTCCTTTCTCCACTGATAATCTGAAAAGCCTTGTCGTGCATTCTCCTTACCGTAATGGGCTGAATCAGACCGTGGATTCGAATGGATTCACTGAGTTCATTTAGCTCAGTGGGGTGAAATTCTTTTCTCGGTTGAAAAGGATTTTCTTCTATCTGATCCACGGGTATCAATGCCGTATTACTGGATAACTCTCTAACTATTTCCTGACGGGTATCTGTATCCTTTTCTTCTACATTGGACAAAAGCGCACGAATGCCCAGACCCAATTCTTTTTTCTTCATTTTTGCCATAGTGGTGAAATTGTATTTTGATTCTCTACCCTTTAACCTTCTCGGGTGCGGAATTCTTTTCTATAAATTCTTTTGCCAGATTTAGGAAATTAAACGTTCCCTTGCAGGCTGCATCGTATAAAATAACCGGTTTATGTGCACTAGGTGCTTCTCCTATTCTTGAGTTTCTATGGATAATAGTTTCAAAAACATGGTCTGTGGAGTGACTTTTCACCTCATCAACTACCACTTTTGCCAGTCTCAATCGCTGATCAAACATACTCAAAACAATGCCCTCAACTTCCAATCCCGGGTTGACCGTACTCTTCACTAGCTTAATGGTATTCTTCAGTTTTTGCAAACCCTCAAGAGCGAATATTTCACACTGAACAGGAATGAGAACAGAATCAGCCGCCGTCAGCGCATTAACTGTAATCAAACCTAGGGAAGGAAGACAATCGATGAAAATAAAATCGTAATCATCCTTTATGACATCCACTATTTTTTTTAGATAAAACTCCCGCTGAATTTTAGATGCAAGCTCTAATTCAGCTCCCACCAGATCAATAGAAGATGGCAAAATAGATAAGTTGGTCAACTCTGTTTTTTGAATGGCTTCCTTTGGGTTGGCTTCATTTAGTAAACAGTCGTATATGGTTAAATCCTCCGCACCCTGTTCTAGTCCTACACCTGATGTAGCATTGCCTTGTGGATCCGCATCGATAATCAATATGCGATATTCCAGAACAGCAAGGCTTGCTGCAAGGTTAATAGCAGTAGTGGTTTTACCCACTCCTCCCTTTTGATTGGCTATTGTAATTGTTTTACCCATTTTCTATTCTATCAGATGCTGATCTCGTACCCAATTTGAGGTAGTATCAATTCCTTGTTTTTTGATTTAAAATCTGCCACAGCCGCTTCCTTATCCTCAATGACTATGTAACCAAAAGTGTCAAAGTGACAACCGATTATTTTATCGCATTCGATAAACTCCGCCGCTATAAGAGCATCATCAGTTCCCATCGTAAAGTTGTCTCCGACAGGAAGAATTGCAGCATTGAGTTTGCCGGATGTCATGGGTATCAGCTTCATATCCATATGCAGAGCTGTATCTCCCGCAATATAAAGGGTTATGCCTCCGGATTTCAGAATAAATCCTCCGGGATTTCCGCCATAAGTACCATCCGGTAAAACACTTGAATGAATGGCATTGACGTATTTTAATTCACCAAAATCAAAACTTCGCTTCCCACCGTGATTCATGGGGTGACCTTTTATGCCTTTTTCTTCATACCAACTCACTATCTCAAAATTGGAAATAATAGTTGCATCAGAATTTTTAGCTATTAATTCAGCGTCAGCAACATGATCTCCATGACCATGAGTCAGCAACACATAATCAACTCTGATCTCATTTGCATCTACATCTTTCGCTAACTCATTGGGACTGATAAAGGGGTCGACGATTAATTTCTTACCTTGTGTTTCTATTAAAAAACAGCTATGCCCTAAAAACTTGATTTTCATTTTTCTTATTTTTTGTAAAGATTAGAAAATGTTTTCCTGAATCGGACTGCAAAGTTAATCTTTAAAAAGCAGAAAAGAAAATGACTAAACCTTAAAGACAATCATGGGTTTTTATGGGTGAATTATTACTAAGTCAAACCGAGACAATTTGTCCTAATTTAAAAAACTGAAGATTTGAAAAATACATCTAAAATTACTTTGATCGCCTCAACAGACCGACCAGGTAGTCAGACCGCTTTGATATCCTCTTACTTATATAAAAATGGGGTGGAAAAATCGTACGATATCGATCTGCTAGATTTGTCAAAAATCCCACTTGATTGGCTGACCAATTCGGAATACAGCGAAGTGGGGCAACACGAAAAGTTAAGCGAAATACAGGATAGGTTTTTTTCAAAAAAAACCACTCATTACATATTTGTAGTGCCGGAATATAATGGAAGCATGCCCGGTATTCTCAAGCTTTTTATTGATGCTATCTCCGTCAGGAATTACAAAGAAAACTTTTTTCACAAAAAAGGCTGCCTGATTGGCGTAGCTTCCGGAAGGGCTGGTAATATCAGGGGACTCGATCATCTTTCTGACATTCTCAATTACCTTGGACTCATTATTTTTCCGGAGAAAATGCCTATCTCCAGAATTTATGAGTGGGTAGAAAAAAATGAAATCATCGACCCGGAGTTAAAAAAAGAACTTGACAGACTTTTGGATGATTTTAGACGATTTTAATTAATCAATTAGGTTCACCAAAATTTCTTTAATCTTTTCACTTGAATGGCCTCCCCCTGTTAGTCTTGCTTGTTCAGAAGAATTTTTATGAAAAACGATTACCGGGTATCTACTGACTCCAAACACAAAGCCAAATGACTCAAATCCTTCGTTTTTCGTCTGATAAAACTTAACACCAGGGAGTTCCTCATCTCCAACTAAATCCTCAAGAGCAGGACGCTGCATGCGACAAACAGTACTTGTTGGTGAATAGAAGAACACTACATTCACCCCACTCGCTCTTATGCTTTGATACATTTCAAAAGAATCGACTTCAATCAAATTCGTTGGTTGATCATCGTCTTTTATACAACCAATGAAAAGCAGTACACTAAGGAAAAGGATGTAAGTTAATTTCATAATTGATGGTATTCTAACTGTATAGTAGTATCAATCCAGAAGATCCAAAAGCAAATCTTTTAATTTTCCTGCCTCATGTCCACCCCCCAGTAAACGATTTTTTTCATCACCATCCTTGAAAAACAGGATTACCGGATGCCCATTTACTCCGTAGAACTGTGCCACATTCGAGAGATTGTCATTGTTGTTTTGCAAAAAAGAAACCTTTTCGAGCTCAGTATCATCAATTAATCCTGCGATGATCGGACGCTGTCTGTTGCAGATACTGCAAGAGGGAGAATAGAAAAAAACCAGATGAACACCGGTTTTGACCTCATCCCGAATTTGGTCAATAGATTCAACCTCTATTAATTGGTTTTGGTTGGGATTCGAATTGTCGTCGTCTTTACTGCATGACGTTAGAAAAAGAAGACTTAGAAAAAGGATAAAAAATATTCTCATCGTACTTTATTTTGGACAAATATAAGAATAATACTTAAATCCAGGCTTAAATCGTACTTTGTGTCATAAAGCTGAATGTGCAAATTAGCATAAATGAGCCCACTCTGAAAACCCCTTTTTGACATGGAAATATGTAAATGTCCCTCATCGCCTGATTGGTGATTAAAGTATTTTTACTTTGGAATGTTAATTGAACTCAGCTTACTAGCCCGAATTATTCACAAAATTTCTACTGCAAAGCCAAACTGTCAGCTATAATTGAAAATGCTCGAAATTTGTTATCCTCAAAATTGGGCTACAATTCCTTCAGATAAAAATTTCTGCGCTTCCCAATTCTATTGACATTTTTGCTTTTCGAAACGAAATCTCATGAATAATCCGGGCTAGATATTGCTTTCCAAATTCCATCCCTAGAGATAATTATATTTCCTTTGGTACTCCTTGATTAGCTTTTATAGACCTGATATTCCCAATAAATCCCCATTACTTTCAACAAATTTTCGTACCTTCACCCGCCCAAATCAGTAGATTCGAAATTTAATAGAATCGACATTTATTTTTCAACTAAAGCGAAATTTATGATTACAAGACTTTTAATGACTTTTGCATTTCTTTTCTTTTTTATATCCCTGTCTGCACAAGAAGATGAGACGAGATTATTACGCTTTCCCACAGCTCATGGTGATCAGGTGGTCTTTGTATATGCGGGTGACCTTTATACCGTTGAAAGACAAGGTGGTATAGCCCGTAGATTGACTGCTCATTCGGGCTTTAAGATGTTTCCAAAGTTTTCCAACGATGGAAGTAAAATTGCATTTACCGGTCAGTACGATGGCAATACTGAGGTGTTCGTCATACCGGCTGAAGGGGGAGAGCCCAAGCGGATTACTTATACTACCACCCTTGGTAGAGATGATGTCTCAGATCGTATGGGGCCAAACAATATTGTAATGACCTGGACTCCAGATGACCAACACGTCGTTTTCAGAACAAGGGATAACAGTTTCAACGCATTTAAAGGGGTTTTGAAAAAAGCACCGCTCAGTGGGGATTTGCCTGAGCAACTCCCTTTTTCAGTTGCATCCTGGTGCACCTATGCCGATGGTGGAAGTAAATTGGCGCACAACCGAGTATTTCGTGAATTCAGAACCTGGAAATATTACAGAGGTGGTCAGGCCGATGATATTTGGCTGTTTGATTTTGAAACAGGTGAGACGGAAAATCTGACCAATAATAATTCTCAGGATATTTTTCCAATGGCTTATGAGAATAAGGTCTTTTTCGCTTCAGACAGAGACCGTACGATGAACCTTTTTGTGTATGATCGAGAGACAGGAAATACTGCTAAGGTTACGAATTTCGATGAGTACGATATCAAATGGCCCAATATCAGTGACGGACTGATCACTTTTGAGAATGGCGGATTTATCTACATTTATGATATCGATGCAGAGGAATTACAAAGAGTGGAAGTATTCCTAAAGGAAGATTTCTCAACAGGAAGAAATAAGCGGGTGGATGCCACAGCCAATATCTATTCTGCTGATATAGCTCCTGACGGTTCAAGAGCAGTTTTTAGCGCAAGGGGAGATGTATTTACTGTGCCGGCTAAAAATGGAGTGACGCGCAATCTTACGATGTCTTCAGATGCACATGATAAATATGTGAACTGGTCGCCTGATGGCAAGTGGATTGCTTTTATTTCAGATATGGATGGGGAGGATGAATTGTATGTGATTCCGTCAGACGGCAGCGGACCGGCAAGGGCAGTTTCATCAGATGGTGCTCCATATAAGTACTCGGTAGCCTGGTCCCCTGATAGCAGAATGATCGCACTTTCTGACAGATCTCACCACCTTTACTACTACAATGTGGAAACTTCTGAGCGAAGGACAGCAGGATACAGCCCCGATTGGGAAATACGCGATTTCTCATGGTCTCATGACAATAAATGGATTGCATATGCTTTTCCTGATCAGCGGGGAGTAACACAAATTTACCTCTATAGCCTGGAGTCTGGTGATAATTTTCCTGTAACCGACGAATGGTATGATGCTTCTTCACCTAGATTCAGTAAGGATGGAAAAAAACTGTTTTTTGTTTCCCAGAGAGAATTTAATCCCATTTATTCCAATGCTGAGTGGAATCATGCCTTCATCGACATGGGTAATCTTTTTGTTTTACACCTGACTGCCGAAACCCCTTCTGTCCACAAACAGAAAAATGTGGAAGCATTTAATGAAGAGTCAGATGATGACGACAATTCTGAGGAGGATGAAGAGGAAGAGAAAAAAATAATAGTCGACAAAGAGGGAATTTTCCAAAGGGTTGAAAATCTGGGAACTCCTGCCGGAAATTACTGGAATCTTCAGGTAATGGAGGATGGGATTTTCTATCAATATTCAGCACGTGGTCAACAGGCTTCAGTTAAGTTTTACAATTTCGAATCGAAAGAAGAGACCACCATTGGTTCATTCAATGGTTTTACTATTTCAGCAGATGGAAAAAAAGTACTCATTAGAAGAGGTAGTAATTACTTCATTGAAGACCTTGCAAGAAGGGAAATAAAAACGGAAAATCAACTCGACATGAGCGCAGTTGTTGTTTATGTGGATAGGAAAGCAGAGTGGGCACAGATTTTCTATGAAACCTGGAGGCAGATGCGAGACTTCTTCTATGATCCCGACATGCATGGTGTGGACTGGGATGCCATCAAAGAGAAATACGAGGTTTTTCTTCCCCATCTCAATCACAGAAATGACCTCACCTATATAATGGGTGAAATGATAGGAGAACTCAATGCAGGTCATGCCTATGTAAATGATGGGGATCGCCCGGATGTTGAAAGAACTCCAATGGGCAAACTGGGAGCTGAGTTTTCAAGACACGAAAGTGGCTTTTATCAGATTGATAGAATACTTCCGGGTGCCAATTGGATGGATGGTGTTAAATCACCCCTTGCAGAAGTCGGCCTGAATGTGTCTGAAGGTGATTTCATTCTGGCGATCAATGGGCAATCTACAGCCGATCTGCCTAACATCTATGCCGGATTAATTGGTATGGCAGGTAAGACTACAGAGTTGACTATATCATCTCAACCAGATATGGATTCTGGAAGGAAAGTTTATGTACAACCTATTGCTGATCAGTCTAGCCTTTATTATTTTGATTGGATTGAGCACAATATAGCCAGAATTGATGAGCTGTCTGACGGAAGAATAGGGTATATCCATGTACCCGATATGGGTCCCGGTGGATTGGTTATGTTTGTAAGGTATTTTTATCCGCAACTCGCCAAAGAAGCACTGATTATTGATGTAAGGGGCAATGGTGGTGGAAATGTTTCACCCATGTTGATCGAACGATTGCGTCGAGAACTGGTATTTGGCACATCCTGGAGGAATGCAGAAAGAGCCGGGACAAGACCTGCTCAAATTCACCTTGGACCAAAAGCTTGCTTGATTGATCAATACTCTGCTTCCGATGGTGATTTATTTCCCTATCAGTTTCAGTTTTATGGAATAGGTCCACTGATTGGACAGAGAAGCTGGGGTGGTGTAGTTGGTATTAGAGGTTCATTGCCCTTTGTAGACGGTGCTGATTTGAGAAAGCCCGAATTTGGTCATTTTGATCCCGAAACAGGGGAATGGGTGATAGAAGGATACGGAGTGGATCCTGATATTGAGGTCATTAATGATCCTCATTTAGAATTCCTGGGTGTAGATGCACAGCTGGAAAGAGGGGTAGAAGAATTATTAAAGGCGCTGGAGGAAAACCCGGTTGAGTTCCCGGAAATACCTCCATATCCCGTTAGAAATGAATAAGAAATAAAATATAGGTAAGTCCATTTCGATTATATATTGGATTGGACTTACCTTTTTTTTTTAGTCAAAAGAATAGTAATGCCATACAAAGATTGGATCCCACAATTGACTGAACTTTGCCGAAATACAATGCAGGCCGTATTGGAAATTTACGAAAGTAGTGATGCAATTGATTTTCGTAAAAAGTCAGATGGAAGTCCATTGAGTGAAGCAGATTTACTGGCAAATGATATACTTTGCAGAGGTCTGGAAAAATTAACTCCTGATATTCCCATTATTTCGGAAGAATTGGATAATCCTCCCTATGAAGAACGAAAAAAAATGCGGCGTCTGTGGATGATTGATCCAATTGACGGCACTTATGGTTTTATCAAAAAGAACGGGGATTTTACCATAAATATCGCTTTGATTGAAGACCAAATGCCAGTTTTGGGAGTTATTGGTCGCCCTGTCACTGGAGAGGTGTTTTATGCTACAAGTGGAAATGGTGCTTTTGTGGAAGATGCTGAATCAAGCCGACCACTTTCTGCTTTGGTTTTTGCAAAAAAGGACCCGGGTTTAAAGTTTGTTTGTTCTCCGGCTCAGGATTTCAGTGGTTTGCAAAATTATTTTAATAAGTTCAATCAGCCACAAATGATTTATCGCGGTGGTACAGTGAAGTTTCTGATGGTGGCGACTGGAGAGGCCCATTTGTATCCATCTAACCGAAGGATTAACGAATGGGATACAGCAGCAGGTCAAATTCTAGTGGAGGAAGCGTGTGGTCTCGTCCTAAGAGCAGATAACGATCAACCTCTGAAGTACAATAAACCGGATTTGAAAAATCCAGCTTTTATTGTCTATGGGGATATTCAGGATTTTGGATGAATAAAGCTACTGACAACGGAAATATAAGGGTGGTTCACTTGTCCTCAGCAGTTGAATGGCGAGGTGGTGAACAGCAAATCCTCTATTTGTATCAGGGGCTAAAAGAAAAAGGAGTCCAACAATGGATTTGGGTGCCTTCTGGTCAGGTTTCCAAAAAGTTTACGGATGAAAAAGTGAATCTGAAAAAATTATTTTTTCGGCAACCCTGGTTTTTAATTGATGCCATTATGCTATGGTTTTTTTGCAAAAAAAATAAGGTAAATTTGATCCATGCCCACGATTCCAAAGCTCACAGTCTTGCCTTTTTGCTCACCGATTTATTGGGGTTGAAATGTCCGGCGATTGTTCATAGGAGAGTGGACAATCCCATTAAATCAGGATTTTTTACCCGCAAAAAATTTTATTCAAAAAAGCTAAAAAGAATCATTTGCGTCTCCTCCAATATCAAAAATGTGGTGGATTCACACTTTCCTGAATTAGAAAAAAAGTCAGTAGTTGTATATTCCGGTGTCTCCTCAATTTTGAGTGGTCAAACAGAAACTGAAGCACTGAGGAACCAATTTTCACTTTCAAAGGATGAGATTTTGGTGGGCAATATTTCTGCTCTTGACGACCACAAAGACCCACAAACCTTTCTTGAAGTGGCGATAAAGATGATAAAATCGGGATTTAAAGCCAAGTTTGTTTGGATAGGTGGGGGAGAATCATGGAAACAAAAACTTTTATCTAGGGTAAAAAATGAGGGTTTAGAGGAAGATATTTTTTTTCCGGGCTATATAGAAAACGCCAAAAAGTACCTGAAGGAATTTGATGTTTTCTTATTTACAAGTAGTACTGAAGGACTTGGCACCACTGTAATTGACGCCATGATGATGAAAGTACCCATCGTTGCTACAGCGGGTGGAGGTGTGCCTGAGTTAATTTCAGACAAGCAGACCGGAATATTAGTAGCTGTAGGTGATGTAGAAGCACTGTCTGATGGCATTTTATGGCTTTCCCAAAATCCTCTTGAAAGAGAGGATATTGTGGTCGCAGCCTATGCTAAAGCAACTACTTTTTTCTCTATAGATGCTATGGTTCGAGGCACATTGGATCTCTATTTTGATACTCTTTATTTTACTTTTTCGAAATTAAAGTAGTAAGTGGTTGATTTTTTTATTGGGGAATAAATTTAGTGAAGATGTTGAAAGGCTCAAAATTTCGGGACTTCTCAATTCTATCTACTCTTTTTAGGCTTTAGGGATAAGCTGTCAACCTAAATTATGAAGGTACATTAAAACTAAAAACTAAGCACTCAAAACTAAAAACTCTTGCATTGCATGGACATAGTTATTTTTTTTAGCAGCTGTATTTTTCTACACTTAGAGACCCTTAAATCGGCTCAGTTACAAAATTAATAGTTAAAGACAGGCATTAGATGGAGGATAAACGGTAAAAATTCCTTTTATTTGCAGTTTGTCTGTACCTTGAAATTAAGTTACTTTTGCAGTGTGAAAGTTTTTAATTTCAACTTGACAGAATTTTTTGCCCGGCTTAAAATAGAAAGTAAAACCTAGTTACTCAGGTGATTTAACTAAAAATATACCAATGCAAACAATCCGTATTCTCGTTATACTCTCGCTGGTTTTTGCTTTTCCGTTTATGGATACAAAAGCTCAGGAGATTCATTGGACTCAATACGAAATGATGCCACTGTTGCTCAATCCTGCCAAAACCGGTGACTTCAGTGGAACGTTCAGAGTGAATGGAATTTTCCGAAATCAGTTTAGCAGTATTACACCCGATGCATTTAACACGCCCGGCCTTTCTGTTGATGCACCTGTCACCCATGGATTTTGGGACAATGACTGGGTTGGTGCCGGTGGTGTTCTTTTTGTTGATCGTGCAGGAGCATTAGGCCTTCAGACAGGAGGCTTTTTATTGAGTGGATCATATCACAAGGCGATAGGTAGGGAAGCCAATACCTATTTGGTACTTGGACTACAGACAGGTGCTTTTGCAAAAAGAATAAGGGATATTGATGCTTACCGAAGTGAGGCGCTAATCCTTGGACAGGATGATCCCATTCAGGGAACCTTATCAGATCAGGCACAAAATGCACAGGAATACGCAGGAGGCCTTATCCTGAAATCAAAGATTAGTGAATCTACTTTCATGGAGCTGGGTTTTAGTGTTAAACATATCAACCGACCGAGATTGAGTATCTTGGGCTCAGGTGGAAGACTACCGATGAGATTTACAGGGCATGGATATGTTGATGTTAAATTGAATGAGTTTTTAACTATTACCCCCGGATTTATCTACGAGAGTTATGAACCTGCGTCGGTTGCTATAGCGCAGCTTAGGGGTTCACTTCTCGTTAACAGTGAAAAGGACATATACGTGAACGCAGGGCTTGGATATCGCGTTAACGATTCCGGGCATTTGATGTTTGGAATGCAATTTGGCGACTTGACAGTAGGGATGGCTTATGATTTTACCGTTTCCGATTTGGCGGGAGCAGCTAATTATTTTGGGGGTTTTGAAGTTGCAGCAAGCTATATTGTCAAGATTTATAAAAAGCCGGAAACAGATCCGGTCATCTTTTGTCCAAGATTTTAATTGGTCTTAAAATTACTAAATCACAACTCAATGAGAATGATATACAAGTTTCTTCCGTTTTTTACAGCGGCACTACTATTCCAACTTACCCTTTTGGCACAACCGCTTTCTGAACCAACTTATGAAATGAACTTGGAGTTTGCTCATGAACTAAAGGCAAATCACGATTATTTCAATGCTTTAGATTTTTTCCAGGAGTGCTTCAGAGAAAGTAGAGATCAGGAATTGTTGCCTTATCTCGCTAAGCTTACCTACTTACTCAGAGACTATGAGCGTGCTGAGAGATGGTACGCCCGATATCTTGCCAGAGATGAAGAAAAAGTTTTTGTGGAGGACAGATTCTATTACGCCAGGACTTTGCGTAAACTAGGCAATGAAGAGGAAGCTGCTGAAATGTTTCGTGAGTTTCTTACGCTTTCAGATGATGAAGATTTAAAGAGAAGAGCTGAGGTGGAGCTTCTCGGAATGGAAGTTGTACGCGGTATGGAACAGCCTGAGGATCTCTTTGTAACCGCTTTGGGCGAGGGAATCAACAGCGGCTTGACCGATTTGTCTCCGGCAGTGGGCCCCGATGATAATCTCTACTACGCTACCTTTAATCGCAGAAGCAGGATTACCTATACGGAGGATGAGCAACCACACTTTTTGAGGATTTATTCAGCGCCTCCGGATGAGGACAGTTGGGGACAAGGTGAGAGAATGAGACACCGAATCAATAGAGAAAATTACCATACCGGTAATGTTGCATTTTCAAGAGACAAAAGGACGATGTTTTTTACTCGTTCGCAGATCCAGGGAGATTTACTGATTGAAAGTGAAATTTTTATGAGCACTTGGGATGGTAGTGATTGGGGAGCTCCGCAGCGTCTTGAGGGTGTCAATGGCGATTGGATTGCTACTCATCCTGCACCTGGAGAGCTTTTTGGAAATCCTGTTTTGTTTTTCGCTTCTGATATGGATGGCGGAAGGGGAGGGAAAGACATTTACTATGCAACGCACCGTGGAGGAAATACCTATGGCACACCGGTCAACTTAGGACCCGTGATCAATACCCCCGGTGATGAAGTAACTCCTTTTTATCTCGATGGAAAATTATTTTTTAGCTCAGATGGACATGCCGGAATGGGTGGTCTTGATGTTTTTGAGAGTAGTTGGGATGGGACGCGTTGGAGTGAACCCTCCAATATGGGACCCGGAATTAATTCTCCTTTCGATGATATGTACATAAGATTGGATGAGGGAGAAAGAAGTGGTTTTGTAGTATCTAACCGACCTTATGAAAGAAAGCGAAGTTCAAGATCACCGAGCTGTTGTGACGATATTTTCCGCATTCAGGTAGAAGATGTTAAAGTCAATTATCTCGCAACTGTTTTAGATGAAAATAATCAACCCTTATTGGGGTCATCTATATTGGTGCAGGAAATCAGAAGGGGTGAGGTGGTGAATGAAATAGGCGCGACTAATGAGGTAGGCAATACCTACAATGTGCCACTTCAACCGGAGAGAACCTACAGAATTATCATCGAACGTGATGATTACCACAGCGACTCAGTTTCAATTAATACTGTTGGGCTAGCAGAGAATACTACTTTCGAGCGGGAGTTTTTCCTTCTTGAAAGAGATCCGGTTATTGAGGTTATTGCTATCAATGAAGCGATCAGATTGGGGAATATTTATTACGATTTTGATGATGACCGTATTTTACCGGAAGCAGAGAATGACCTCAATTATTTGTATGATTTGATGGTTGAATATGGCGATATGGTAATAGAACTTTCCTCTCATACAGATTCAAGAGGAAATGACGCTTACAACATGGATCTCTCACAGAGGAGAGCTAATTCAGCTAAAAGATACCTGATTAATAAAGGAATTGATCCTTCGAGAATAAAGGCAGTGGGATATGGAGAAACCCGAATCCTCAATCACTGCCACAATAATGTAGAGTGTACAGAGGAGGAACACCGACTAAACCGTCGGACAGAATTTACCATTATTGAAGGACCTAGGACCATAGAAATCAGGAAGCAGAGAATACAAGCAAGAGATAATGCACCACAGGGTAGTGTGCCTGTAAAATCAGCTCCTTCATGGCATGATTTTACATCGCACCTTGCATTGAATAATTCTCCGCTTGATCAGGGTGGATTGCAATCTATAGTCTTTGTATCTTCAATGCCGATGGATACCGTGCCGGGAAATAGTGCCGGAGCAGATTATGAAGATGAACCTAAATTTGCTGCCATTACTTTTGATAAGCAGTTCCACGATTTTGGTCTAATTAAAAAAGAAGATCGTCCTGAACATACCTTTGAGTTTACCAACACCGGTGAGGTAGATTTGATCATCGACTTTGCCACCGCTTGTGAGTGTACAGAACTGGAGTGGACAAGGTCGGCTATAGCTCCCGGAGAAAGAGGCTACATTAAAGCTGTTTTCGATCCCACAAAACGCTCCGGGGAGGAGGAAGTAACAATCGACATTATTGCCAACACCAATCCAATGGTTCGATCGGCAAGATTCAGAGTGTTTATCATTGATTGATGGAAATACCACAGGTGGTATATTCTCTGCTTGAATGGTCGGCTTTTTTGACCGGACTCATCTATATTTTTTATGCTGCCAGAAATGACTACAGGTGCTGGTATTGGGGTATATTCAGTTGCGCAGCATGGATGATAGTCACAGTAAAGGTTTATGATCTTTATGCTGATGGACTTTTACAATTCTTTTATGTGGTGATGGGTTTTGTTGGGCTCTATCAGTGGAAAAAAGGAGGTAAGGGTACAGAACTTGCCATCAGTCAGTTGAGTTGGAGCCAACGAATTGGTTTTGCTCTGACTGGCTTGGGACTTTCTTTTGCTGGGGGCTATTTTTTATCACAGTATACGGAGGCCATGGCTACTTACCTGGATTCCGGTACAACAGTTTTTTCAATTATTGCCACAGTTTTACTGATTCAAAAAAAGACGGAAAGTTGGCCGCTTTGGGTAATTGTCAATTCAGCTTACATTGGATTGTATCTTTCTCGAGATGCCAATTTGTTTGCACTTTTGTTTGTGGTGTACAATATTCTGGCGATTTATGGGTGGTATAATTGGCGGAAAGAAGTGGGGGAGTAGGACAAATTGTTGCCCTCATGTCATCTTTTCAATTTTCTCTAAACCCTGAAGTCCGATAATGTGTTAGAAATGCGCTTTGAAATGGAAGCTAATCCATTAGTTTTCCGTATCTTTGCGCGAATTTTTGAATTAAAAACACATAATTAATGCAAGCAGTAGACAAAAAATTAAAGTACAAAGTAAAAGACATCAGTCTGGCTGAATGGGGAAGAATGGAAATTGAACTGGCAGAGGCAGAGATGCCCGGTTTGATGGCACTGAGAGAAGAATTTGGTGCATCTAAGCCCTTAAAAGGTGCCCGGATTGCGGGTTGTTTACACATGACCATCCAAACAGCAGTACTGATTGAGACATTACTTGAGTTAGGAGCTGAAGTAAGTTGGTCTTCTTGTAATATTTTTTCAACTCAGGATCATGCAGCTGCTGCAATTGCAAAGACCGGTGTACCTGTTTATGCATGGAAAGGCTTGACTGAAGAGGAGTACGACTGGTGCATTGAGCAGACTCTTTTTGCATTTGAAGGTGGAAAGCCTTTGAATATGATTTTGGATGATGGTGGTGATCTTACTAATATCGTGTTGGACAAGTATCCCGAATTAGCAGCCGGTGTTAAAGGCATTACCGAAGAGACCACAACCGGAGTTCTTCGCTTGTACGACAGAGAAAAGAATGGAACACTCCCAATGCCTGCAATTAATGTCAATGATTCCGTTACAAAGTCAAAATTTGACAACAAATATGGATGCAAGGAATCTGCTGTAGATGCGATTAGAAGAGCAACTGATATTATGATGGCAGGTAAAGTTGCTGTGGTCGCAGGTTATGGTGATGTGGGTAAGGGTTCAGCAGCTTCTTTAAGGGGTGCAGGTTGCAGAGTAATTGTTACTGAAATAGATCCGATATGTGCACTTCAGGCAGCTATGGATGGTTATGAAGTCATTAAAATGAAAGATGCTATCCCAAGGGCTAATATAGTTATGACTGCAACCGGCAATAAAGATATAATTGCTGAGGAACACTTCAGACTAATGAATGACAAAACTATTGTATGCAATATTGGTCACTTTGATAACGAAATAGACATGGCTTGGTTAAATACAAATTATGGTCATTCGAAGAAAACAATCAAGCCTCAGGTGGATAAATACTCTATCGATGGAAATGATATTATTGTTTTGGCAGAAGGACGTCTCGTAAATCTTGGTTGTGCAACTGGACACCCATCATTTGTAATGTCCAATTCATTTACCAATCAGACTTTGGCACAAATAGAGCTTTGGAATCATGCTGAAAAGTACGATAAAAAAGTTTACGTTCTTCCTAAAAAACTGGACGAGAAAGTCGCCAGACTTCATTTGGCTAAAATTGGTGTCGAGCTGGAAGAGTTAACGGATGATCAGGCAAAATATATAGGTGTTGCCAAGAATGGTCCGTTCAAGGCGGACACTTATAGATATTAATTTGGTTTTTGATGAATCATTTTTAAAAACGGGATTTCAATAGATGATAGTTGGAAGCCCGTTTTCATAATTTTCAGCCCAAATTTTTTTAATTTTTCTCTGAGTACATGACAAAAAATTAGAATAGTTTACAAGCTTTTATTTCAAGCAAAGGCGCAAAGGCGAAAAGAAGACGCAAAGTTGAGTTTATCACGTAGGGCGTGGCAAATAATTTTTTGTTTGTTTGAAATTGCTTGAAAACCAATAATTAGTATTCATAAATACTAAATTTGCTCAGTTGTCTTAGCGAAAAATTGGCGACTTATCGTGAACCAATTCATTTATTTCAACAATTAAACAAATAAAAGTAGGGTGCATATAAAAAATTGTGTTATTTTGTTTAAGTGGCTAAATCACAGTTATTTGTAGTCAAAGTATTCTTGGTCTTTTAATTTTATTCTATAAGATTTTAAATTTTTGCCGCGTACAAAGAATTATAATTTAAAGTTGCATTATGTTGAGAGTAATTTCTTTATTGGTGTTAGTAGCAGTGTTTTTTATTCATGCTTGTGGGCCTTCAGTAGAAAGAGAACCACCGGAAAGACCGGTTGAGGTATTACCACTGAGCGCAGGTAAGGCGTTATATGAACTTCACTGTGTGATTTGTCATGGCAATGATGGTAAGCTTGGATTAAATGATGCGGGAGACCTTAGTGTTTCTGAGCTCACCCTTGAAGAGCGAAAAGCGGTTATCCGAGATGGTGTAGGGGTAATGATTGCATACAGGAGGATTCTTAGCCCGGCTGAAATCGATGCAGTTGCTCGTTATACTATGAAATTTAAAGAGGAAGATACCAGTGAAAAACTTGAGTGATACAATGATAGTTTTGGGTTTGATGTCCGGAAGTTCACTTGACGGTACAGATATTGGTATTTTTAAGTTTACAGAAAACAGCGATGGTTCAGATCCCGATATCGAATGGTTAAAAACTCAGACCAATGCCTATCCCGATCATCTTAAAGAAAAGCTAAAAAGGTCAGACCAATTGCCCCTCGAATCCTATTTTGAATTGGAAGCAGAACTGAGCAGGTATTATGGTCAGCTCATTAGAGAAATAAAAAATGAGGGGCATTCTATTGATCTCGTATCAGTGCATGGTCATACTGTATTCCACCAGCCGGACAAGGGCTTTTCTATTCAAATGGGACTTGGTGGTATCATCGCAGAAAATGCCGGAGTACCGGTGGTAACTGACTTTAGAAACAATGCCATTGCCCTAGGTTGGCAAGGAGCGCCAATGGTGCCGATTTTGGATCATCTGTTTAAAAGCAAAGCTGACTTTTTTCTCAATCTTGGCGGAATTGCCAATCTGAGCATTATTGAAGATAAATATACGCTTTCAATGGATGTATGCGGCTGTAATCAGGTGCTCGATTTTCTCGCAGCTCAGGCAGGAATGGAGTACGATGAAAATGGGAAAATGGCGTCGAAAGGTAATACCGATACTGAGTTGCTTTCAAAATTTAATGAATTTGATTTTCTTCAACAAAAAGCACCAAAATCACTTTCCAATCAACAAATAAGATCCTATTATATTCCATTACTTCGTAACAACCACCTACCTGTTGAAGATAAAATGAGAACTATGGTTGAGCACATAGTGGAGGCAATTGCCCTTGAATTGAAGTCAGGAAGTGAAGGTCACCCAAAAAAAATGATGGTATCCGGGGGTGGAGCACATCACCTTACACTTATGGAGAGATTAAAAAAAGAGTTAGCGGCTTTTAATATTGAGATAATAGTTCCGGATAATAATTTTATAGATTTTAAAGAAAGTTTATTGATGGCTTATGCCGGTTGGTTGAGGTGGAGAGGCGTCAGTAATTTTATTCCCGAAAACCATGAAAACACCCTTGAGGTTTACGGAGGAGGGGTATATTTGCCGGCTAATTTTAAAACAAATAATAAAAAATGAATTTAACATTACCTTTCAGTAAAGACGCTAGAATTGCGGTAACAGGAGGTACCGGGTTTGTTGGTTCCTATTTACTGCGGACTCTTATAAGACAGGGGTGTACCAATATCAAAGCCATCAAAAGAGAAAGCAGTTCTTTTGATTTACTGGATGGTGATGAGCATAAAATTCAGTGGGTTAAGGGTGATTTGCTTGATACCGAGATAGTATGGGATTTCACTAAAGATGTAGATATACTATTTCACTGCGCTGCTGCTGTATCGTTTAATCCATCAAAAAAGAAACAACTTTATCGAGTTAATGTGGGAGGTACCGCCGAGCTTTGCAATGCGGCTATAGAGAATGGAGTAAAAAAATTAGTACACTGTAGCTCAATATCTGCTTTAGGAAAAGAATTAAAAGGCAAGCCTATAACAGAAGAAACCGAATGGAAAGAGTTTCCCGGGATCTCTGATTACGCTTTGTCCAAGCATCAAAGCGAATTGGAGGTATGGCGTTCGTCAGCGGAGGGTTTAGATGTTACTATTCTCAATCCTTCTTTGGTTATGGGAGCAGGCTTCTGGAACAGTGGTACAGCTGCATTGTTCACTCAAGTAAATAGAGAATTACCTTTCTATCCATCAGGCCTAATTGGATTTGTTGATGTTAGAGATGTGGCAGAAATGCTGATACATTGTGCCGACCATCAATTCAATGGGAGACGCTTTATATCAAGTACTGCAAATCTATCCTATTTTGAAGTTTTAAAAAGGATCGGGTTCTACCTCGATAAGCCAGCGCCGAAACGTCGTATCAATAAGTTAATGATTGCCACCCTACCTCCGATTTTAAAATTTCTACGGTCTTTTGGAGCCAAGGTTCCACCCTTAAGTAAACCAATGCTTATTGCATCTGCACAAGAAACTTTATATGATGCCTCAGCATTTATCAAAGAAACTGGTTTTAGCTACAGACCAATTGAAGAGACTATTAGAGAAACGGCTTTGCAATTCAGGAAATCTAAGGAATTAAATACCAAGTTTGGCATCCTTCCTATCAATTAGTTTTTTTTTCTATTTAAAAGGTATTGTATTAGAGGAAATAACAAATAGACTCATTTAAAATGTTATTTATACCTCTTTTTTGTCTTCCTTTCTCTTGTTTTTTAGGTTAAAAGCCTCTAATTTACCCCCGTAAATTCAGAGAGTTGAATTTTATTTTCTCCGTTTTATTCATAAAAAACATTAAAATATGACCTATCAAGCCAAAGATATTAGGAATGTAGTCCTCCTTGGACACTCAGGCTGTGGAAAAACCTCTTTAGCTGAAACTATGCTTTTTGAATCAGGTACTATTCCGAGAAGAGGAAGTGTGGAAGATGGAAATACAGTATCAGATTATACCAATATTGAGAAGACAAGAGGAAATTCTATTTTCACTTCATTGATGACAGTAAAGTGGAAAGATTCAAAAATCAATATTCTTGATACACCGGGTTTGGATGATTTTGTTGGTGAGGTCATGTCTGCACTTAAAGTTACCGATACAGCTTTGGTAACCGTAAATGCTGCCAATGGCGTGGAAGTTGGAACAGAGTTGGTCTGGGAGACCATCAGAGATTATGGCACCCCAACCATGTTTGTGATAAATCAATTGGATCACGATAAATCTAACTTTGAGGAGACTTTGGAACAAATGAAGGATAGATTTGGTCATAACGTCCTGCCAATTCAGTACCCTTTAAATCAGGGCAGTGATTTTAATACAATAGTAGATGCTCTTAGGATGACTATGTATGTATTTGGTCCGGATGGAGGTAAACCCGAAAAGGTCGCTATTCCCGACAGTGAGATAGCACGAGCTCAGGAAATGCACAATGCCCTTGTAGAGGCAGCAGCTGAAAACGACGAAGGCTTGATGGAGAAATTCTTTGATGAGGGATCCTTGACAGAGGAAGAGCTGACAAAAGGATTAAAAATTGCAATGTCTAAACAGGAGATATTTCCAGTCTTTTGTTGTTCAGCTTTTAGAAATATGGGCAGTGGCAGAATTATGGGTTTTATAAATGATATAGCTCCTTCACCTGCCGAGAGAACTAATAATGTATTGACTGAGTCCAGAGTTTTAGAACCTAACCCCAACGGACCAACAGTGGTTTTTATTTATAAAACTATATCTGAGCCGAGGATTGGTAATGTCTCTTATTTTAAGGTGTTCAGTGGAACACTAAAAACCGGAGATGAACTGGAGAACAAAAACCTTAGATCAAATGAGCGGATCAACCAAATATTTGAAGCGACTGGTAAAGAAAGAAAACTTGTCAGTGAGTTGAGCGCAGGGGACATTGGAGTTACTGTTAAATTAAAAAACGCTCATACGAGCAATACTCTCGCTGATAAATCCTCAGATTTAATGGTCCGGCATATTCGTTTTCCCTCTCCTAAAATCAGAATGGCTGTTGTGCCTCCTTCCAAATCAGAAATGGAAAAGATGACAAAGGCACTCTACACTCTTCAGGAAGAGGATCCGACAATAGTGGTTGAGAACTCGCAAGAGTTGAAGCAGATGATACTTCACGGGCAGGGACAATTACATCTGGATATCATAAAATATCGCATAGAGAAGGTATATCAGTTAGATATGCAGTTTGAAAAACCAAGAATTTCCTATCGGGAAACAGTCAGAAGTGCTGTAGACAGTAGCTACCGACATAAAAAACAAAGTGGAGGTTCAGGGCAATTTGGTGAAGTTTATTTGCGAATTGAGCCGTGGACTGAGGGTATGCCTGATCCATCCGGGCTTTCTATCAGAAATCAGGAAATAGTTGATCTTCCTTGGGGTGGAAAACTAGTCTACAACTGGTGTATAGTTGGAGGCAGTATAGATTCCAGGTTTATGGGAGCTATTAAAAAAGGTTTAATGCTTAGAATGGAAAATGGTCCGTTGACCGGCTCACCTTGTATTGATATCAGAGTTTCGGTTTTTGACGGAAAAATGCATCCTGTGGATTCCAATGATTCGGCATTTCAGATGGCTGCTTCGATAGCTTTTAACCGAGGTTTTGAAAAGGCTAACCCTCTGTTGCTGGAACCGGTTTATGATCTTGAAATCATGTGTTCAAGTGATGTAATGGGTGATGTGATGGGTGACCTTCAGGCAAGAAGAGCGATGATTATGGGTATGGATGCTGATGGGCATTATCAGGTAATCAAAGCCAAAGTGCCATTAGCTGAATTGCATCAGTATTCATCAAGTTTGAGATCGATTACTCAGGGGAAGGCTAAATTTAGACAGGAGTTTGCAGAATATGCTGAAGTGCCGACGGATGTACAGAAGAGGTTAATTGGGGAAAATAAGCCGGATGATGAGGATTGATAATTTATAAGGGAGAATACCATTTGATTAATGTTTGTAACTTTTCATCTTCCACCTTCAATAAATAAATCGAGAAATTGAAGACTGAACAAAATATCAAACTTATGCTTAAATCTAAGGCTTTGGGAATAAAACAGTCACATTGCCTTCTGCATGAATTTTTTAGGTAGCAATTGAATTTTTTCGAACATACCTTTTTTAAATGCTAAAAAATCCTTTATTTTGCGATCTAAATTGAAACCTCATGGCAAATATTGAAAATTACGGTGGAAAGGGTAGAGCAATAATGTGGATCATCATCTTCTTTTTGCTTTTCATCGGTCTTATTATTTATATATACAGACTGAACTTTGTCCTTTCGTGGTCGTAAAATTATTTTTCAAAAATAAAAACGAAAAGTTTGTGCAAAATTAATTGACAACTTATCTTTGCACCACTTTAAGAAAAAGCCTCCTTAGCTCAGCTGGTTAGAGCGGCGGACTGTTAATCCGTAGGTCCAAGGTTCAAGTCCTTGAGGGGGCGCAAAAGCCACTCTGATTTTTCAGGGTGGCTTTTTTAGTTTATGCCCTTTCTCCTCAGATTTTATTTTTCTTCTAATTGATTGGAAATCTAATTAGTACAGATTTTTTTTAAAAAATATTTCCCAAAGCAATACATATTAAAAATATTTGACATATGTTTGCAATTGATTAATGGTTAATTACCCGGTAAACTATACTCTTTCCATCCCATCTTAGCCAAGCTAACAATTTAAACTTTATAATATGAAAAGAGTGATTCTTACACATGTACTCGCTGCACTATTGGTTTGCAGCTACCAATTATCAGCTGATAATTTCCATTTAAATGCTGATGCTTTACTTACATTGGATTGTCCACCCAATGTCATTGTTCCTTGCGACGAAGATTTAAGTGATCTCGACGAATTTGGGATAGCTTTTGTTCATGGATATGGTGATCCTTATCCTGCTCCTAACCCCCATGTTGCATATCACTTGAATGAATGTGGTGTAGGTCACATCATTCGTACTTGGATGGTAAAAGATTACTACAATGTTTGGCATTCCTGCACACAGGTCATAACTGTACAAGGGGGTGCTTTTGGTTTGTCTAATATTACCTGGCCTGCAGACTATACAACCGATGAATGTGGAGCTTCTCTTCATCCAAATAATCTTCCTCCGGGTTTTGATAAACCTGTATTTGATGAAGTGGAATGCGGGAAACCCCTTTCCAGTTTTCATGATTGGGTTTTTGATTTTGGTGGAGGATGTAAAAAAATATTAAGGACATGGACGGTTATTGATTGTTGTGTATTTGATCCAAACTCATACTATCCTAAAGGAATTTGGGAGCATACGCAAGTAATAATGGTCAAATCAGAAGAGGGACCTGAGATTGTCTGTCCTGAAGATATTACTGTTTCTACAACAAATGATGAGTGCGATGGTGCTGATGTTCAATTGGATAAAGCAACGGCTACCTCTGTATGTGGAGACCCTGCCAATGTGATGAATGACAGCCCTTTTGCCATTAAAAGGGATGGGGATGCTAGCGGATTCTATCCTTTGGGAACTACTGTAGTTACTTTTACGGCGGATGATGGTTGTTCTGAAAAATCAAGTTGTACCACTAAGGTCACTGTGAAGGATATGAAACAACCTACTCCGGTATGTTATCACGGTTTATCCTCCACTTTGAGTCAGATGTCGGATGGCTACTATCTTGATCTTCAAGCCCATTGGTTTAATCTTAAAAGTTTTGATAATTGTACCGCGGATGAAGATTTGAAATTAGAAGTAAGTCCTCAGAGAGTGGACTGTGATGATTTAGGCAGGGTAGAAGTCATACTTACTGTAACTGATGAATCCGGAAATAGCGATTTTTGTATAACTTATATTACCATCACCGATAATTTTGGTCTTTGTCCTCCGGAAGATTCCCTAATTGTAGGAGGAACAGTTTATGACATCAGATACGATTATATAGACCATGTATCGGTAATTCTGAAAGATGAAAATGATATAGTACTGAGTACAGCTCCCGTTATAAATGGTTCTTATGAGTTGGTCAATAAAGGTGATGCTGATAAATTGTATGTTGAGGCTGTTTCATCTGATGACCCTTTAAATGGAGTAACTACCTTTGATCTGCTGTTGATGAGTAAATATATTCTTGGAGAATGGGAACCCGAAAATACTATGGACCTATTAGCAGCCGATGTTAATTTCGATGGTGAAATTAACAGTAAAGACCTTCTTATTGTAAGAGATGTAATCCTTGGCAATCGGAGCAATTTTCCGTCGGGAAGCTCATGGAGATTTTACAATTCCGAATATGAAGTTGAAAATAGGGTACAACCCTATTTGGATGAAATACCGGTTAAAATTGAATTAATTGACCCTGAGGAAATTATTGAAAATGTCAATTTTTCAGGTATCAAGCTTGGTGATTTGAATTCATCAGCGAGATCAAATAGTCTGTCTGATGATCAGGCTTCGGAGAGAAGTATTACTGAATTCAAAGTGGATGCAGAAATTGAAAATGGACTTCATATTCTTAGACTTGGGCTAAATGATTTAAAAATGCATACTTACGGCTTCCAGTTTGGAATGCATCTTGGGTCTGAAAATGAATTACTGCAAGTGAATTCTGATATTTTTTCACAGGATGAAATCAGATGGAACGTTATGCCTGATGGTGAGTTGAGAGTCAGCGTTTTCTCTAATCAAAAATTATTAGTCTCGGAGGGTCAACATATTCTGGAATTGATTTTCACTAAGGAAATGGTAAGCTATGAATCAAAATCATTTGAAAGTGAATTTTATTCTGATTTGTCCGATGTTAAAAAACTTAAACTTATTCCTGCTGATCAGATCAACCCATCAAGTGCTAATATCTATGATTTGATTAGCGTATTTCCGAATCCATTTTCAAATGAATTATCAATAGAAATAAATGAAAGTCTCCCTATTAGCAGTCCTGTGACCTTAAAACTTACTGATATAAGTGGTAGAATAATTCAAAATATGACAATAGGTGAAGAAAATTTAGACGGAGCGACCTGGACTTTGGATGCTGAGTCTGTTGTGTCGGGGATATATCTTTTGCATATTGAGACAGAAGCAAATAGGATTGTAAAAAGATTGATAAGAAAATAAACCATGAACATGGGCTCTGCGTATCCGGTGGATATGCAGGGTCTTTTTTTAGAAAGAAGAAAAAATCTGGATTTCGATTCCAAGCTTAGGATTTAGGTTTTTAATTTTTCCAACCTGATTAAAAACTTCTCTAAGAAAGAAATTGAATTTCCGATTAAGAGTCAGATTTAAACTGACTTGTTTGATGATGTTGCTATCATCTGTTACACAAACCTGATGATTATTATCTGAGGACGGGGATTCAAGGGCTTACAGTCTTTTGGATACCCGTTTAAGGTAATTTTCTAAACAAGAAACCATTATTTGACAGTCTATTAAAACTTTTAAAAATGAAGAAGTTAAACAATTTAAAAAGTAGCTTACAGGTAGGAATGTTATTTTATGCATTACTATTTATTGCTTTTCCAATAAAGGCTGAAAACCCTGAGCTAAATGCTTTACAAATGAGTTGTATCTCATGGCTTCAGGTCTCCCTTTCAGCTAATGGTGAAGCAGTTTTGACACCGCAAATGCTACTTTCTAATCCGCAACCCAATTACGGTATATTTGACGTTAATATCGTTGATCCGCCAATTGGAGGTAATATAGCGGATTGTAGCCATGTGGATGAAACCATTTCTGTAAAGGTAACGAATACAGTTACCAATAATTCCTGCTGGAGCATGGTGCTTATCGAGGACAAATCGGCGCCGGTGATTGAATGTTCAGAAAAAGAAATAGACTGCTGGCAACCTTTGGATTTTGCTGACCCGGACTACTTTTTAGATACATTGTATGACAATTGTACTGAAACCGAAGAGCTCGATTTGTGGTTTTCACAAAACATACAAACCTTGAATTGTGACCCCAATTATGAATTGGTTATCAATCGAACTTGGACTGTTACTGATAAGTCCGGGAATTCTTCAAGCTGTGAGCAGACAATTAATGTGCTCAGAGGTGATATCAATCAGGTATTTTTTCCTGCCGACACCTTACTAAATTGTCCATTTACTGATATAGATCCTGATGTATTGGGTTATCCTACATTAAATGGGAATGAAATAACTCCATCTTGCGGCATTTTAATAGGATATACAGATACTAATCCTATCCCCCTTTGTAATGGTGGCCAATCATATAAATTTTTCAGAACATGGACTGCTATGGATTGGTGCGCAATGATTATCACTACTTCCACTCAGACTATTGAGGTTAAGGATACCATTCCACCTGGATTAATTTGTCCTGATGATATTACTATTTTTACAGGAATACAAACATGCAATGCCACATATATCTTTCCAAATATTGATGTAGAGGATGCCTGTAGTGATCCCAACGAAATTGACATTCGGTTTAGGGTTAATGGTGCTTTGAATTTTGATCCATTAACTGTCCTGCCAATTGGGGAAAATACTATTGAAGTTCAGGCAATTGATCCTTGTTTGAATATGAGTACTTGCGAGTACACAGTGACTGTTGAGGACAATGTACCACCGATACTATTGTGCCAAAATCTCGTTATTTCTCTTACAAATGATGAGCCATTGAGAGTGCCAGTGGAAGTCATTACCTCTGGATTTACATTCACAGATAATTGTGGAATAGGGGAGGTGGAAATAAGAAGAATGGAAGATTTATGTGATTCTCAGGAGGATTTGGACTTTGGGGACAGTATTGCATTTTGTTGTGAGGATGTAGAACAGTCCGTATCAGTCGAAGTAAAGGTTACTGATGTTAATGGAAATGCTAACTTCTGTATGTTTGAAATAACCATCCAAGACAAGGTTCCTCCGGTAATTATATCTTGTGCTCCAGATTCAGCCATTACTTGTGATCAGCTTTCACTAGATTTTTCTCGTTTTGGAGAACCTGAGGCAATTGGACTTTGTGATCTAATATTTGATTTTGAAGTAAGTGTTGAGATTGATTCTTGTTGGGAGGGAAATGTATTTATTACACATTTTGTATTTAATACGGGTGGCATAGGAGACTCCTGTGTACAAACCTTAACTGTTACCAATCCTTTTGATTTTTCTGAGGACAATATTATCTGGCCAGTGGATACCCTAATCGTTAGTTGTCCTAGTTCCATCGACCCTAATGAAATAAACAGTCATCCTGAAGTCACGGCTGATGCTTGTAATGGAATAATACAGTTTGGTTTTTCCGATTCTATTGCTACTGATAATGATTTTTGTTCAACAATATACAGAACCTGGATTTCGGAGCAATCTTGTTATCCTGGACTTCAGTTTACTCATATTCAAAGGATTGATCTCCTCAATCCCGGTGAACTTGAAATCACCCGTCAGGTGCTTTCCGCAACTACAGTTAGTTGTTTTGAAGAAGCTCTTGATCCAAGTTTGCCTGTGGTAGAAGATGCTTGTGGCAGGATTTTAACACCGGTCTCTTCCTCAGTTTTTGATGATCCTTCGGGGGCAGATTGTGAGGGTGTAAGGGTATATACCTATACTTATGAGGATTGCAATGGAAATACTTTAGATTGGACATTTACTTATACCATCGAATACGAGGGATTTTCAGTGCCTGAAAATGAAGTAATGGTAGTAAGTTGCCCGGATGATACAGACAACCAGCCAGAGCCTCCCTTGGTAAATGACTCCTGCGGTAATCCCATTCAGCCAAGTAGTCCTGAAGTGACTGAAAAACCAGAATGTGAAGGGGAAAGAATTTATACCTGGACTTTTACAGATTGTGCAGGAAATTCCAATAATTGGATATTTACCTACATTATTGAATTTGAAAATTTTGAAATTGGGGTATCCAATGTGATTGATACTATTGAATGTTCTTTAGAAATTAAGACTCCTACTCCTCCAGTTGTTTTTGATAATTGTGGAAATGAACTAGAGGGGGTATTAGTTCAAACTCCAGAAATTCCAGAATGCGAGGGTGAAGCAGAGTATATTTTTCAATATGAGGATTGTGCCGGGAATATCCAATTTTGGTCCTATACTTTTTTAGTTCAATACCAACCCTTTGAGACTATATCCGACTTTGATTTTCCTATCATGTGCATTGGGGAGATCGGGATGCCTGAACCTCCTGAAGTATTTGATAATTGTTTTATAGAACTTGAACCCATTGGTGACCCTGAGATAAGTGAATTTCCGGAATGTGAAGGGATGGTAACATTTACATGGACTTTTGAAGATTGTGCAGGAAACCAAAATCAGTTTACAGGTACCTATATTATTGAAATAACTGATCCGCCAACTGAAATAGGAGGTCCTGTGGAGACTTTAGCCATTGTAAACTGTGTCGATCAGGCGACGAATCCTATTAATTTACCAGTAGTTGAAGATGCCTGTGGAAATGTATTAGTGGCTCCTGAACCTGCTATAACAGATGACCCTGATCCGGTTACTTGTGAAGGTACACGGTCATACATCTATACTTATGAGGATTGTGCGGGGAATGAATTTATTTGGGAATTTATCTATATAATTGAATACGAAGATTTCGAGTTGCCTGTTAATGGTCAGGCTACAGTGGCTTGCCCTGATGATACAGATGTAGTTCCGCCACCACCTGTTGTTCTGGATGCATGTGATAATCCCCTTACACCTATGGGGCCTGTGGTAAGTGAAAAGCCGGAATGTGAGGGACAAAGAACTTATACCTGGACTTATATAGATTGTGCTGAAAATTCTAAAGAGTGGAGCTTTGTTTATACGATTGAGTTGAACGAAGGTCCAATCCTGCCAGCAAATCAAACTGACACCATACCATGTCCGGATTCATTGTATGTCATACCATTTCCA
Organism: Saprospirales bacterium; assembly: GCA_007693915.1. Taxonomy (GTDB): domain Bacteria; phylum Bacteroidota; class Bacteroidia; order Chitinophagales; family Saprospiraceae; genus PWJY01. The sequence goes on along the minus strand of RECS01000123.1, from coordinate 45,966 downwards.
ACTGATATAGTTGATCAATGTGGTAGATCAGTTGAGGCTGGAGAGCCACAAGTTGAATCCATGACAGAAAATAATCTTCAGATCATTACTTATACCTATGAGTACGAGGATTGTGCAGGAAATATAGCTGAGTGGGTCTTTACACTTGTTATTGATATCGAAGACCTTGAAATTGGGTGCCCTGAGAACATTGAAGTAAGCAATGATCCCGGATTATGTGAGGCTGATATAACGATTGATCCAGCAGTAGTAACTGGAGGCTGCGGGATAGACAGTCTATTCAATAGCTATAATTTTACGGAGGATGCAAGTGATATCTACCCTGTGGGTGAGACAGAAGTTATATTCACAGTAGTGGACATTACCGGGATTACAGCGACTTGTACCTTTACAGTTACAGTAAATGATGAGGAAGCTCCGATTATTGATTGTCCTGCTGATGTCACGGTATCCACAGATGAAGGTCAGTGTTTCACGACGGAAGTTGAATTGGGTGAAGCTGAATTCAGTGACAATTGTCCTGGTATAGTTTTGGAAGTAAGCATACCCGATACGTTTGAACTAGGGGTAACCATAATTACCTATACAGTAACAGATGCAAGTGGAAATACGGCAGAATGTGAACAAACAGTAACAGTTGAAGACAATGAGGATCCAACAATAGAGTGTCCTGAGGAATTAGTTGTGAGCAATGATGCGGGAGAGTGCTTTGCTACAGATGTGGAGTTTGATCCGGCAGCAGTAGCTGATAATTGTGGAATTGATACGGTGATTATATTAGCTCCCGATACTTTTCTTTTAGGAACAACTACGATTGTTTATATAGTGACGGACATTAATGGCAATACTGCCGAATGTGAGACGAGTGTTACTGTAATTGATGGTGAACTGCCTATTCTGGAATGTCCTGATGAAATAATAGTTGAGGTAGATCTCGGAGAGTGTGAAGCTGAGGTAACAATTGTGATTACAGCTACTGATAATTGTAGTGATTCACTGCTGATTACCAATTCCTTTAATGATGGTGGAGCGGATGCAAGTGGAGTCTATCCTCTTGGGGAGACCATAGTGGTCTTTACAGTTGAGGATGAGTCTGGAAATGTGGCTAGTTGTTCAGTGACAGTTATTGTTGAAGGAGATGATGCATTGGAAATTGAGTGTCCGGAAAACGTTGAAGTAAGTAACGATCCTGGTTTATGTGAGGCTGATATAATGATTGATTCTGCAGTAGTAACTGGAGGCTGTGGAATAGATAGTCTATTCAATAGCTATAATTTTACGGAAGATGCAAGTGATATATATCCGGTAGGAGAGACATTTGTTACTTTTACTGTGGTTGATTTAACAGGCGCAACTGCAACCTGCATTTTTACGGTTACTGTAAATGACGAAGAAGCTCCGATCATTGATTGTCCTGCCAACGTCACTGCATCTACAGATGAAGGTGAGTGTTTTGCCACTGAAGTTGATTTAGGTACCCCTGAATTCAGTGATAATTGCCCGGGAGTAATGTTGGAAGTAAGCATACCCGATACTTTTGAAGTGGGGCTGACTGTAATCGTTTATACAGCAATAGATTCCAGTGGAAATTCTTCATCTTGTAGTCAAATGGTTACTGTAGAGGATGATGAAGATCCAAGTATTAGTTGTCCTGAGGAATTAGTTGTGAGTAACGATGTTGGGGAATGTTTTGCTACTGATATTGATTTTGACGCGGCGGTTGTGTCAGATAATTGTGGTGTTGATACGGTTATTATAACGGCACCTGACACCTTCTTTTTAGGTTCAAATACCATAATTTACACAGTTATCGATGTGAACGGTAATAGTGCAATTTGTGAGGCGAGTGTTAGGGTGATAGACGATGAACTACCTGAATTAGTTTGTCCTGATGAGATAGTTGTAGAAGTAGAACCAATGGAGTGTGAAGCTGAGGTCATGCTTATGATTACAGCTACTGATAATTGTACGGATTTATTGACGATTACCAATTCCTTTAATAATGGTGGAGCAGATGCAAGTGGAATATATCCACTTGGTGAAACGATAGTAGTCTTTACAGTTGAGGATGAGGCCGGAAATGTAGATAGTTGTTCAGTGACAGTTATTGTAGAAGGAGACGAACCACTTGAAATAGATTGTCCTGAAAATATAATACAAACTAATGATCCTGATTCTTGTGAAGCAAGTATTACGATTCCTCCCGCAACAGTTACCGGAGGTTGTGGAATAGAAAGCATTACAAATGATTTCAATTTTACCGAGGATGCAAGTGGAATCTACTCTGTAGGTGAAACTGTTGTTGAGTTTACTGTTGTTGACTCGTTTGGTGCAAGTGCTACTTGTACATTTATTGTGATAGTTGAAGATAATGAAGATCCTATCATTGTTTGTCCTGAGGATATAGTTCAGGAAAATGATCCCGGAGAATGTGGTGCAGATATTGAGGTAACTGTAGTTTCCTTTTCGGATAATTGCGGAATTGATACCATCTTCAATGATTTTTCAGAAACTATAGCGGCTGACGGTTTTTATTCTGTGGATACTACCGTGGTGACTTATACTGTGATTGATGTGAATGGAAATAGTGCTGAGTGTAGCTTCACTGTGGTTATTTTTGATAACGAAATACCAATGCTTACATGTCCCGATGATGTCGTTATAGAGGTTGACCCGGGTGAATGCGAAGCATTGGTTACCGGATTAATTGCATCTGCGACAGATAATTGCACGGATAGTTTGGTAATTGTAAATTCGTTTAATGATGGAGGTGCTGATGCAAGCGATCTTTATCCATTGGGTGAAACTATTGTGGTTTTCACTGTTACCGATGAAGCAGGTAATATTGACAGTTGCTCTGTAACAGTTCTTATTGAAGGAGATGAACCATTAGAGGTAATTTGTCCTGAGGATATAATGGTGGATAATGACTCCGAAGAGTGCTTCGCTTTTGTAACTATTGATTCAGCAATGGTAACCGGTGGATGTGGGCTTGATAGTTTGTTTAATGACTTCAATTTCACAGCTGATGCATCGGATTTTTATAATGTAGGAATAACAGTTGTAACATTTACTGCCATAGATGAGGTGGGAGCAATTGCTATTTGTTCTTTTACAGTTACGGTAAATGATACTGAGGCTCCTACTATCGAGTGCCCTGAGGATATAACTGTTAGTGCCGACGATGGGGAGTGTTTTGCTACTGATTTTGATTTAGGTGATGCAGAGGCTAATGACAACTGTCCGGGCGTAATAATTGATGTAATTATTCCTGATACTTTTGAGTTAGGGACTACAAGTATAATTTATATTGCTATTGATTCAAGCGGAAATACCGCCGAGTGCGAGCAGACAATAACTGTTGAGGATAATGAGGATCCAACTATTAACTGTCCGGAGGATATTGTGCAAGTTAATGATCCGGGCGAATGTGGAGCATTTTTAGACATAGATATTCCTGATTTTTCAGATAATTGCCCGGGTGCAAGTATTACCAATGACTTCACTAATGTGGACGATGCCAGTGCACTTTATCCTGTTGATACTACCGTAGTAACTTATACTGTAGTAGATGCTAGTGGTAATAGTGCGGGATGTAGTTTTACGGTAATTATACTTGATGATGAAGCACCTGTGTTTATAGCTTGTCCTGATAATGAAGTATTACCATGTTCTGAATATGAAGAAGGTATCGATATCTCACAATTTGGTGAACCGGAAGTCAATGATAATTGCCCAGTTGGTCTTCAGGTAATCGAGACATTTGAAATTGATATTGATAGTTGTACGTCCACAGGTACCATAACCAGGATGTTTACTGTTTTTGATAGTGCAGGTAATTCAGACAGTTCTTGTACTCAAGTAATTACTTTTGAAGGGGTTACCTCACTGGATTCAAGTGATTTTATCTGGCCTAATGATTTTATCTTAATAACTGACTGCAGTATATTTAACCCTGATAGCATTCCTGGGGGAGAGCCTATCTTAAACCCTGACGTAGAAACATGTAATGAGGTTTCTATTGTCATGGAAGATGAGATGATAATGGTCGATACAGCTTGTGATATTATTATCAGAACTTGGACAGTTACAGATCTTTGTAATCCACTCACAGGGGAGTGGGTATTTATTCAGACAATAACCGTGGAGGATACAATAGCTCCTGAATTTACGGTGGCTCCAATAGATACATTAACAGCATTTGCTGATTCAATATCATGTGATGCATTTGTAGAGATAATGGTAGAGGCGATAGATGATTGTGGAGGTGATGTAATTATTACTAATAATTCACCATTCGCAGATAGTAGTGGTGCTGATGCAAGTGGAGTTTATCCGATAGGATTGACAACTTTTGAGTTTGAGGCTGTAGATAATTGTGGAAATGTTACAATTTTAGAGGTGAATGTTCTAGTAGTTGATACCATTCCTCCTGTGATTAACTGCTTTAAGTTTAGATATATAATTGATGACAACCTTAGTGCTGTTGCTGTTGATACTGATTTTTTGACTGAACTATCAGATAATTGTATTGATTCAATTGATATAGAGATTACCTTTGATCTTTCAGATTTTGATCTTGATACGCTATTTTTTAATTTTACAAATTGTGATAGTATCCCTGGTTTATTTCCAATAACTATTTATGCAATTGATGCATCAGGAAATATCGATTCCTGTGAGACTCAAATAGCCTTTGAAGATCCCATGGGCTTTTGCCCTGACAGTTTGGTTGGTAATATTAATGGTCTAGTTTACCATCACGATATGGATCGAATGGTTGAGGGAGTAGAGCTTAATGTAGAGTCTCCATTTTTCAATGATCAAATAAATACAGATTATTTTGGTTTATTTGAGTTTCTGCATGTACCTCAACTTTCAAATATGCAGCTACGGCCATTCAAAGATGATGATCCACTAAATGGCGTCACTACTTTTGATATATATCTATTACAAAGACATATACTCGGCATCAATGTGATAACTGATCCCTATTATCTAATTGCAGCAGATGTTAACAATGACGGTCTGATTAATGTTATTGATGTACTTGAGCTGAGGCGATTAATTCTAGGCAGCTCTGATCAATTTCCAAATAATACATCATGGAGGTTTTTAGATAAGAATTTTATTATTCCTCATGGGGTAATGCCTACTCAGATTGACCTGCCTGAAACTGTAGATATTTATTTCTCAACCGATAGATTCTTCCAGCAGGACTTCGTTGGAGTAAAAATTGGTGATCTGAATGGAAATGTAGCTACTACAGACTTACGATCCGAGTCTCGGCAAAGAACATCATATGAAGGTATTTATGTCGAAGATCGCTTAGTTAATGCGGGTGAAATTGTAACAGTAGAATTCCATTTAAGAAATGGAATAGAGTTTAATGGCATTCAATTTGATTTAAGGTGGGATAATATTGCTCTTGATATTGAAGATATTAATTGGGCTGATCAGTTAGAGATAACTGATAATTCTTACCTAATTAATTTTGATGGTTTAGAAACCTCCATCAGGTTAAGTCAGAGTTCACCTTCATTGCTCAAACCAGGTGATAATGGACAGCTATTTAGTCTGACCTTTATTGCAAATCAGTCCGGTAAGCTGTCTGAATGGATAAGATTTGAGGAAAGTAGTATCCCAACTGAGATTTTCTCGGGTTTTAGCGATTATAATATTTTAGAATTGAGATTTAATGAAGTATTTGTTTCAGAAAATGATGATTTAAAATCATTTCAACTTTTTCAGAACAGACCGAATCCATTTACCGGGATAACGTCCATTCCTTTTATAACGGATGAAGATGGTAGAGCAAGTCTGGTGATTTATGATGTTAGAGGAAAACAACTTGCTGTATTATCAGATGAGTTTACCGAAGGTTACCATCATTGGGAAATCAATGCTCGGGCATTAGGGCTTTCAAATGGAGTGTATTATTACAAACTTCAAGTGGGCAATCATCAGGCTGTTAGAAAAATGATCGTCAAGTAAAATTCCTTTAGAATACTATCTAAATGGGGTAGCGAGTGTATTTCGTTACCCCATTTTTAATTTTTTCATATTTCATAATTTCAAATATGATCGCAAAAAATATGTAAAGGTGTGAAACTATTATATTTAAGATGATCTACCCATAATAAAAAAAAATATGTAAAAAATACCTTATTAATTAGTTTGTTATATATTATAAAAAGTGTTTATATTTGCAATGTATTACAGATATTAGTAATTTATTTATAGCTGATTAAAAGAGTTGTATAAGTTAATAATAATTGTAATATTTATCCAACCTACCTGATTTTTTTATCCAACCTACGCATAGACTGATATAGATATATCTGTATGTATTTCATTACATCAGCTATCCTATATATAACGATTTTAAAACTAAAACTAAGTTCTCATGATGAAAATTAAACTTTTTAACCGCTCAGGCGGAGCATGGAAAGTCATGAGTCAACACATCTTTCCATCCCTTACGGTAGCAATGTTGACGTTTTTCACCCTTAATCTGATGAATTCAGATTTAAAAGCACAAGGCGGTGTATGCAGTGATCCACCTCCTTTAGAATTGCAAGTCACTGCGGAATCTCCATTAAGTATCTGCTCCGGCTCTTCTAAAGAGTTAAATGTATTTGCTAGTGGTGGAAGTCAGGGTATTTCAAGAAGTTTTGGAGTACTGAGGTCTTCCGGAAACAATTTCTTTGTTAAGGGGAATCTTGATGAATCCAATGTATCGGCATTAAGTATTGGCAGCAGTAACCACTTTGGTCCCGCAGTATTTATAGATGGTACATACTATACCATTGACCTGGATCAGGAGAATTTGGTAACCATAGACACAGGGAACGCAAGTATAACTGTCATTGGTTCATTGCCAGTGCCTTCTTTCCCATTCAATCACAACTGGGCAGGTCTTGCTTATGATCAGGTGTATTCCAATTTGTATGCCATTTCTACGCATAGTACTTGTAAAGATGAATCCTTAATTTATCTTGTAAATCCTTCAAATGGTGCTATATCCCAAATAGGTTCTGTTGATGAAGATATTTGCGTCCAATGGTTTGGTATTGATAAGTATGGAGAGGCTTATGTGTTAAATAGTATTGATAGCTCTCTTTACTCACTGGATTTGAGTAGTGGTGAAGTTGAATTAATTGGTAATATTGGGTTTGAGGTTACTTCATGTACTGGAGGTGGTTTTGACCCTATATCAAATGAACTTTACATAACTATAAATGATGGTTCTAATGTAACTGGATTATTGGTCAATGCCCATACCGGAGAGTCCGGAGTTGTAGGAATTGAGGCGGGTTCCATATGTGGCTTGGCATTGTTAAACCACTCTTTTTCCGGTTATCAGTTTAGTTGGTCACCTACCACAGGATTGAGTGATACTGATATTGCTAACCCGGTCGCCAGTCCGACCAGTAATATTGTATATACTGTTGAGGTGACAGATGCCTGTGGAAATACGGCCACAGCAAATGTAAACGTTTTTGTAGAGAATCCTGCACCTCCCGGAGCTCAACTTAATTGTATCCAATATGTGCAAGTTTCCGTAGATGAAAATTGTACTGCAATAATTACACCTGATATGATATTATCAGGCAATACTCCATGTGCTAATGAAGTACATACAGTAGAAATTGAACAAAGAGGAAATGCCAATATTACCAGCGATGATATAGGTGAGACCCTAATGGTTACAGTATCGCGAGATGGCAGTAATAATAGTTGTTGGAGTAATGTAACCATTGAGGATAAATTGCCTCCAACCCTTGAATGTGTTGTGGACACTATTTCATGTGCGGAGGTAATTGATTTTCCATTACCAATAGCAGTAGACAATTGTGATTCTGATCCAACAATTACTTTAATTGACCAGGACATAATAGATTTGTGTCATAATAGCCCCGGACTTATAAGAAGAATTGATCGTGTTTTCATCGCTGAGGATGCTTCAGGGAATTTATCCGAGCCATGTATTCAGACATTATTTATTGAGACTGTAAATACAAATGAAATTGAATTTCCATTAGATTTTACAAAAGCAGAGGATACTGCCATTAGTTGTACTGAAGACCTACCATTAACCGGAAATGGCTTTCCCTCTCCGGATGCTACGGGTTATCCAACCTTAGGTGGTGAAGACGTCGGTAATTTAGATGAATTATGTGGGATATCTGCAAGCTTTCAGGATGAGTTGATTATTTCAAATAATTGTAAAACTGTCATTGATAGGAGATGGTCTATTTTTGAGCATTGCAATGGTGGTTGGGAAGTAGTAGCAATGGCCATCCAAAAGATTGAAATTGTTGATGATCAGGATCCTTCAATTACTTGTCCACCGGATATTTCTGTAACTACAAGTTCTAATCACAGTTGTACTGCAGGGGTTTTTATTCCGAGACCGGATGCATCTGATGTATGTAGTGATGTTATCCGAATTGACTTAAATATTGTAGATCAGGGATTTGAAAGTGACTGGCAGGGAGGAAATATTTCTTTTGGAGCAGGAACAAGCACATTGATTTTTACAGCTTTTGATGAATGTAATAATCAATCCAGTTGTACAATGATTGTAGAAGTTACTGATATGACGCCGCCAATTCCCGTGTGTAAAGAAAATACAGTTGTATCATTAACTATTGATGGAACTGCAAGAGTATTCGCAGAGTCCTTTGATAACGGAAGTTATGATGAATGTGGAAATGTCACCTTTGATGTGAAAAGAATGGATCAGGGATGCGACGTCAATGAACCGGCTTTTAGACCATATGTGGACTTTTATTGCTGTGACTTGATGGATAATCCCATAATGGTAGTTCTCAGGGTAACTGATGAATCAGGTAATCAGAATGAGTGTATGATCAATGTAGAGGTTCAGGATAAATTACCTGCGTCAATTACTTGTCCACCAAACATTACTGTGAGCTGTGAGTATCCTTTTGATACTGACGATCTCACCATTTTTGGTAAGGTAGTAATAGTAAATGATTTATCGGTATTGCAAAATCCTGCAATTGATCCAAGGGAGTCCATAATTATAGATGATATTGGGGATAATGTAAATACTCAACCTAGAAATTGGGGTGTTGATGGCTTTGCTTATGATAACTGCGCTTTAACTGTTACTGATACCTTTGCGGAGAACATTGATATGTGTGGTACAGGTACTATTACAAGAACATTTACAGCAATGGCTTTAAATAATACTCCAAGTGCAAGTTGTCAACAAACAATAACTGTAGAAAATTTAAGTCCTTTTGTGCGTGAGAACATTACATGGCCTGATGATGTGACTTTAGTGAATACGTGCATGTCTAGTCCTGACGTACATCCAAACAATACTGGGGTTCCTGAATACATCAGAGGTGTATGTGATAATGTCCATCATAATTACAAAGATGAGGTTTACTATTTTAACAGCCCGGATGATCCAACTTGTTTCAAAATAATTCGTACTTGGACAGTAATAGACTGGTGTCAATTTGAAAATGGGCACTATATCACTTGGCAATACCACCAAACAATCAAAATCATCATAGATGATGAGCCGGTTATTAGTGGTAGTTGCGAGGATATTATAGTCTATTCTATAGACGCTAGTTGTCAGTCTGCACCAGTTTCATTAACTCAAAGTGCTACAAGCGTATGTACAGCTGAGGAAGATTTGATATGGAGATATGATATTGATGTGAATAACAACGGAGTATTTGATTTGAATTCTTCCAATAATCCTTTTGCAGATAATCCAAGCGATCCAACGGATGCCTCAGGTACTTACCCAGTTGGAGAGCATAGAATAGTTTGGACAGTTACAGATGGTTGTGGAAATACTTCCAGCTGTCAACAGATTTTTACTATAGTGAATAAGACTCAACCCAAAGTTATTTGTCGATCAATAGCAGTTGAGCTTATGCCTATGGATACAAATGGTGACGGCACATTTGATTGGGCCATGCTCGAAGTGAATGCAGAATATTTTAACAATAGCAGTTATCATACTTGTGGTTATGATATCAGTTTTTCATTCTCATCTAATCCAGATGAGCAGACTAGAGTTTTTACTTGTGATGACGTTGGAGATAGAATGGTTTCAATTTATGTTCACTCTTCTAATGACACTTTTGATTTGTGCGTAGTTGAAATTTCAGTGCAAGATAATAACAATGTGTGCCCGCCTGGATCAGGTAGCTCCGGTGGGAGTAGTAGTGGTTTAATCAGTGGTGCCATAAAAATGGAGGATGGTGAAGGTGTTAAAAATGCAGAAATCAGTCTTGTCGGCTCCTCGCTTAATCCAGTGATGAGTGCAGCAAGTGGAAACTATCAGTTCCCTGCTATGCCATTTGGCGGAACTTATGAGGTCTTACCCTATAAAAACGATAACCCACTTGATGGGGTGACAACTTATGATATAGCATTGATTCAGAGGCATATCCTTGGTACTCAATTCTTTCAAACACCATATCAATGGATAGCCGCTGATATTGATAATAATGGAGTTGTAGATGTTAGAGATGTTGCTGCATTAAGAAGGTTAGTTTTAGGAACGCATGATGAGTTTCAAAATAACACCTCATGGAGGTTTGTGGATGCAGAATATTACTTTAGTGGCTTTAATCCTTTAGATGAGCAATTCAATGAGTCTTACAGAATCCCTGATTTTAATTCTAATATGACAGGGTTAGATTTTATTGCAGTAAAGGTTGGTGATATCAATAACAGTGTAGATCCTTCAGGAGTAAATCAGTCTGATGAGAGAAGCCAGAGTCAACCACTTGTATTCGAAATTGAGGATAAAAATTTCCAAAACGGAGATAGGGTTGAGGTGAGTTTTACGTCAAGAGATTTCCAGCATATTGATGCTTTCCAGTTCACACTTCTTTTTGAAGAAAGTCAACTTGATTTAGTTGAGATCCGTTCTGAAGCCCTAAAATTTGAAAATTCAAATATTGGTACACAAGCCAAGGATCTGGGTATATTGACAGTGAGTTGGAATGATCTTATGCCGATAACTGTAGATGAAGATGAAGTTTTATTTACACTCATTTTTGAGAGTAGCTCTTATGGTAGCTTAGTTTCAGCAATACAGATTTCATCCCTAGTTACTGAAGCAAGAGCCTACGAAAGAGGGCAGGCGAAAATTATTGGTTTAGAGTTTAATAATTTGCTTTCTGATGCTAACAATTTCGAATTGTATCAGAACAGACCCAACCCATTCACTGATGAAACCATAATCGGATTTCGATTAGCCGAAGATTCTGAAGTTACTTTGACTGTTTTTGATGTAACAGGTAAAGTCGTAAGAACGTTTGATGGGAAATTCAATAGTGGATATAATGAGTTAAGGTTAAACGATCTGGGTGACTGGACAGGCCAGGTTTATTATTACAGATTAGATACGGAAGGTTTCAGTGCAACTAAAAAAATGATATTGGTTCGCTAATGACAATTGTTTAAGTTAACTGAAATCCAAAATATAGTTTACTGTTTTTTGGGATGGAACCTCTCCTTCAAAAAAGTTTGAAGGAGAGGTTTTTTTATTTTTATCAATATCTACTTGCAGTCAATCTATTACACATTATAAAAAAATATAATCTAAAAAATACCCACAAGAAGACTTGTTGAATTAAAAATAATCGTAATATATTTGCTCCTGAAAACATGATAAGTCATGTATTACTTGTAATCTTAATTTATTTCCAACCACAATTAGATTACATAAAAAAAACCAACCAACCCAACCTACCTTAAATAAATAAACCTGCATGAATGCAAGTGCGCATTCAAAGAAGAAACGCTTTTGGTCATCTCTTCCGGATAGTCGGTTATAAGCTGCTTGAGGACGAGTTGGTTCAATAAATTCGGTCATTGTATTTAAAATTTTACTAACTAAAACAAAGTTCTCATGAAGAAAACTAACTTAACTTCAATTGAGCAGGTCAGGCTTGATAATAACTTAAAGAAGCTGTTTCGGTTTCTGCCATTATTTGGTCTTTTCCTTTTCATTAATTCATTCACGATCAATGCACAGAATTGTGTGATGGCATGTATTAACACACAAGTCTCTGTAGATCAAAATTGCGAAGCAGAAATTACCTGGGAAATGGTTTCAAAACCCTCTGAATGTTCAGGTGATTATCTTGTAGAGGTATTGGGTGATGACCACCTTCCTATACCTACCTCACCTGTTGTAACTGGTGAATATGTAGATGAAACATTAACCGTCAGGGTTACAGACATTCCAAGTGGAAACTATTGCTGGAGTACTATTCACATTGAGGATAAAATGCCTCCTCATATTGAGTGCAGTGTTGATACAGTAGCTTGTTGGACATTAATTGATTATGATGGTCCTGTGGTTTCTGACAATTGCACACCAACTGATGATATTGTCGTCAATCTTTCAGGTGAATCGTTTGATCATTTAAATTGTGATTCCAATTTTGTAAAGATTATCTACAGGACTTATACAGCAACTGATGCATCAGGTAATTCTGCTAGCTGTACTAAGACCTACTACCTTGAGAGAATTGACCTAGAGGAGGTAAATTTTCCTGCCAATTTTTCCGTAGCAGAGGGAAGTGCAATTGCATGTGATGAAGACTATCCCAAAGATGCAAGCGGAAACCCAGATCCATCTTTTACGGGAGTACCGACGATTGATGGAGTTGAATTATTTCCTTTACATGGTTCTTATTGCAACGCCTTTACTACTTACTCCGATTTAGTTCTTCCAACCTTTAATTGCAAAGAAAAAATTATGAGGACCTGGACTGTCAGAGAGTATTGGTGCAATACCGAAATAGCAAGAACTTATGTTCAGGTAATTGAAATAGTAGATGAAGAAGGACCTGAAATTGTTTGTCCCGCTGATATTACTGTTTCTACTACTACCAATGGTTGTTCAGGTACAGTTTTTTTACCACCTGCATTAGTTTCTGATATTTGTAATGAAGTGGACAAGGTAGATGTATCTTATCCAGGTGGCATAATAGAAAACAGTAATGGTGGTATTGTAAGCCTTGAAGTTGGTGAAAATACTGTTATTTATACTGCTTATGATGAGTGTGGTAATTCCAATAGCTGTCAAATGACCGTCACAGTTGTTGATCAAACTCCTCCTGTAGCAGTATGTAATACTGTTACAGTTGTATCACTTGGTTCAAATGGTCTTGCAAAAGTATTTGCTGAGGTATTTGATAATGGAAGCTATGATGAGTGTGGCATTGATTTTCTTGAAGTAGCCCGTATGGATCCGTCTTGTGGATATGATACGGAATTTCGTCCTTATGTAGAATTTTCATGTTGTGATATTCCCAATAATCTCTCCATGGTTGTTGTGAGAGTATGGGATGAAGCAGGAAATTTCAATGAGTGTATGGTGGAGGTAGAGGTTCAGGATAAACTCCCTGCGACTATCAGCTGTCCCCCGGATATCACTATTAGTTGTCAGTTTATTTTCAATCCAGACAATCTCGATATTTTTGGGACTGTTGTTGAGATTGAAAACTTGCTTAATTTACAAAACCCAAATTTAGATCCGAGAAATCCAATTATCATTAGCGATCCGGATAATCCAAATGTGCCAGATCCAAATAACTGGGGCTTGGATGGATTTGCATATGATAATTGTGAAGTGGAAGTATTTGAGTCTTCTTCCACAAATATCGATCAGTGCGGTGGTGGTGAAATTACAAGAACATTCACGGCAATTGGTCCGGGTGGCCCTTCAACTTCCTGTGTTCAAACCATTAGCGTTACAAATTTCTCTCCATTCAATCCAAGCAATATTGTATGGCCAGATGATGTGACAATCGAGAATGATCCTGGTATGTGTGATCCCGGTGACTTAGGTCCTGATGTTACCGGAAGACCGATTTTGAATGCCGGTATTTGCGATTTGGTTGCTGCGAATGATCCCGAAGATCATGTGTTCTACTTCAGCTCACCAGATGATCCATCTTGCTTTAAAATTTTGAGAAAATGGAAGGTTATTGATTGGTGTCAGTTTAACAATGGTCAATACCAGATTTGGGAACATACACAAACCATTAAAGTAAACAATACTATTGGTCCGTTATTTGCCTCAGATTGCGAGGATATTTCGATAACATCTTTTGATCCTGACTGCTCTGTCGCTTTTATTGAATTGACTCAGGATGCTGAAGATGATTGCACAGATGCGGCTGACCTTGTATGGTCATATCAGATAGACGCCTTTAATAATGGAACAATTGATTTCACTAATAACAACAATCCTTTTGCAGCAGCGGGCAATGCACCGAATGAAGCTAGTGGTGAGTATCCACTAGGTGTCCACAGAATTATCTGGACGGTTCAGGATGGCTGTGGAAATAGGACGACATGTTCACATCTGTTTGAAATAGTGAACGGTAAGCAGCCATCACCTGTTTGTTATAATGGCCTTGCAGTAGAACTAATGCCAATGGACTTAAGTGGTGACGGTATTGCTGATTGGGCAGAATTAGATGTAAAAGCTAGTTGGTTTGATGCAGGTAGTTTCCATTCTTGTGGGTATGATATTACACTTTCATTCTCACCCGATTTCAGTGACACTATTAGGGTATTTAACTGTGATGACCTTGGTCAAAACTTTGTAGAAATCTGGGTAACAGATGAAAATGGAAATCAGGATTACTGTATTACCTACCTAATAGTTCAAGATAATAACGAGGTGTGCCCTGATTCCGGCAGTGGATCAGGCGGAGCAATTGCAGGATTAATTGCCAATCAGGATAATGAGCCGGTAGAAAATGTTTCAGTTTATTTAGAAGGATCAGCCATGGCACCTTCTTTGAGTAATGACAATGGATTCTATGGGTTTACTTCAGTACCTTTTAACGAAGACTATGAAATAGTCCCTTTTAAAAATGATGATCCTTTAAATGGTGTGACCACTTACGATATTGTTTTAATGCAAAGACATATTCTGGGAATCACTCCTTTTGAAGATCCCTATCAATACTTTGCCGCCGATATTAATAGGAGTGGTGATGTAAACGTAATTGATGTAGCAGAATTGAGAAGATTAATACTCGGTACTAATGATGAATTTCAGAATAACAATTCATGGAGATTTATCGACATGTATAATCAATTTGTTCAGGGCAATCCATTAAATAGTAACTTCAATGAAACCTATGTAGTGAGAAACTTTAATCAGGCGCTACTTGATGCCAGCTTCACTGCTGTAAAAGTAGGTGACTTGAATAGTTCTGCTACTGCAAATAGTAATTCATCAGAAGAAAGAAGTAATGAATATCCTCTTGCGTTTATGGTGGATGACCGCTCATTTGAAAGAGGTGAACTAGTTACAGTCCCATTCAGAGCTGCTGACTTTGCCAATTTGTTGGGATTCCAAGGTACATTCATGTTTGATACTGAAGTATTTGAATTGATTGACTTGAAGGAGGGGCTTGTAAATATTGATGACAAAAATTTCGGATTTACTTACCTGAGTGAAGGTTTATTAACTGTATCCTGGTCTGATGTTTCAGCTATGGAATTAAATGAAAATGAAGAATTATTTGAATTGACTTTCCATGCAAAGCAAAGCGGAACTATATCCGATAATCTGTTTATGGGTTCTGTAATTACTTCTGCTGAGATTTACACAAATATGGAAAACAGACCATTGGAAATCAGATTCGACCAAACTCTTGAAGGTGATGGATATGTATTGTATCAAAACAGACCTAACCCTTTCAAGGATGAGACAATTATCGGGTTTAGATTACCTGAAAATCAAAATGCAACGCTAAGTATTTTTGATGTCACCGGAAAATTGATTTACCAGCAAACTGCTGACTTCACTGCAGGGTATAACGAATTGACCATCTCCGGAAATGATTTACCGGGTAGTGGTGTGATGTATTACAGACTTGATGCTGAGAACTTTAATGCTTCGAGAAAGATGATTATTCTCGAGTAGAACAATATAGATTACTGTTTTTTGGGATGGGACCCCCTCTTTATCAAAAGTGATAAGGGGGGTTCTTTTTTTTATGCCAAAATAGAGTGTTTTTTTTGTCCTCTGAACATAAATCCGTTATCTTTGTATAGATTATTGAAACTCAAATAGTAAGAAATGGAAAAAATTTGGAAATCAGCAATCCTGATTGCAGGATTAGCTTTGTTTTTAGTCGCATGCGGATCAGAAAGAACAGATTCAGATGCCGGTGAGCAGTCACCAATGGAAATTGCACCTTTACCTGCTGATGAAACTGCACCTCAGCAACAACAGCAGCAACAGCAACCTCCCGGTGAAGTGAATATCCCAGCCGGTCCTGATGGAATTGTTCACCATTACATCTGTGTTGATAGATGTGAGGGCGGTCATTCTGAAAACCCCGGATTTTGTGCAGTTTGTAATAAGCAATTGGCGCATAATAGAGCTTGGCATGAACAGGGGCAACAACAACAACAGCCGGATCAGGCTGATCCTAGGACTCAGTTTGATCCCATGAGAGGTGGAGGAGAAACCCCACCTGCTCAACAACAGCAGCAGCAAATGCAACAAGTGAATATACCTGCAGGTCCAGATGGCATAGTACATCACTATATTTGTATTGACCAATGTGCCGGCGGTCATTCCGAAAACCCGGGTTTTTGCCCAGTTTGTAATAAGCAATTAGCACACAATCAAGCATGGCATAACCAATAACCTGTGTTTGATTATACTAGCTCGCATAAGTAAATTGTAAGGCAGAGGTTAAAAAAAAGAGCAAAATTTAAATTATGGTAGTTCCCCATATTTTTTTTTACGAAAGTCCTACAAAATTTAAAATGTTCTTGTAAATTCTCCATATACTTCGTTCCATTTTTTCGATGTAGCCCGCTACAAATTCAAAAAAGAGCTTCGTCAAGAGAGTTTTACGACTTGTTCCTTTTCAATGCGCAAACAAAGTAGATAGTTTTTTAATTGTGAAGTAAAGAATTATGCTTTACGATAATAATCGAACTCAGGTCAATAAAAAAAAGGAGCTGAGATATCTCAGCTCCTTTTTTTTATCCTCACTTTAGACCTAATTCTTTAGGCCTACAGGTTGCAATTAATATAATTACAGATCTTGAAGTCTGTTTTGCAATTCAGGACTTTGTTGAACAGCCATCATTATTTCCTGATATCTTTCAACAGTAAGACCTCTTTCCTGAATGCCATCAGAGATGCTTTGATTTGCAACCATTTGCAATTCATTGATGGTGTTTTCGGTTTCTTCGAATCTTTCCATTTCTTCTTCAGTAGCATCAATTTCCTGATTGTGTTCAATGGCTTGAGAAATTTCAATGAATCGATTCAACTCAAATTCATTGTTTTGAATTACTTCAATCATCTTTGGTTGAACACTTTGTTGAGTCTCAGTAATCATCTCTTGAATCTCAACAAATTTTTTCAGCTCAGCATCTTCCACTTCAGTAGTTTCAATTTGAGCAAATAAGTTGGCAGAAAATGCCATAAAAATCATCAGACCTAAAAAAAGTCTGCTTGCGTTTGCATAAAGCATAATTATTAATGGTTTTTGTTAAAAAAAATTCTTTATACCCTAAGGGTTATTTATCTTTCAATTTTAGCTCTTAATTTCGGATCGCTATTGATCATTCTTCCAATCTCCCTGAATTCCTCCATAGTATATCCGGCTTCAGTTACTAATCTTTGCGTCAATGCATCGGCTCGTAGTTGGAATTCCATCATCTTGTCATTTACCCTACTAATTGTCGCCTTCTGTTCTGAAGTTAATTCATTTTCTGATCTTCGGGATAGTCGCCTAAATTCCTCCATGGTATAACCTTCATCGGCAATAAAATTGATCAAATTCTCGGATAGTTGATTTCTTTCAGATCTCATTTTTGTATTTAAGGCTGATAAAGATTCCAATTCTTCATCACTTATTTTCTGACTTTCTGCTTTTAAGTCAGTATCTGCTGAATCTGAAGTATCTGATTTTTTATCTCCCTCCGAAATTTCCATTTGTTGCCCTATATTTATAGACTCAGTATCTGATTGGGGCTTTTCAGATTGACAAGATGAAATCGCAAAAAGGAGAATGGAAAAAATGAAAATTTCATTACATCTGGTTTTAAACTTTTTCATTACTCTTTAGATTCTTTAAAGGGAATTCCGTCATGACAATCTGCAAAAAATTGGATCAAACAGAAGTAATGAGGAAATTTTTTCAATGAACTTTCAATACTACATACGGTCAAATGCGAATATTATTGAGTTAGTTTAGAATTTAACTTTTATCCAATGATAAACCTGAAATTTACTCGTTAACTTTAAGTCACACATATTTACTACTCATAAATTTAAAAATAGTTGCCTTTTTTATGAATTATTTAAAAAACTACTTCACTGCTTTTTCATTTTTTTTGGCTTTTGGCGCCATCTGCAGTGCTCAGGGAATTGAATTTTTTGAAGGGAGCTGGGATGAGGCTCTTGAGTTGGCTGAAAAGGAGGATAAACTTATCTACATCAATTGCTTCGCAGTTTGGTGCGGTCCCTGTAGAAGGATGGCTAACCATGTTTTTCCTGACGAAAAGGTGGGCTTATTTTTCAATAGCAATTTTATTAATCTAAAACTGGATATGGAGCAAAGCCCGGGAAGGGAGTTTGGAAGGAAGTATCCTGTTTCCGGTTTTCCGACGCATTATTTTATTGATAAATCAGGTGAAGTGGTTCTGAGTGTGGCTGGAGGAAGGGATGTTAACGGTATAGTTCAATTGGCAGAACAGGCTCTCGCCCGCTACAATCCCAATATTGGGTATTCCGACCGCTTTGCTGAAGGTGACAGAAGTAGTGAAGTGGTATATTATCATCTTGAAAACCTAAAAAGGGGCAATGAAGATATTCTTTCCTTAGCTAATGAGCATTTTTCAAGAACCTCAAATCTGGACGATCCCTACAATCTCAAAATTCTGGTAATAGCGATGACAGAGTCTGACAGTCGCCTTTTTAATCAGTTTATACAAAACAAAGACAGGATAATCAGCGAATACGATGAGGACTTTTATTTCACAAAAATCAGGGATGCGGGCTGGAATACATTGCGAAAAGCCATGAATTTCAGGGAACCTTTTTTGAGGGATGAGGCCATAAAAAATATGAAAAGAGCGGGATTGACAGATGCCAATTCATTTGAAATAAAGGCCAATCTTTACTTTGCGACACGAATACGAGATAAAGAAAATTTTGTAACTTATTTTGAGCGTTTTTTAGATGAGGAAGGAATTGATGATCCTGCTGCATGTATTGAGTTTTACGATCTTGGATTTCGGGCATTTGGTGAAGACCCCAAGCTGGTAGAAGTCGCTACCGCTGTAGGACGTATAGCCCGAAGGACTGAAAATGCAGAACTGCATTACCGCCATGCAAAGGTTTTACATTTGCAGGGAAATGAAAGACAAGCTGAAAGAGCTATTGACCGGGCAATCGATCTCGGTTTGGAGAGTGAAATAGAAAAATATGAAGAATTTAAGTCAAGAATTACTCAATAATTCGGAAATTTTAACCGAAAATTGAAAAAGAAATTATGGAGTTTGAGCGTCTCGATTGGTTGTGGTTATTGATTCCGGTAGTATCCATTATCCTATGGAGGCTGTTGATTTTTCGGCGGCAATGGAAAAGTTTGTTGGCTTATTTTGGTTCCCAACAATTGGTCAATTTACTTCCCGGATTTTCTTTCCGGAGAAAATATCTGGCATTGTCTTCCCTGGGTATTGCTTTGGTATTTTTTGTCCTCGCATTAGTTAATCCCCGTGTGGGCACCGAGAGACAGGAAATCATGACGGAAACGGTAAGTGTCTTGATAGCAATAGATCTCTCTTTCAGTATGCTGGCAGAGGACAGAATGCCCAATAGATTGGAAGTGGCTAAGCAAAGAGCTATTGAACTCATAGATGCTTTACCCGGAAGCAGGTTTTCCATACTGAATTTCGCAGGAGTAGCAGAGCAACATTTGCCATTTACATCTGACAGAGCAGCAGTAAAAATGGGTATTCGTTCACTAGAAGCAGGGACTTTGCCCCTACAAGGAACATCATTTGAACAGATGTTGTCCGAAGCTGCATCCTTACTTTCAGAGGCGGGGTCAGGCGTTTTGGTCGTTATCAGCGACGGAGAGACCCATGATGACCAATACAGTACAGCTTTGCGCCTATTAAGTGAAAATAATTTTCCGGTATTTACAGTAGGTATTGGTACTGAAGAGGGCTCGACCATTCCTGAATACATTTCGGGGAGAAAAGAGAATAGAAGGGATCTCGATGGCAATTTGGTTATTACCAGATTAGAATCTGAGACACTTAAAGAAATTGCCTTTGAATCGGGAGGTGGTTTTCTGGCAAACCCTTCACCAAATGCGATGATTCAACTTTCAGATCAAATTAAGGAGTTTTCTACAAGCGGAATCAGTCAGGGGTCTTTCCGGGTGTATAGAAATTTTTACCCCTGGTTAACAGCAATAGGTCTGATTTTTTTATTGCTATATCGTTTTTTATCTGTTCATCGATCAAAATCCCCTAAATAAGATGAAGTCCATTTTTTCTATATTCTTCTTTCTTCTATTTCTGCTGAGCAGTATGACGGCGCAGGATGCATTGGATTTAAAAAGAGAGGCTGATGCATTGTACAGGCTGGAGAAATTTGATCGTGCCGAGGAATTATACAGGCAATCTTTGGAGTTGGATTCCCGTCCGGAAACCCTTTTCAATCTGGGGAATGCCATATTTAATCAGGGGAGGCATGAAGAGGCAGCACAGTTTTTTTCACAAGCAAGGGATGCTTTTTCTGAAAGGGGAAATAAAAGTGATGCGGCACATAATCTTGGGAATACTTTTTTTGAAAAAAAAGAATTGGAGCAAGCCTTAAATGCATATCGGGAGAGCTTAATTCACAACCCGGGAAATGAGGACGCCAGAAATAATTTTCTATTGGCTAAAGAATTAATGCAGATGATGCCCCCACAACCGCAACAAGATCAGGGCGATGAGGGAGAAGAGGGCGATCAGCCCCCACCGGATATGGCCCCTGAAGGATCGGAAACAATAGCGGAGCAGGAAAATGGTCAGGATGAAGGTGAAGAAGTTCACAGCGAAGGTATTGTCGATGGGGGAGACGAAGATGATCAGACAATAGAGTCAAGGCCTGAGGAGTCGGTAGAATCAGATATTCCTGAGTTGGATTCGGACTTGACTATGCTGGAACAGTTACTCGATTTAGCGGAGGAAGAAGATCAAAGAACTCAGAGAAAGATGAATGAAGAGCGGCGACAACCATCACAAAAACTGCGCGATTGGTGATTTTAGATTTCATGATTTTTCACATCATACATGAATTCCTTTTGCGTTTATAAATTTGAAAAACTTAAACAGGAGAACTAAATTTAAAAACTATGAAAAGCTTTATTCCAATCTTATTTCTGGTATTTTGCAGTTGGTCTTTTGTAAAGGCAGGCGATGTCGTATTCAAAGTTGAAGTCAGCTCCGACACTGTACTGATCGGAAATTATTTTCAATTGAAATTTACGGTAGAAAATGCGCGTGGTGGCTTTGTTCCCCCTGATTTTTATGGATTCGAGGTGGTTGGCGGTCCCAATCAGGCTAGTAGTTTTTCGATGATCAATGGAAAAGTCACTCAAAGTGCGAGCTATACTTATTATTTGGAGCCATTGCAGGAGGGAATACTTTTTATAGAGCCGGCTTCAATTGAAATTGGCGGAAAAATCATGGAAACTCCAATTTTGGAAATAAATGTCCTTCCCAATCCGGATGGAATTATAGAAAATCCACATCAATTGAGACAACTGCAAAGAGAAGAAGTTCCTGCTGAAAAGGAAACGCCGGCAAACCCAAGAAGAACAATAAGATTATGATGCTGAGGTCGCTGACAATACTGAGCTATATTCTATTTTTTTTCAATCTGACAACGCAATCTTCAATTGCTGCCCAAAGTCTGAATTTTACAGCAACGGCTAATCCCTCTACCATTTACGAGGGAGAAATATTTGAACTGAGTTTTTCGGTAAACAGTAATCAATGGGGTGATTTCTTTATGCCTGAAATGAATGACTTTCAGCGCATAAGTGGTCCTGCGAGGTCTTCGCAAACAAGCGTAGTCAACGGACAAGTGAGCCATACCACCACTATGTCCTGGCGCTTCAGAGCTACTTCAGCAGGTGATTTTACCATAGATCAGGGATTATTGGAGAAAAGTGGGCAAAGTCTTTACAGCAATCCGGTAGAAATTTTAGTTTTGCCGAAATCGGCTGAATCTCACGCTGCATCGCGCGATATTTTAATCAAGACAGAAATTAGTTGTGACACTTGCTACGTCGGTCAGCAAATTGCAGTGGATTTGTACCTGTATACCACCAAGTCTATAACCGATTACAGCATATTGGCAGCGCCGGATTTTGATGGTTTTAGTGCAAAAAGGTTAGGTAATATTAGAAATTTCAGAACTTCGAGAGATACGTTGAATAACAGAATTTACAATAAGCATCTTTTGAGAAGATTTATCCTTTTTCCACAGTTCGCCGGGGATTTTGAGTTTGGAGGATTTGATTTGAGGGTGGTGGAACAGGATAGGTCCTCCCGATGGGGTGGATTGTTGAGTGTAGGGGGTGAAATTCATTATTTATCCGGTTCAGTTCCGCCCATTTCAGTTGTCTCAGCACCCGAAGGTGCACCTGAAAGTTTTACAGGGCTAATTGGTGATTTCCAGATAGCTGGTAGGTTTCCGTCTGTTGAGCTGAGAGAAGGAGAGCTAACTTCTATGAGATTGGTCTTGCGCGGAGATGGAGACCCAGCTCAAATGCGTCTTCCTCAGATTCAACTGAGTGATGGTCTGTCTATTGCAGATGTCCAATTTGAGAATGAACAGACGGAGGAATTTCGCGGGAGATTCAGATATAATAGAGAGTGGCGGGTACTTCTCAGAGCTGATAAAGCCGGCTGGGCGACTGCTTATCCTCATATTACCGCCTACAATGCAGAAAAAGACTCATTTTATCAGGTTTTTGGTGATACTTTGCGACTTCAGATTTTGACTTCCGAAGGAGGAGAACTAGTGTTGGGTAGAGAAGGTGGTGATACCACAGCGAGTACCGGAGGGGGATTATTTTCCTCTCCTCTGGCGGTATATGGCATCCCAACAGCTATGGTGTTGTTGAGTCTTATTTTATTTCTCGCCTACAGAAAAAGAAACACTTTAGTCACAGAAAAGAATGAGTTTGAAATCTTTAAGAATGAATTGGACAGAATAGGGAAATCTCAATTCTCTAACCAAAAATCGCACTACACAGCAGTACTTCAGGCACTTGAATCCTTTCTGGTTAAAACCACCGGTCTGCCTATGTCGGAATGGACCGAAGATAATCTGAAAGAAAAGCTGAATGCAGTTGCCCCTGAAAAAGTCGCTCTCGACTTACTTAAAATCAGACAGAATCTCATTAATAGCGCCTACGGCTACTATCTGTACGATGGGGAAGAACTAGAGAGTTTACTGTTGGGGTTGATTGAGGAGATGGAAGGCTGATACTTTTGGTTTATTTGATGGGTGTACTCACTTGGTAAATGCTATCTTTTTCCCCACTTCATCCATAAGACCTATGAGATGGCTACTGACTTCAAAGCTCATAACGGGACTTTCAGTTTTTTCCTGACGCAGAAGCTCGCAGAAGTGCGCTATTTCATAAACAAAACCCCCTCCCTCATTGGCAAAGTTAAATTGTTCTGTTTTGCCTTTCTTTTTTATGGAAAAAGATGGGGCTTCATGAAAGGGATGATGAATTTTCAAGCTGCCTTCACTTCCTTGAATAAATGCTTCTACAGGTATTTCCCTGAGGAAGGTGCTGAACAGTTTTGCTTTTACCGAATTCTCATAAAGAAGGTTGATTTTGCAGGAGGAGTCAACTCCTGTATCAAAAAAGGTGGCTTTTGCATCTATATCTGAAGGTTTTCCCAAAAGAGACAGTGCTAGAAACAATGGATAAATGCCAATATCCAATAGACTTCCTCCGCCAAGTTGTTTATTGAATAAACGAGATTCAGCTTGATAGGGTGGTTGGAATCCAAAGCTGGCCTCAATGCTGATGATTTTACCGATTGTTCCATCTTTTAATTTCTGTACAGCAGATTGAAAGCCGGGAAGGAATGCAGTCCATAATGCTTCCATCAACAATATTTTTTCTGATTTGGCAACTGCTATTATTTCCTCCACTTCAGTGGAATTTATAGCAAGTGGCTTTTCGCACAAAACTGCTTTTTTTTGCTTGAGACACATCAGACTGTTTTCCTTATGCAGACTGTGTGGTGTTGCAACATAGACTGCATCTATCTCAGGATCTTCAGCAAGAGCCCAGTAACTTCTATAGGCGAATGGAACCTTGTATTGTTTGGCAAAAGCTTCAGCCCTGCTTTGGTCTCTTGATGCCACAGCGTAAAGTTCTGTATTGGAGACGTAGCTAAGGTCTCCGGCAAATTTATGTGCTATTTTTCCGGGACCGATGATGCCCCACTTGATGGTTTTTTCTGGTTTTTTTTGTGCTTTCATTTGGGTGGTTATTTTGGGGTATTCTTTTAATAGAGGCCTTCATGAATAATCCGTGGTGAAATGGTTTGATTTGAAAAACTCAGATTCAGGTATCCTTATTTATTATCTCTATTACAATCTTGCCTTTTTGTCTCCCCTCACCCAAATATTGAATCAGCTCAGGGATTTTTTCAAGTTTGTACGGGCCATCTACAACAGGGTTTATTTGTCCCTTTTCCACGAGTTTAGAGAGCTGGTCTAAACCTCGATTTGGCTTATGAAAAAGTACCTTCAGCTTTTTACCGGTAAAAAGTGAAATTAGCGAACCTAAAAATGCAGTTTCAATTAATCTGTACATCGATCCACCTACTGTAATATACCTGCCATTTTTTTTGAGAGATCGTGCATATTTAAATACAGATCTGTTTGATTTGGTATCAAGGATAAGATCATATCTCTCTTCAGTTTTAGTAAAATCCACTTTTTTATAGTCCATCACTTTATCATATCCAAGCGATTTCATAAAATCGAGTTTTTTAGCACTGTCAACCCCGGTTACTTTTACCTGATATGATTTCAGGGTTTGAATTCCAATGGTGCCCACACCACCTCCGGCACCATTGATCAGGATATGTTGTCCGGATTTTACCTTTCCCATGTCCACAAGTCCTTGAAGAGCCAGTAATCCTGCATGTGGCAGGGCTGCGGCATCATTGAAACTGATAATAGATGGCTTTTTGGTCAATACTTCTTCCGGTACGCAGACGTACTCGGCAAAGCCACCCATTCCGCATTCGGAAAGATCGCAGTATATCTCATCACCGATTTTAAAGGATTCAACCTTACTACCCACCGCCTCAATAGTTCCGGAAATATCCACACCCGGAATAATTACCCTGGGCTTCCTAAGGCCGAAAAAGAGACGAATCACAAATGGTTTTCCCCTGACCAAGCCCCAATCCCAATCATTGATGGATGCAGAGTGGATTCTCACCAACACCTCGTTGTCTTTCGGAATTGGCTTTTCAACTTCCCCAATCTCGAGAACATGGGGTAATCCGTATTTTTTCAGTACAACCGCTTTCATCGGTTTATTTTAATTAGATGCAACGAGGTATTGCTTATTTTTTAACTTTATCTCTTTTATGGCTGCAAGGTAACTATTATTTTTTTTAGGTATCCGTCCAAAGTAGTTTTTAAGTCAAACAATTATTTTATTTTCGAATATGGAATAATTAAGTTTCTTGTAGATTTTGAGAAATCAGCATAAGCGGAATATCCACAGAATAATCCAGTGTTTTATTACTCATCCACCCTCTCAAAGTACACCTCCGGCAAAATGATTTTTACTTCTTTATCTAACTCTTCATTAAACCAGATGACAATGAAATTCACGCTGACTGTTTTTAATACATAATTCTTTTCCTTTAAGCCCTCAATTTGCTTCTGAAATTGCTTTGAAAATTTCAGCAAAGATCGTCCCCTTAAATCCAAACATTCATCGCCGTTCAGCATCAATTCATCACCACTTGTGAGTTGAGAAATCAGGTATTGTTTGTTTACAAAGTAACCTAGCCAAACATCTTTGTGTGTCAAATGAATTGCCAACTCCTTTGGCGGATGGTAAATATTAGTGTCCTCAACCCACTCTAGATTTTCTGCCTGAATATTATCAAGAATGTTAGAGTTTAGATGCACTGTTAAATTCTGTTTTGCCCTTGTCATAGCTACATATAACAGCCTTTTGGTTTTATCTGTAGTTGGCTTGAAATTTTCAAGCATGAGAAAAACATTGTCAAACTCCTTACCTTTTGATTTATGAATGGTAGAAACAAAGATGATTTCTCCATCCTGACTAAAAAAGTCCTCAAGCCTGGATTCCCTAATGAAGACTTCTAAATCAGTCTTGTATTTTATTACCGGATTGGTTGCCTCAAAATCCTTTATGATATTTACACATATTTCCAGTTTTGTGCTTTTGCGAAAGCTGTTTATCAGTTTCCGTTTGGCATTTTCCCAAATATGATTTCTAATTATGAAAACATCATCACCTAATTGAAGTTGATCTAAAAAGTAACTGACCTCCAGTAGATTATAGAGATTGAAGCCATCATTGGATTGTATCAATTTTGCCTGCAGCTTATTTTTTAAAAGCAATCCCGTGATTTGTAGTGCTTCCTTATTTGTTTTGGTGAGTACACAGCTAGTGCCTGATAGTCCTGTTGTGAGGATGTCATCTACAAGTGGTGTAATCAGATTCTCACTTTTATAACGAATCAACTTTATTTTACCATTATCACTTTGCGTGGGAATAATGGATGTATTTTTTAGTCTTGATCTAATTCGTGTCACAAACTGATTGGTAAAATAAACAAGATTACTTTTGCTTCTGAAATTCTCAAACAACTCATATTTTGTTGCCTGATTTACCTGAAGTAAATTTTTGAGATATTTTGAACTTGACCCTCGAAACTCATAGATGTTTTGATCGTCATCCCCCACTGCAATTAATCTCATTTCCTCGTTTTGTTCCATTAAAGTAGTGATGAGATTGAACTCATCCTCGTCCATATCCTGAGCTTCGTCTATCACCAGAACAGATTTTGTAATTCGACTGGGTTCAACTTCCCAATTTTTTATTTTATCAGTCGCGTTTTTAATGATCTCGTCTGATTTTTCCAGTGTACCCACTTTGCCTAAGAGGTCAAAGCAATAGGAATGAAAAGTTTTTATTTCAATAAAGTTAGCTGCGTTACCAATCAGTTGAATTAACCGCTTTTTAAACTCCGTTGCTGCTGCTCTTGAAAAGGTAAGCATAAGCAACTGTTCGTGCTTTACATCTTCCATCAAAAGTAATGAAGCAAGCTTGTGAACCAATACTCTTGTCTTTCCGCTTCCGGGTCCGGCTGCCACAACAACGTATTTTGTCTTATTGTCATTTATGATTTTCAATTGGGTAGGGGAAAGCTCTCCAAAAAGTTGCCTGAATTTGGTAGGCGTCAAATTTCGCTTGATTTCACTCTGACGACTACCTTTAAAATATTTGTTTAGAAACGATTGATAATTGAGCTGAAAATAATCTTCAGCAAATTGTAAAGCATCTTTATAATTGTTGATCATTTTCCGGGCATACTCACCAACAATATGTATTTGTTGAACCTTGTTTGCATAAAACTGACTCAGATTCTGATAATCTTCGATTTTGTACTGTATTTTATTGTCCTTCTCTATCCGATCTATAGTCAGCGCATTATAAAGTACCAGAAAACCTCCCTCGATTTTTATTGCCTCAATCCTCGACAGGTAAAAAAGGGTATCTTCAACATCCTTAATACCAATGCTCAATTTGAAAAGACTGGTATTTTTTTCATAAGCATCCTTTAATTCGTGAACGGAAAAATCAACCAAAACTTCTTCTTTTTTCGCTTCATCTTCAGGCGGGTTTAAATTACTTTTCTCATACAGATATTCTACAATGAATTTTGCCAGCTCATATCGCTTCTCCAATCTATCTTTCAGCAAATCCGGGGGACTTAGCAAAATAGTCGCAATATGATTTCTTGAGTATGGGAGGGATTGTCGCTTTATCCAATTCTTTATCGCCCAGAAATTGATGATTTTCTTTATGTTTCTTGGAGAAGCTTTCTCACAACCATGCTGCTCAGCTTCCTCATTCAATTCTTTAATGTGGAAAGTTTGCTCTTGTTCTTCCATTTTGGGGAGAAGGAATTCCTCAATTTTATAAAATGAATCGAGGATTTTTAAAGATCGATTTTTGTTTTCTCCTTTCTTAATGAAGGCTGTCAGGTCTTTTGTGTCGGCTAATATTTTTTCTTCCCGGAGGAGATTCACAATATTTACCACTTCTTCTTTCACCATTCCCAAATGATCACTGATGTAATCAATTCTCGATTCAGCGACCTCTTTGCTTGGACTTTTTCTGTTTTTGCTTGAGAAAAGTTTCTTAATGATCCGGATGCCGTTTATTTTTTGGTTCTTATCGAATTTTTCAGATGCCGTGATTTTATCAATAGCCTCCTGAGCATTTTTCGAAAGGATACTGTTGGCAAAAATTCTCGGCATATTATGTCCTCGTTTCAAATAACCGGCGTTTTCCAGGGCTGCAATAGCTGTTGTTACTCTTGTTTCTATTTCAACAACATTATCGTCCCAACCCGCTTTTCTGGCAATTTCCAAAGCAGAATTGGAAACTCTTGAACGGAATTTGGTAATGTACTTTATTGCTCTCCATATCTGTTGGATCTCTTTGATGGAAAGTTTGGTTTGATTCAATAAAATAAAGTGTTTGCTGAGGTCCTCTTCGTTGAACAATACGTAGCAGTCAGCGACAATTTTTTCATCCCTGCCGGCTCTCCCTGCTTCCTGAATATAGTTTTCAAGTGAATCAGAGATTTCATAGTGGATGACCATGCCGACGTCCTTTTTATCGACACCCATTCCGAAAGCAGAAGTTGCTACCATAATTTGGGTTTCGCCATTGATAAAGGAGTCTTGATTTTCAGACTTCTCTTGTTTGTCCATTTTTCCATGGTAAGGTTTGGCGCAAAAACCATCTTTGCTCAATCGCTCTGCAAGGAGATAGGCCTTTCTCGTTCTTGAAACATAAATTATGGTCGGGCATTTTTTTCCTTCGATCAAACGTCTTGCTGCCAGATACTTTTCTTCTTCAGTAGTTTTCTCAAAAACTTTGTATTGAAGGTTTGTCCTTGATACTTTGGTAGTAAAGAGTTCAAGATTAAGAGATAACATTTTTTTGAAGTAATTGCTGATATCCTGTATCACCTGCTGTTTTGCCGTTGCGGTAAAACATGAAACCGGAATCCCTAGGTCGAGATTTTTATTTTTCTGAAGTTGTCTGATGAACTCTCCAATATACAGGTAGTCCACTCTAAAGTCCTGACCCCAAGCAGAAAAGCAATGCGCTTCGTCAATTACAAAACGGACAATTTTTCTCTCTGAAATCAATCGTTCAATAGATCTCGAACGAAGTGACTCAGGCGAGATATAAAGAATACTCGCCGAGCCATCCTGCACCCGTTCAAAAGATTTTGCTCTTTCCACCGGATCGAGTAAGCCATTGATGGTTACGGCTTCAGTTATTCCCACTTTCTCAAGATTGTCAACTTGATCCTTCATCAGCGATTGCAATGGGGAAATCACAACCGTCAAGCCCCTGCAGGACTCACCACTCATTAAAGCAGGCACCTGAAAAGTAATTGACTTCCCCCCACCGGTAGGGAAAATTGCCAGTATTGATTTATTGTCAATTGCGGCTTTAGCTGCCTTCTCCTGCAGTGGTTCTCCTCCGAACGTCCTGTAGGAATCAAAACCAAAAAACCGCTTTAATCCTTTATGTATATCCAGAGCGTTGTTACAATGCCCACAGCCTCTAAGACATGGCTGATTTCGCAAGCGAAACATAATCCTTTCAACCTCCGGATATTTTTTCAGTACCCATGGTGGTGTAATGGAATGTATTTTTTTGTGTTCAATAAAAGAATGGATAAGCGACAAGCAGTAGGCCAACTCAATCGGCTGGGCTGAAATCATTTTTGAAAGGGTAGCTTTTTCACATATTTCATGTTCAAATTTTTGCAGTATCAGGTTCCCGGGATCCCTGTTTTCGGTTGTATATCCGATATAACGAAAAAAAGAGTGGAACTCCCTTTTATCATGTAGCAGCAAATAGAAGATTTGTTTTAGGGATTCATCAGTTTGTCTGAAGGTTTCTACTTCATCAAATAATAAATCCCTTGCCTTGAAAGAATCATTTAAAGGGTTGTTGAGCTCATCTGATTGCAGCTTGTCGTCCTTCAATAAAGCATGATAGGGTTTGGTCGGAAAAAGCAAAGGAGAAAGAAACAGGGTGTCAATAATTTGGTAGGTGTTTATTCCGGCATCAGCAAGTGCTTTCCCGATATACTTTAAATCGTGATTGAGAATATTGTGCCCACAGATGTATTCTACCCCATTGAGAAAGTGGATAAATTCAGGAACCGAGGCTTTGCGAAAAGTACTTCCATTATTCCTGACACTACCTATGTCAAGTATCTTTCCACTTTTTGGCTCAGCCTCGATATCCATGAATGCAATTGAGTTCACCTTTGCTGGTTCAGATTGTTTTTAGATTTAATCCTTTCATTTCCCTCTCCTACTGTCTTATAAAAGATTATTAGAAAAAACCGTTCCGAATGTTTTTTAGTAGGTAAAAATAGGGGATTTTCCGGTGATACTTACCTCCTTCAACATAAATTGCTTATCTATCAATTCAGACCGGTTACCACCGAAATTAACAGCCATGACCCTACAATATCCTATATAGTATTAAGAGCCCTCCGGCTTTTTCGGAAAATATTTATATTTGGGATTGAAACACCCGAATTTTCTAATCCACATGTTTTGACATAAGAAAATTAAACGCATGTTTTTGGGAAGTGGCGTGCATGGGGTTGTTGGTGTGCATTTAAAACATGACTATGAAACACTTGAAAACATTTGAAGAATTTATTAAAGAATTTAATGAGTCGGCTTTAAAGTCAAATCAGTTGACTGGAAAATACAGAATGCAAAAGCTGCCGATATTCCAATTGACGATTTACAAAGTAAATATTGCATCTTAATATCAGTTGGTGAATCTGAGGAGAAGTCTCTAATAACCGAACGCGAACAGTATAAAGGGTTTGAAAACTACAAATCGGTATGTTCAGCACCCAGCAAACGCTGATATTCCTGTACAAGCTCACTATCATATTTATCCAAACAAAGGAAAAAAAGAAATATATGCTGTAGATATGGACGGAACAACACACCACAAAAAAATCGGGGATACGAAGTGCCTAAGAAAGAAGTGGATGAATTAAGAAAGATGGGCGTAGAAATACCTTACAACCGAATTATTGAAAATAGACAGATAGACTTTTCAGGGATTGATTTGGATCAAGTTTTACTTCTGATTGAATAACAACACATAATGAAGATTGTAACTTGGAATTGTAATGGAGCATTTAGAAAGAAGTCTAAGTTTCAATTCAAAAGTGTGCCAATGTTTCAATTGAAATGTACTGTCCAATCGGTTGGTTGCTGTTATTTGTGAATATTTGACAACTTATTAACCTGATTTCGATTATTCTAACTCGCATAAAAAAATGCAAATCAGTGTTTTATAAGCAATGTAAAACTAAAACTAAAACTGTTTTGATGTACCTTATTATTTATCTCTTTAGTCATTTGAAAGCTCAATGTTCATAGAATCCCTCACTAAACGTCCTTAATTTTTCTTGATGTAGTACACTACATCAAGAAAAAGCGCTGGTGTTAAGTGGAGTGTGCTGTGTTGGTTAAGTCGAGGGTGTTTCCTTTTTTTCAAGGCGGAAAAACGAAACTTAGCCGACTAAAGAATACTTAACTTAACACTCATATAGTGAGTTTTCTATAAATTATGTTTCGCGATAAGAATCTGACTCAGGTTAGTAGTTCAACCCAAAAGCCCATAAAGGTATTACATTACGGTACCCATATTCGATATCATCTTTTACCAAAAATGACTTACCATCTTTCTTTATTTGGGTCTGCTGCTTATTCTTTCCTCCAACTTCAAAGGTATAATTCTCAATTCGAAAATCAGCTTTGACAGCTGATAAGACTTCATTTTTTTGTCGCATTTGATTGAAAAAGAAAGTTTCTCGGATGTTTCCAATATTTGATTTATCACCAACCAGATTAAAAATTATATTGGTATTATCCAAATAAACTTTATCAACCTTTCCCAATCCACGAATACCAGTCGTTTCATTACGCAATTGACCGATGAGTCCGGCCTTTTCCATGTATGAAAAATAGTCGTCTAAGGAGTTTCGACTCACACCTATGATTTCTGCTAATTTTGAGAAATTAGGCTTAAAAGGAACACTTTCAGCGATAATTGAAAGTAAGCGTTTTAACTTACGGCTTGTCCCTACACTGAGATTAGCATATTGCGGAATATCGGTTTCCAATGTTTGTATGATGATTTGCCCTAAACGTAAATCTAATTCATTTTCAATTCCAAAAGGAAAGTATCCACGTTTCAAATAGTCATTAAACAATGGCAGAGGATGATTAATATTGGTTAGTTTGACCTCGTTCCTGACTATTTGTTCCAAGGAGTAAGTTTTAATTTCATAGTTATGAAATAGGTATAAATACTCCCGAAATGAGAGTCCTTGTAGTTTATAGATTATGGCCCGGCGGCTTAAATCTGCTGAACCTTTGAGTATGTCAAGCACAGAGGAACCGGTGAAAATAATTTTTAAGGTCGGAAATGAATCATAGATATTTTTCAATTCTCTCGACCAGTCTGAATATTTGTGAATTTCATCAATAAACAAATACTCACCTGCATTTTTATAAAAGTCATCAGCTAATTCAAACAGTTTGTTTTCACCAAAATAAAGGTCATCTGCTGAAACGTATAAGGCTTTTTTGCTGTCTAAATTTTCCTTGATGTATTGTAAAATCATAGTCGTTTTACCAACACCTCGTGGCCCAATTATCCCAATCATTCGACTATTCCATGCAACTTTATCGTATAAATATCGCTTAAAGCTTGTTGTCGTATTTTGTAAAAGCGTTTCAAATTTCTGGTAAAGTATTTTCATTGCTTTTATATGCTATTTTCTACAAAGATACGAAAAGCACAACAGGGTTAACAATAAATTGTAATTTTGTTCATTTCGTTGTGCAATTTGTTGTTGTCATGCTTGGCGTTGACATCTAGATTCCCGCACCCCCCCAAAAAAATATGCGAATATTTCTCCTATGTTAAAACCACTTAATAGGGAAGTTTATACTTTTTTGTAGTTTTTTCTGTAATGATATCCTCTTTTCCACAATTCTTTTGTAAGGATTGTCTTACTCTGTGAACTCTTACTTTTAACAGCCTGCATGGTTTATACGACCTTGTTCCTTATTTAGTTTGTCCAATTTTATTTTCCATATTGTAATCAGTCCCTAATATAATTTATAAGACTAATTTATTTTAAAATAAGACATGAAAAATTCGTCGCTACTTTTTGTGAGAATGCTACTGAAAATTTCAATTCTGTCATCAGTGCTCAGTTCGTTCAATTTTTTATCAACCCGGAAAAAACTATATACTGCAGCCGGGGATTGGTTTATTTCTTTTCATTTTTTGGTTTTAGATATATGGGGCTATGGACAGCTAATATAATGCAGATCCCGAATATTACCACCCCGTCAAACGATGTAATCCACTGCTGTATTTGTTTTAAAATTTTGCCATTTTATGCTAAAAATAATTCCTAAAGATAAAATGTTACCGGAAATTGTGCTTTGCAAAAATGTATGTATTGCAAAGTGACAGATTTAAGAACTAAATTTATCCTTGCTCAGATTAATAAAACCCAAACCCCTAATCTGGACTAACCACCAAAGATCTCCTTTCCACAAAATCGTACATAGTCAGTCCTCTGATCTCATAATGTGTTTGCCAGAAGGAGCGAAGTGCCTGTATGTAGGCGCGCCTCGCACTTTCCCGCTCGCTGAGGGCAATATTGAGGTCGAGGGTGCCGATTTTACCGATGAGATATCTGTTGGTGGTAATTTCCAGTCTTTTGTCCGTTATTTCCATTGATTTTTTGGAGAGCTCAACCTGCTCTTTTACCTGTTGATATTGCTGAACTTTGATGAGGATTTCTCTTTCAAAATTGATGCTTTCCTGCCTGATAGTCATTTCGGTGAGCTCGAGTCGCGCACGGGCTATTTCTCTTCGCGCACGGGTTTTTCCCCAGTCTGCTATGGGAAAACTGATGCCCACGGACAATTGCTCCTGATCAATCAGGTCTCGGTAAGCGCCTGCAAAATCATCTGATGTCTGAGAAAACCCCACAGAACCACTGATTTGTAAATCCAGTCCTGTACTCCCTTTTGCCCGGTCCACCTCACTTTGGCTTTCCAGTAACTGTCTTTGGAAACTCAATACCCGCGAACGATGTCGTTGTGCTTGCTCCAGAGCGAAGTCCGGCTCGGGCATGATATCAGGTACATCCTCCGGTAGTAAAAAGTCAAAGAATACCTCGGATTCGATGCCTAGAAAATCTCGCAGCCTGTCCATGGCAATATTGAGTGAAATTCTGGATTGTGCAATCTGCGCCTCAGCATTTCTCAAATTCAACTCCATCTGAAGAAGGTCGGTTTCGGCTATTCTTCCCAACTCATATCTTCCTTGTGAAAGTTGATAAAGAGTATCGGCATTGGCCGCATCGACTGTTGCCGCTCGAAGATTCAATTGTGCTGTGATTGCATCGAAAAAGAGATTGACCGCACGGTAGGATATGGCTTCAAGTTCTTCGGAGTATTGTCTTTCCGCTTCTTCTATTCTGAGCGGTTCAATTTGAGCAGCCCATTCCCAAGGATTATACCTGAATAAGGGTTGATTAAAACCCAGACTTACCGGTGTAGAAAGCCATGAAGTTGTGGTGCCGATTCCACTTCCTCCAAATAAGTCAATTCTACTCAATCCTGTTGAGAGAAATACAGTACCACCTGTTCCCGGAACCAATTGTGAAAGTGATATCGAGGCATTGTTGTTCATAAAAGACCTCGACCTAAAATCTTCACTTCCATCAGGAAGAATGATGGGCTCAATGGTTCGGTTAATTATTGGCAACCTTCCTTCAAACCGGATTTGTGGTCTTAGGTCTGCTAAATAAGATTGATAATTCCAATACCTGTTAGAAAACTTTATTTCAGCGAGCAGTATTTCCGGTGATTCACTTTTAGCCAGTTCAATCAATTGATTCATATCCATCCTGATGGTATCCGCCTGTGCTGATAACTTATCAGAAAAAATCAAAAAAATAAAAAGGCTACTCAAAAGGTATTTCCACGCCATAAATTGTCTTTTTTATTCAGTTCTCAATGCTGTAATAGGATCACTTTCTGCCGCCTGCGATGCCGGAAAATATCCAAACCCCAATCCGATAGCAGTAGCTACGCCAAAAGATAGAACTATGGACCAGATAGTCACTATAGCTTCTATTTCTGTATATAAGGTAATAATTTCTGCTGCTGCAATACCAAACCCAATACCCAGTAATCCACCAAAAAGACTGATAAAAACGGCCTCTAGTAAAAACTGCATCCTGATGTCCTGTCCGGTAGCTCCCACAGCTCTCCTGATGCCAATCTCTCTTGTTCGTTCCATTACTGAAGCCAGCATAATATTCATAATGCCTATACCTCCCACGAGAAGAGATATAGCGGCAATTATTGCCAATACCAGGTTAAAGGTATCTTGAGTTTGTTTTTGTTGTTCCAAAAGCAATTCCGGGATTTCAATACGAAAATCCCGATGATCATTATGCCGCCTTTGCAGTATCCTTGATATAATTCCTGCTGTAGCACTTAGTCTGTCTGAATCCTCCAGTTTGATCGTGATTTTATCTAGTTGATGGTAATTTCTAGTGCCTCCTCGTCTGCGTCCGCGATTATCAATATCCGATGCATTGATGGCTCCTCTGTTCTGAAAACGTAATAAATAGGTTTCCAATGGAACATAGATGTCTGCATTGACGTCCCGGATCCCAAAACTTTCCTTTAGGCTTTCATTAAATGTTCGTGATTCCAGGACACCAACAATTTGCAACCAGTTGTTACTGCTTTTGATGAATCTGCCTATTGGGTTTTCGTTTTGAAAGAAAAAAGCAGCTACTTCTTGGCCAATTATTGCCACCGGAGCTGCATTGGTAGTATGCTTTTCTGAAAAAGGTCTACCGGTATGGAAGCGGAGATTATTGATGGAAAAAAAATCATTGTTGGTACCGATAACACGAGCATTAAGCATTCGCCCTTCATAAATGGTGCGTGCCGAAGATTCTACCTCAGGGGCTATAGCTTCGATATTGGTCAACACTTCGGACAAGTTGATTAAATCACCCTGATTCAGACCCGGCGAAAACTTACTTCCTGTATCCTCACCATTTGATTCTTCTTCCTCCTCCATTTCCGTGGGATCAATTGCCGTGACAATAATATTGTTGGTGCCGATAAGGCTGAGTTGCTCAAGGATACTTTGTCGTGCTCCGGTACCTATTGCCAACATACAAATAACAGCTCCTACACCAAAGAGGATGCCAAGCCCTGTTAGAAAAGCACGAACCTTGTTTGAAGCTACCCCTAGAAGAGCCAGTTTTGCATTGATAAGTAATCTGGAAAGCATCTAAGTGGTTTTTAGTTGATGATGAAGACTGAACCACCTGATTGCACCTGCTGCCTGCTCTCTTGATTGGCTTTTTCCCGCATTTCACGGCTGATACGTCTTCGCTCAGATTCCCTTTTTTCCTTCTCAGCTTTCAGCGATTGGACAATTTCATCTTTTTCATTTTCATCCAAATAAATTATTGGCAAATCAGTTCTGTCACCTTCATAGTTCAACAGGACTTTTTGACCCTGTTCAAGCCCACCTGCCACTATAAAGTAGATATCATTGGATGCCCCTTCGATGATTTCTTTTCTGTGAAGTTGTTGATTGACTTTTGTAATCACATAAGTGAGGCTGTCCCTGAAGATAGCTTCCAAAGGCAGCAAAATAACATCTTCATATCGGTCTATCAGGATTCTGTTCCCAGTAGTCATTGCAGGCCTCAATAAGCTATCAGCCTCATGTAAGTGAATATTTACTTCAAAAACTCTGGCATCCTGATTTCTTAGTTGTTGCCCGATGTTGGCCACCTCAATGACTTTTCCACTGTATTCCTTTCCGGGAAAAGCATCCACTGTCATACTAACGGTCTGACCTGCACTTACTTTGCTGATGTCTATTTCATTGACAAAGGTCCGAGAAATAAATTCACTCAGGTCAGGCAACTCAGCTACGGTCAAATCCCATGCACTTATTTCAGATCCCGGGCCCTTACGACCGCTCCATGTTCTTTGATAAATTACCATACCCGGACCGGGTGAGCGCACCGTAAAGTCCTTAGACAATTGCCTGAGGTTATTTAGTTTGATTTGCTCCTGTCTCAATAAAGAGTTGATTTCAGCTATTTTGGCGGTGGCTTGTTCAACTTTGAGATCATATCGAGCTTTCATCTGATTGTAGTCCCGTTCTGCACGTTGAAAATCAATCTCTGCCTGTCTAATGGTCATTTGTGGTTCATATTTACTTTGAGAGAGTTGAATTTGCCTTTCCTCCAGAACAAATTGTTGATTGAGCAGTTGGTCTCTCAGCCCCTGCATTTCGATGGCTGTATCTATTTGTAATTGCAGAAGCTGAGTTTCTATCCGCTCTATTTCTGCCTCAGCTGACTGTATCTGAAGACTGACTTCAGCTCTGTCAAGTTGCGCTACATAATCTCCCTCTTCAACTACCGTACCCTCTGGAACAAGATCTGATATCGTAGTTCTCATGATTCCAACTGAGCGCATAGCTCCCGGTGCCGTAATTTGTGTGGAATTTTTGGCCTGCAGTTCACCCGTTGCACGAACTTCAATCTCCAAAGTACCTTTCTGAACTTCTGCCATTAATGAACTAGTAGCAGAGGAGCTTATATCCCCCCGCAAAAAAGTAAACAAAAAGTATAAAAGTAGAAAAGCAATTAAGGCAAGAATAATTTTTTTAGATAAGGCAGACATTCTGTTAAGGCTAATGAAATGAATGGACTAACCAGATTTTAACGAAATCTTCCCTTTGAAATTTTATTGAAATAAAAAAGCAGCTGTATCTAAAATATCGAAAAGCCTGAGCTTCGTTAAGTTCAGGCTTTTTCGATTAAGGTCTCAAAATAAGAAAACTACGTATGAAAGTTTTGAGAAACTTTCTACGGTCTTGACTAAGTTTGGAATACAATTGGTCAGATTGCCCTAATCAAGACGACGTAAAGATAATAGTTTTTTTAATATATGAGTTTTCTTTAAGATTTTTTTTTAAATGGGAGAAAGGTAATGGACACTTTGTTTTCCTCAGTCTAAGATTATGGAAGGTGAATAAGTAAATGTAAAATGGACCTCTCACAAATCAAAGTTGATGCTTTTGCAAGTTAGGAAATCCTGTGAAGGGTCAAAAATCGGACTTGGGATAATGTTGCAGTAGGCAACTGTAACAAAATAAAATTGTTAGTAATTTAGTTGACAGAATGGTTTATAAAAAGATAAAATGAAAATATTACTGATTTGGCTTTTGTTTTTAATCTCCGGCTCAGTTGCGGCGCAATGGTCATTTGGTGTTGAGAGCGGTGTTTTTTTTCAGGCGTATAATGATTTTAGAGTTCCCAATGACGATGGGACTACCTTAAGTTTCACTGATCAGTTTGAAAGAGATGGAATTACTGTTCCGATCAGAGTTCAGGTAAGAAGGAGTTGGGCAGAACGGAACCATTTGACCTTTTTATTTGCTCCACTCAATCTGGATTACAAGGGTACATTAGATGAAAATATCCTATTTAAGGGAATTGAATTTGAGAGGAATAATGAGATTACCGGTTTTTATAAATTCAATAGTTATCGCATATCTTATCGTAGGGATCTAATTTATACAGACAAATGGACTTTTGGTTTGGGGGCGACTGCCAAACTTAGAGATGCGACTATTAGATTGACAGCTGATACAGCTCATGGAAGAGAAACAGATGTGGGATTTGTACCACTTTTAAATATACACCTTGGATACAAAGCAGAAAATTGGGGAGTTTTCCTAGAAGGAGATGGCTTAGCAGCCTCCCAAGGAAGGGCTTTTGACTTTTTTATAGGAGGACGATACTATCCTGTAGATGATTTCAGCCTTATGTTGGGTTATCGTTTTCTCGAGGGTGGCGCTGATGTATCCGATGTTTATAACTTTACTTTAATTCATTTTATCAGCCTTGGTTTAACACTGGAGTTTAATTGATTCATTGAGTTTAATTATCTAATCTAATGCTTCAGATTACTTTTAAAGTAGTTTTTAATTGTTTCAATGAACAGTTTGTTTTTTAATTAAAAAAAGTCGGAATTAGCGAGTAATGAAATCCAACAGAGATTCAATTAGTCTGAATAAATACATCAGTGATACTGGTTTTTGCTCAAGAAGAGAAGCGGATAGACTTATAGAATCTGGTAGAGTAAAACTAAATGATGAATTAGCACAAAAGGGAAATCGTGTAAATAGTGGTGATCAGGTTACTGTTGATGGAAAGCTCGTTACATCAGCTGACAAGAAAAAACGGGTTTATATCGCCTTGAATAAACCTCCCGGTATCGTTTCCACAACAGATCGCAATGTGAAGGGGAATATCGTTGATTTTGTGAATTATCCTGAACGAATTTTTCATATTGGACGTCTTGACAAACCCTCCGAAGGATTAATTCTTCTCACTAATGACGGTAATATTGTAAATAAAATTTTAAGAGCCGGAAATGCCCATGAAAAAGAATATATCGTCAGTGTCAACAAGCCGGTTTCGAATGCTTTTTTGAAAAAAATGGCAAGTGGTGTGCCCATTCTGGATACGGTTACTCTACCTTGTTATATTGAAAAAACCGGAACGCACAGTTTTCGTATCATACTCATTCAGGGGTTGAATCGTCAAATCCGGAGAATGTGTGAGGTTTTGAGATACGAAGTTACCCGCCTTCAACGCATACGGATAATGAACATACAACTTGGTAATCTTCCAGTGGGCAAATGGAGGAAATTAAGCGAGAAAGAAATCAATATTTTGATGCACCTTTTAAAGGACTCGGAAAAAAATCTCTGAACAGAATAGCAACCTTTGTGTTTTCCTGAAAAAGATTATGAACTGGAAAGAAGAAAAAAATCGATTAAGTGCGGAAGTAAAATTTGTTGATTTTAAACAGGCATTCGCTTTTATGGCTGCTGTGGCACTTGCAGCGGAACAAATGAACCATCACCCTGAATGGTCAAATGTTTACAATAGAGTGAGTATTCACCTGAGTACACATGATGCCGGTAATACGGTTACTGAAAAAGACCGCAAACTCGCTGATGCCATCTCAGAAATTTACCGTACATTTAGGTCAGCATAAACTGAACCAAATGACTTTTAATTTAGCTGAAAGTAAGCTTCCCAATGTTGGGACAACTATTTTTTCTGTGATGTCTGCTCTCTCTAAGGAGCATTTTGCAATTAATCTTGCTCAGGGTTTTCCTGATTTTGATTGTGATCCAAGGCTTAAAACTTTTGTGAGTCACTACATGTATAAGGGGTATAATCAATATGCTCCAATGCCGGGAATTCCCGAACTCCGCAATGTACTTTCGGGAAAATTTAAAAAGCTTTATGACGCAAAAGTAAATGCTGATAACGAAATTACGATTACAGCCGGAGCTACTCAAGCTATATTCACCGCTATCAGTGCTTTTGTAAAAAATGGAGATGAAGTTATTTTAGTTGAACCAGCATATGATTGTTACGGACCCGCAGTGAATTTAAATGGTGGTATTGTCATACCCTATGAACTGCGACCGCCTGATTATTCTATCAATTGGGATAAGCTTTCTGCATTAATCAGCCCAAAAACAAAAATGCTTATTCTAAATAATCCACACAATCCAAGTGGTGCAGTTTTTGAGAAAAAAGATATGGAGGCATTGCAGTCCATGCTGAAAAATACCTCTGTTATATTACTCAGTGATGAGGTATATGAGCATCTTATCTTTGACGACAAGATACATCAGTCAGTTCTCGCCTATCCTGAATTATACACTAGGAGTCTTGTTACTTTTTCTTTTGGAAAAACCTTCCACAATACGGGCTGGAAAATGGGTTATGTAGTAGCTCCACCAAAATTGATGAAAGAATTCAGGAAAGTACACCAGTTCAATGTGTTTTCAGTAAATACTCCTGTGCAGTATGGTCTTGCTGATTATCTTTCCAATCCATTGAATTACCTAGGTCTTGGGAGTTTTTATCAGGAGAAGAGAGATTTATTTGCTACCCAAATTGAGGATACTCCTTTCAAGGCTATCCCTTGCAAAGGCACTTACTTTCAATTGTTTGATTACAGTGAATTAAGTGATTTGCCGGATGTTGATTTTGCAGTAGAGCTAACCAAAACGTACGGTGTAGCAACCATTCCCGTTTCTGTTTTCTACACGGCCCAGACAGACCATAAAGTAGTTAGATTCTGTTTTGCTAAAAAGCCGGAAACCCTCGAGCTTGCCGGAGAGAAATTAAGGGGAGTGAGGAGGGTTTGAGGTGGGGTGTTCATTTTTTAGATTCAGAGAAATTACGACTAGGATCAGTTAAGAAATTTCCCCTTTTTTCCGGAGGAACTATATAACAGACATCAGTACTTCCAAACCACCTAGTCCTATGTTTAGCAATGAACCTGTAAACACTGTCTCTGATGAACAAAGGAAAAACACGGAATACATTTAGGATTTTCCACGGATAACCCAAGATGCCGTACAACTTAAAGATGGCCTCTGAATAATGAGAAAAATTACCTTTGTGATATAAAATAACCGAATCAGCGTCTCGAATATGAGAAGGAGCTTTTTTCAGGAATTCAGAGAAATTT
The DNA here is from genome assembly GCA_007693915.1 of Saprospirales bacterium. Classification (GTDB taxonomy): domain Bacteria; phylum Bacteroidota; class Bacteroidia; order Chitinophagales; family Saprospiraceae; genus PWJY01. The sequence goes on along the minus strand of RECS01000123.1, from coordinate 3,866 downwards.
TCATCCTGCAATGCAGCAAAGTAAATAGACGAGTCTTTGTCTTTTTTCATTACCCACTGCACCAGTGAGCTACACATTAAACAATAGCCATCGTAAAATAATATGGTTTTTTCTTTTTCCATTAATCTGTTAACAAAGGTAAGTCCTGATAGTTAAAATTATTAAAGTCAAAAAATAAAATGGTTTTTAGTAACTAATTTTTTACTGAAATAAAACAAATTCATGGTGCTCAAAAACACAAAAGTACCAGTTCCAAATATTTTCGTATCTTTGTATTTTATTTAATTATTTGATTTCTCCTCGTATTTGTTTCCACATAGTCTTATAGAACTTTTTAGAACGCTCGAGAGCAGTTCAGTCAATTTTCAAAAAAACATATGAATTTTAATAATTTACAATTATCTGAGCATATACTCAGGGCCCTAAATGATGCGGGATATCAGCATCCAACACCTATCCAGGAAAAAGCCATTCCTCCTTTAGTCCAAGGTAAAGATATAATCGCTTGCGCACAAACGGGTACAGGAAAAACAGCAGCTTTCGCATTGCCTACTATAGAAATCCTGAGCAAAAATAAGCCAGTAAAAAGAAATGCCATCCGCACATTGATTTTGACTCCTACTAGAGAACTTGCCATTCAAATTGATGAAAGTTTTGCAATTTACTCAAAGTACACCTCTTTGAAGCACACAGTAATATTTGGCGGAGTTTCTCAAAATGCTCAAACAACAGCTTTGAAGAAAAGCCCTGAAATTCTTACAGCTACTCCAGGAAGATTGTTAGATCTCATAGGACAAGGATTTATTGATTTATCTCATCTCGAGATTTTTATTCTCGATGAAGCTGACAGAATGCTGGACATGGGGTTCATTCATGATGTAAAAAGAGTCATTAAATTTTTACCCCAAAAAAGACAGACTCTGCTTTTTTCAGCAACAATGCCTGACGAGATCAAAAAACTGTCTTCAACAATTTTGTATCAGCCGGTAAAAGTGGAAGTAAGTCCACCTGCCACCACAGTTGAAAAAATAAATCAAACTGTTTATCATACCGATAAAGGCAATAAAAATCACTTGCTTCTCCATCTTTTAAAAGAAATGGATGTACCAATGTCTTTAGTATTTACAAGAACTAAACATGGTGCTGATAAAGTGGTACGATTTTTAAATAAATCAGGAATCAGCTCTGCTGCCATACATGGAAATAAAAGTCAGAACGCCAGACAAAAAGCATTGAACCAGTTTAAAGATGGTAAAATAAAAACACTTATTGCAACCGATATTGCTGCTCGCGGGATAGACATCGATGATTTGACGCATGTATTTAATTTCGACCTTCCAAATGTTTCAGAAAGTTATGTGCACCGGATTGGTCGTACAGGAAGAGCAGGAAATGATGGTATTGCTATAGCATTTTGTTCAGCAGCAGAAAAAGTTGATTTAAAAAATATAGAAAAATTAATTGGTAAAAAAATCTCCGTTATTGGGAATCATCCATACCCCTCAGTGGAAGATGTAGTTGAACCCGCTCCGCAAAAACATCAAAATTCTAACCATAATAGAAAAAATGGTAGATCAAATGATGGGAAAAGACGGAAGTTTTATGGGAATAAGAAGAGGAGAAGCACTAGTAAAGTTTAGCTTTTAGTAAGCTGGTGAGAAAATATACTATTCATCACCTCTTTCAAATCATGGATCAATTGCTTGATAGATGGGGAACCTTCTCTATCAATAAACAAATCATATATCTCAGTCTGTTCAAGATCAATTCCAATTTTGAACTTTGCCTTTGAGTTGGCTGAAAAAAGATGAGTAAGTCTGGATTTAGAGGTATCAAAATTACACAGCAGATCAAATGATTCTTGCATTAGATTTTGATACTTTTTCTCCTTTACTCCTGCGAACAGGTTAAAATCTGATCGGGTTACCACATTTATATCTGAGGTGTTAGGATTTGTATTTTCAAGTTTTTTTCTGGATCCATCAAAATAAAACAAGACTATAACCTTTTTATATCTTTTGTTTAGCTCTTCAGCATGCCGCAATAGCAAATCACGTGAAGATTTGTTTTGGAAATCGGTCACAAAGCAGATACTCTCTGCAGGATTAATTCCTTTATAAAGGGAACGTTTTTTTAGTGCACTATTAATTCTCCAGTTAATAAACTTAGGAATGATCATCTGATTTTTGATTTGCAGATCCTTCATTGGGTGCTGGGGCTAGCTCTTTAGAACTATCTTTTTCTGCTTCCTCTAGCTCGGGCTCTTCGACCATAAAGCGACCCATTTTTTCGTATTTTTCGATGCGCTTTGAAATCAATTCATCAACTTCCATTCCCTCTAGCATATCTAGCTCCTTATTGATATGCTTTCTAAGAATTTCCACCATTTCTTCTCTGTTTGCATGAGCACCACCAAGCGGTTCATAAATTATTCCGTCTATTAAACCAAATTCGAACATATTTTCAGCAGTGAGTTTCAATTGCTCAGCAGCCTGCTCTTTGTGATCCCAACTTCTCCATAAAATGGAACTGCAAGACTCTGGGGAGATTACTGAATACCAAGTATTTTCTAACATAAAGACCCTGTCTCCTAACCCAATGCCTATAGCACCACCTGAAGCGCCCTCACCTATTACATAGCACAAGATTGGAACCTTTAGCTGAGCCATTTCAAATAGATTTCTAGCGATTGCCTCTGCTTGTCCTCTTTCCTCAGCTTCAAGACCCGGATAGGCACCTGGTGTATCTATCAAAGATAAAACAGGGAATCCAAAGCGCTCTGCCATTTTCATCAATCTAAGTGCCTTGCGATAGCCTTCAGGATTAGCCATGCCAAAGTTTCGATATTGACGCATTTTAGTATTGACCCCTTTTTGATGACCAATTATAACAACCGTGCGACCGTCTATTTTTCCTAATCCACCAACTATGGCTTTATCATCTTTAAAATATCTGTCTCCATGTAGCTCAATAAAACTGGAAGTCAAGTGCTTTATATAGTGGTAAGTATAAGGTCGTTCCGGATGTCGGGACAATTGTACCCTTTGCCATCCGCTAAGGTGATCATAGATCTCAATGCGTTTGTCGTTTATTTTCTTTTCAAGCTCTTGAATCATGGGACTTACATCCACATCTCCTTTTTCACCAACCTGGCGAATTTTTTCCAGTTGTTCGTAAAGACTTTCAAGAGGCTTTTCAAAATCGAGAAATACCATACTTAATTAAATTTTAGGCAATGGTAATTAAAAATTAATTACAAAAAGAACAGCTAAGATAAGTCAATCCTTAGACTTAAACTGCATCAAATAAATTAATGTAAATTTTTTTTAAAAAAAGCTTGTCAAATAAAAAACGATAAACTACTTTTGCATTCGCTTAGTGAAAAAGTTCACAAGTTTAAATTTTTGGTCCGGTAGTTTCTCGTTAAGAGAACTTCCCGAGACAGGCAGTTGGTTAGAATACCTGCCTGTCATCTCGTCAATTTTTTCAAGATTTGACGAGACGGGTTGCAGTCCAAATAAAAAATTAAACTATCTTTGGATAGTGTTATGGTTCGGTAGTTTCTCGTTAAGAGAACTTCCCGAGACAGGCACTTGGTTAGAATACCTGCCTGTCATCTCGTCAATTTTTTTGAAATTTGACGAGACGGGTTCGAGTCCAAATAAAAAAATAAACTATCTTTGGATAGTGTTTTGGTCCGGTAGTTCAGTTGGTTAGAATACCTGCCTGTCACGCAGGGGGTCGCGGGTTCGAGTCCCGTCCGGACCGCTTAAAGCCTCTCAATTAATTGAGAGGCTTTCTTGTTTATACTAATTCATATCCAATGAATTATTACGTCTATATCATCTACTCTAAAAAATTTGACG
>RECS01000045.1 GCA_007693915.1 Saprospirales bacterium | reverse complement strand
CCGGAAGTCCAAACCCTCCAAAATAATTATTCCATCCTGCTAACTGATAGGCAATCAATTTGACAATGTGCTCTTCATGAGTGGGTTTGTAAAGCTTGTCAAGTATCTCAACATTTAAAGAAGTGGGCAAAACAAAATTGACATCAATTACGGTGTAAATTGGAAGTTCACTCATGTCAATACTTCCATTATTGAATAACGCATTGGTATCAATGTCAAAATAATAATCACCAGGAGTCAGAACTTCCAAGTTAAGAGGATTCCTCATTATTTCATATTTTTTTGCGCAGTTTTAATGCTATTTACAAAAATCGAAATTAATTCATTGTTTTCACCTTAAGCTTTCTCGATTTTAGCTTGTGTTTTGTAAACTTTGTTCGGTCAATAATTTTTAGGCATATTAGTGTTTCCCGCAATTCTTTGAGTACAATTTTCATCTCATGTACAAAATCCTTTATTGATTCACTGCTTTGAGCTTCTCCATAATTTAGCGATACGGAAGTACCTGAACAGAGCAATTTTTTTCTAGTTGATTTGACGAATAATTTTTAGACATTTAATGGGGTTTCTCAATAATTAGACTTGAAAAGTCTATCAATTGTTTTTCTAAATCAAACTTATTCATTCTATCTTAATGACTTCACAAATCTGTGTTCGTTAATCGGTGTTCGGTGTTCGCTTTCTTATGATCACACACACACACACAGGGCTGCGACTGCGGAAAGGAAAGGCATTTTTTTCATAGTATTTCAAATTTAGGATGATAAAAAATATAGAAGTAAAGTTAGGTAAATAATTCAAGTTTTTTAGAAATTATTTTATAAAAAAAGAAAAATAACTATTTTTTTTGATCAGCTTGCAATTTTCTGATTAGGTTTGTAATCGAAAAATTATTGAAAATATGTCCAAAAAATACGCCACTATTTGCGCCAGAGAACTATTTGTTGATCAACAATTTGGCTCACACCAATTGCCGATTTACCAAAGCAGTTCTTTTTATGCGCCCTCCATGGAGGAGGCCATTGAAGTTTTTAAGGGAGAAAAAAAGGGGTTTATTTACACGCGATACGGCAATCCTACCATAGAGGCGGTGCAGGACAAACTGGCTCTCTTAGAAGGGCTTGAAAGTTCTGAAGAGAAATCTGCTTTGCTTACCACTTCAGGAATGGCTGCAATCAGTACATTGGTGCAGTCTATATTGGAAAAAGGTCAGGCAGTGCTGATTCATCCTTCGCTTTATGGTGGGACATTGGAGTATTTTTTCAGTGAATTGAAAAGAGCAGGACATCCTATAATTACTGCTGATTTCAGGAATCTGGATACCTTGGAATCCAAAGTCAATAGCCATTTAAGGGAATTGGGGCTGATCTATTATGAAACACCCACCAATCCCGGTCTGGAATTGATCGACATTAGGGCGGTTTCTAAAATTGCCAAATCTGCTGGAATTCCCACCATCGTTGACAATACATTTTGTACTTCTTATCTGCAACGACCTTTGGATCTTGGAGCTGATTTTGTGATTTATTCCACCACCAAGTTTATCAATGGCCATGGCAATTCAATAGGTGGTGCTATAGTCGGAAATGATAGTGAATTTATGAGGAATAGGGTCTGGAAAAGTCTCAAACTCATAGGCGGTACGATCAGCCCTTTTGAGGCGTGGTTGATTGCTCAGGGTATGAAAACATTGACTCTGAGAATGGATCAACAATGCCGCAATGCCCAAAAGCTTGCAGAATATCTGAATTCCAGGACTGATGTGGTCAGGAAAGTCAACTATCCGGGATTGAGTTCCCATCCACAGAACCATCTCGCCACTCGACAAATGAGTCAGCCCGGCAGTATGCTGAGCTTTGTGCTGAACAGTGACTTAGAGGGTACAGTTCGCTTTTGCAATGCATTGGAATATTCAAAAGCACCTACCCTAGGCGATACGGATACCTTACTTCTTCATCCTGCCACTTCTTCCCACATCAATGTGGATAGGCAAATCAGAGAGTCTACCGGCATCGAGGATTCACTTATCAGGATTTCTACCGGAATTGAAGACATAGGTGATCTAATCGCTGAGTTGGAGAGCGCATTTTTATATTGAGTTTTAGGTTTGGGGGAGTGCTGTTTTTTGTGCCATGGATCCTTATGGGTGTGACTCTCTCTATTTTGGTTGATTTTTTGCAGCTTTAAAAATTTGGATCACAAACCAGCTGGAAGTAAGAGCTGCTAAATCATTTTCATCACTTATTGGCATTTCTATGTAAAAAATCCGAAATCAATGAAAAACTCAAATATTTTTGATAAGTTTGTTGCTTCAAAAATTTTATAAATTATGATTCACAGGGTATTATTAATAATTGCTGTTTTATGTTTTACAACTATTGGACTTCTGGCACAGCCACATATGAATATCGGTGCCAAAAAGTTTTTTTCCCAATTTGAAGATACTAAAAGGTCGGGTGATGCACTTACCCCTGAATTCAAACTGGAGTACGATTTGGTAGCTAAGGGTAATGATTATTATGTAGGTGTACTTGCTTTGGTGGATGTGGAGAGAATAGATCGAACTGCATTGAACAGATTGGGTATAAAAAACGATACACGTATCAACGATCTTTGGACCTTCAGAGTACCCATTTCAGCACTAGATTATTTTCTGAAAATTGAGGGACTGAAATACATTGAAATTGCTGAACCTGTTGATCCCAATCTAAGACTGGCGACTATAGATTCAAGAACGGATAGTGTAAACAGAGGTTTGGGGCTTTCCAGAGCTTACACAGGCAAGGGAGTCATAATAGCTATAATCGATTGGGGGTTTGATTACACTCATCCGAACTTCTATGACACGACCTTAACTGACTTGCGAATTTCTAGGGCTTGGGACCAGAATAAATTATCCGGGCCTGCTCCTGATGGCTTTTCATTTGGCACGGAGTATGTAGGTCAGCAGGCCTTGCTTGAGGCACAGCAGGATACCTTATATGTGTTTGGGCCGGGTTCACACGGAACTCATGTCGGCGGAATAGCCGGTGGCAGTGGTGGTGGAACACCCCACATAGGAGCTGCGCCAGAATCTGAATTGATATTTATTTCACTAAGAAGAGATGGTCCGTCATTGGTTGATGCATTCAATTACATTGCCAATTACGCGGAGTCAGTGAACAAACCATTTGTGGTGAATATGAGTTTTGGTAGTCACCTTGGACCTCATGACGGTAGTTCTTTAAAAAACTATGGAATTGATATGCTCCATGGACCTGGTCGGATTTTTGTTGGATCTGCAGGAAATAACGGAACAGGATCCTTCCATCTTGATGTAGATTTTACTGAACAGCCCGGTGATACGATTTATACTGTTGTTGGTTTTGGCAATGTAGCAGATCAATTTGGTCAGACAGTTTCTATGTGGGGCTCAGAATTCAGTTCCTTTGGTGCAGGACTGATGCTTGTTGATGATTCTAATGAGCCGCTATTAGAAATTCCAATTTATTATTCAGATGATGATCATAGTATTGATGAAATTCACGATGTGCCTGGAGGTGAGGTCCACCTTATCGCAGAAAATGTTTACGGACACTTTTTAAATGATAAACCCTCAATCCGTTTTGAAATTCGGAATACTTCACCCTACCGAGTTGTCTTGATGGTTAGTTCAGAGGACAGCCATGTGCATATGTGGAATTGCATAAAACTTTATCCGAGATATACCAATTGGGGACAACCATTTTTAGACAATTATCCCGGTGCGCTTGCCGGTGATGTGCTCTACGCTGTAGGTGAACCGGGTGGTGTAGGCAAAAATGTAATTACGGTTGGCTCGTACTTGAGAACTACTACCAATGTCTTTGGACAGGAATCAGGCGGAACGCTTTCTACATTTTCAAGCTCGGGTCCTACAGTGGATGGGAGGGTAAAACCTGATATTTCATCAACCGGTCAAGCTGTAGTTTCTTCGGTAAATTATTTTGATCCGACACAATCGGGTTTTCTTGCTTCTATTGATCATGAGGGGCGTACCTATGGATTCAGAGCGTTTTCCGGTACTTCTATGTCAGGTCCAATGGTAGCCGGAATCGTTGCATTGATGCTGGAAGCTCATCCGGGTTTGTCCGCTTCAGAAGCAAGAGAGATTTTAATTCAAACCGCGAGATTGGATCAGCATACCGGTGATATAGGTCCGGATGGAGACCTTCGCTGGGGGCATGGAAAGGCAAATGCATTAGCTGCCGTTATTGCTGCCAAGACCTTAAGTTCAACGCCAGACTTGGAGTGGACAGATTCAGATGTCACAGTTTATCCCAATCCGGCTTCTGATCAACTCCATATCAAAACCGAAATACCTATGGAGCAGATCAGGTCCTTGCAGCTTATTGACATGGAGGGTAGGCTAATAAAAGAGTACAGCAATATTCACTCTAATTTTATTGACCTGAACGACATCCCCCAGGGTATGTATTTGATACAAATAGTATCCGATCAGGGAATGGCTGTGAGGAAAGTAAATATTATTAAATAAAAGCAAGAATAGAGTAGTGTGGGCGGTTGGAAGAAACCATTAGTGGAAAGTTTCAGTTATCTAATGCTTTAAAATTATCGAAATGAGAATATTTCTTTTTTTATGCCTACTGGTTTTGCTTTTTTCCTGCACAAGTAGGGAGGAGTTTGTTATTGAGCTCAATCTCCAAAAAGGTGAGAGTTATTGGCAGGAGACCATAAATAGTAATTTGGTGACGACCAAAATGCCCACCTTTACCAATGAAAGTGGTAGTGAACAGAAAACAAGAATAAATTTTAGTGTTGATGAGTCAGCTGAGGGCTTGTTTCATGTGACAGCTTTTTTTGAGGAAGTGGAAATTAAGCTAATGGGTGAGGCTGAACACCTTGAAGAGATGGAAGAACTCTTCGAAAAGACAAGTGAGTTTCAGGAACTTCTAAGAGAAATAAATTTTGGGTTTACTATAAGCTCAAAAGGAAAAATAATTGAAATAAGGGACTTTGATAGTGTTGTTCAAGGATTGGATGACTATTTCAAGTCTCTGCTTCCTGCTGAACAATTGCCTGCTGCAAAATTGTATGGATTTTTAGACGAATCATTCTTCTTGGAGGCGATGAATATTTCTATGGCTTTCTATCCCGATGCTCCAAAGCGTATTGGTGATAGCTGGAGCAAAGAAACTACTATGGAGGGAATGCTGAATATGACCATCAATTCAGATTATACCCTTAAAAAGGTAGATGAAAGTTATTTTTACATTGATGTGGCAGGGAAGGTAGATTTTGATCTAGAGGGTAGTTTTTTTAAAATGCTGAATGAAATGGGGAATGTTGAGCTAAGCGGGGAAGTTTTTGGGAGTATGAAAGTAGAAAGATCAAGCGGTTGGGTAATTGATTCTGAAATGACCCAGACAGGAGATATCGTTATGTTGATGGAATTTCCCGGAGGAGGGGAGGAGGTTAATGAAGTCCGAACTCTTAACAGCATGAAATCAAAAGTTAAAGGGGGGCTTGTAAAGTAAACCGCCACAAAATGCCATGATTAACGAGAATATTTGCTGTTGTGCCTGACCTCATTCATTTTGCTATACCTGCATTCATTGCATTGCTTTTGGCTGAAATCATTTTTTCTGCTATAAGTAAGAAGGAGCTGTATGAGACCAAAGATACCCTCAGCAGCCTATCAATGGGGATAGGAAATGTGCTCTCAGGGATTTTGGGTAAGGCGATAGTTTTTGGCGCATACATGCTGGTTTGGCAATTTAGTCTTTGGGATTTGGGAACAGCATGGTGGGTTTGGATCCTCCTTTTTTTTGCTGAAGACCTTACCTACTATTGGTTTCACAGGAACTCACACAATATCCGCTATTTCTGGGCATCTCATGTAGTACACCACTCCTCGCAGAAATACAATCTGTCCACTGCACTCAGACAAACCTGGACAGGTAATTTTTCGGGTAGTTTTATTTTTTGGCTTTGGTTGCCCTTAGTTGGATTTCACCCTGTGATGGTAATGACTATGCAGGCAATAAGTCTGATTTATCAGTTTTGGATACACACAGAAGCAGTAGGTAAATTGCCTCGTTGGATTGAATTTATCTTTAATACCCCATCGCATCATCGGGTTCATCACTCTTCTGATCTAAAATACCTTGATAAAAACCATGCAGGGGTTCTGATACTATGGGACAAACTTTTCGGGACCTTTCAAGAGGAAGAGGAAAAACCAAACTACGGATTGACTAGAAATGTCAATACCTACAACCCGGTGATTATCGGATTTCATGAATGGAGGGACCTTGCCAGGGACATTGCTGAAGCTCCTGATTTGAAAGCTGCCTGGATGTATGCTTTCGGTCCGCCCGGCTGGAGTCATGATAATAGCAGAAAAACCACCCGACAATTGAGGGAGGAAGCAAAAGCTAAATTGTCGAAAAGTTCAGAAGGTTGCCTTTCTCGTAAGAATTTGTAATGATATTGAGTTAGCTGATGTAAAAGACTGAGGATGAAAAAATGTAAAGGAAAATTACACCTCCAATACGTCAACAAGTTGGCTACGAGCCGGAGTTGATGAGAAGACTCAATTTGTGATAAAGGTAACCAACTAACCATTTTGGGTTATAGTGGTCAAACCACCGTTTTTGTTGGTGTCAAGAAGCCAAAGATCAGCAGTTAAAAAACTATGTGAAACTATGTGTCTATGTGGTTCAAAAAAAACTTATACTTTAGACAATCCACTCTTCGTGTTCGTTAAAGCTACGCTCAAAACAACGCATTAAACATTTTTATTTTAACTCCTCGCAATATAAAAAAATATACCCTTTGAATAAGGTGATTAGGGTAAAAAAAATCAACTCATATTGGTAAATACTGCTTGAACGTCATCGTCTTCCTCTAGTTTATCAATCAGCTTTTCAATAGCCGGCATTTGGTCATCGGTGAAATCAACAGGACTTGTTGGGAAGCGCTGTAAATCCGCCTTGATCACTTCCATTCCTTTGTCTTCAAAAGCCTTTACGAGCGTTCCAAAACTGGTATAATCACCGTAGGCATATACTGTATTCCCATCCTGTTCTAATTCTTCAAGCCCGGCATCTATTAATTCCAATTCCAGCTCTTCCAATTCCATTCCCTCCACCAGTTCAAATTCAATCACCGTTCTTCGGTTAAACATAAATTCAAGCGATCCCGTAGGAGCTAATTGTCCTCCGCTTTTGTTGAAATAGGATTTTACATTGGCAACTGTTCGGGTAGTGTTGTCTGTGGCACACTCGACAAAAACGAGCAGTCCATGCGGACCTTTGCCCTCATAATTAACCTCTACAAAATCTGCAGAGTCCTTACCCTCCGCTCTTTTGATAGCGTTATCAATATTGTCTTTGGGCATGTTATTCGTCTTCGCATTTGCGATCGCCAACCTCAGTTTAGAATTGGTGTCAGGGTCGGGGCCACCCTCTTTTGCCGCGACAGTTATTGCTCTACTCAATTTTGGAAAAATTCGGGACATATTGGCCCAGCGTTTCTCTTTTGCTGCTCTTCGATATTCAAATGCTCTTCCCATTTTTTTGAAAATTTTGGCAAAAGTACGAAATTTGACGAAAGTTAGGAAGGTTGGAAAGTGATCCTTCGCGAGGTGTTGAGTAAATTTAATGGCGGAGTCGAAGCCAAAACCTCCTATCCCTTATTTGATAGTTCGTATCTTGAATCCATTTCCCACAGCGATTAAAGATGAGAAATAAATACAATATTTCGGCATTAATTGTATTTTTGCCCTAAGATGGAAAGCGGAAAAATTATTCTTGAAAAAACCAGGTTCTACATTACTCTCAGACGTTTGTGCGAGGAGTTGATAGAAAATTATGGTGATTTTAAGGATACCTGCATCATTGGTGTACAGCCGCGTGGAGTTCCATTAGCAGATAGAATTGTCAACTTTTTAAGGGAAGAACTTGAAGCATCTTTCTTTACTTACGGTAAATTGGATATTACTTTTTACAGAGATGATTTTCGCATCAGGAATAAGCCACTGGCAGCAAGTCCTACTGAAATTGATTTTATTGTTGAGGGTAAGAAAGTATTGCTCGTCGATGATGTTCTATATACCGGCAGGTCAGTACAGGCTGCTATGACGGCACTCCAGCATTACGGTAGGCCCGAATCAGTGGAATTACTTGCATTGGTAGATCGACGTTTTAACAGACACTTACCCATTAAGGCCAATTATGTGGGAATTACAGTGGACTCTCTTGATGAGGCTTATGTAAGAGTGGACTGGGAAGAGGGAACCTTGGCCAATAAAATTTTACTTTTTCCAAAAAGAAATGATTAGTTAGGAAATGGCATCAACTTTGAGTACCAAACATGTTCTGGGTATCAAGCACCTCCTAAAAGAGGACATTGAGCTCATCATGGAAACGGCATCCTACTTCAAAGAAGTGATTAATCGGCCCATTAAAAAAGTACCATCGCTACGAGATATCACTATTGCCAATCTCTTTTTTGAGAACTCTACCCGGACACGGATTTCTTTTGAGCTTGCTGAAAAAAGGCTTTCAGCTGATGTGATTAATTTTTCAGCCTCTGCTTCTTCTGTAAAAAAAGGGGAAACGCTTTTGGACACCGTTCAAAATATTTTATCCATGAAGGTGGATATGGTGGTGATGCGTCATCCATTACAAGGTGCCCCGTATTTTCTAGCTAAAAACATTGATGCCAATATTGTAAATGCCGGGGATGGAACGCATGAGCATCCAACGCAAGCACTACTAGACCTGTATTCTATGCAAGAAAAAATCGGGGAGGTGGCTGGTAAGAATATTGCAATAATCGGGGATATTCGGCATTCAAGAGTTGCCCTTAGTAACATATTCTGTTTGACAAAAATGGGCGCAAATGTAAGACTATGTGGCCCACCAACCTTGATTCCGAAAAATATAGGTAGCTTGGGTGTTGAGGTTTCCAATGACATCAAATCTACTTTGGAATGGGCAGATGTTGCTAATATTCTTAGGATCCAATTGGAGAGGCAGAGTGTAAAGTATTTTCCATCGTTAAGGGAGTATAGTTTATATTACGGGGTCAACAGAAAATTACTGGACAGTCTTGATAATGAAGTAGTCATCATGCATCCGGGTCCAATGAACAGAGGAGTGGAAATTAGCTCTGATGTGGCGGACTCTCAGCAAAGTATTATACTACATCAGGTCGAGAACGGGGTGGCAGTCCGAATGGCTATACTTTATTTATTGGCTTCCAGAAAGGAGGGGTGATTAATCTTCTCTATGATTTATTCAGGTCAGCTGCATGGTGCATGGGATTTGATTTCTCGCAAAGCCGCAAAGTCGCAAAGGTCTGGCGAAGAATTTTGTGCAAATAATAGCTTTTGTTTTGGTCTATCAATTTCGGTTGCATGGTGCATGGGATTTGATTTCTCGCAAAGCCGCAAAGTCGCAAAGGTCTCGCGAAGGATTTTGTGCAAATAATAGCTTTTGTTTTGGTCTATCAATCCATTCAGACATGAAT
>RECS01000046.1 GCA_007693915.1 Saprospirales bacterium | reverse complement strand
GTTTACTAAACCCACCCCGTCCAAACAACCGAGAGGGACAGAAGGCTTTAGGATGCTCTGCTCCGTAGGTGTTCCCGGCTTGTTTTTTGTATGGCGGTGTGGTGCTCATTTTTTGAAAAGGGTAAATAAAATAAGAAAAATGTCAATTAAATCAATACAATTTTACTGGATTCTTAGCTTACCAATAGAACTTTTGAAGGGTATTTTTTGCATATATTTGGGATATATATATATATATAGAAAATCAATGAGTTATGAAGCCATTTAAGATGAACTTTTTTTTTGGGAGTTTATTAAGGAATGTCACGATGAAGAAATGAAAGTTGAAAGTTCAAAAATATCTGTATTTCTACTTTTAGATTTGTTATTGATTCATGAGATTACCTATTTTTACGTCATGATAATAATTGCTGATTGCGGAGGAACTTCCTGTGACTGGAAAATTTTTACTGATTCATGTGAGTTGATAAGTGAGAAAAGTGGTCCGGGTATTAATTTGACTCTGGCTTCGGAAGTTGGAATTCAAGCGTTTTTTAGGAGTTTGCCTTTGGATGAGAAGGAGAGAAAGTTTGCTGCCCACCTTTTCTTCTTTGGTGCGGGAAGCAATAGCAATGCATCCATACAATTAGCAGAAAATGAGTTAAAACAGGCTTTGCCGAATTGTAATCTCTATTGGTTGTCAGACTTAGAGTTGGTTGCGCGAGCTCTTGCCGGAAAAACTGAGTCTATCTGCTGTATACTGGGTACAGGTGCCAATGTAGCCTGGTGGACAGGCTCAAAACTGGTTAAATATCGCCCTGCACTCGGATATATTCTCGGTGATGAATGCAGTGGGGCATGGTTTGGTAAACGGATTTTGAAGGATTATTTTTATGGCCAACTACCGGAAGAATTGGGGAATGAATTAGCTGGCTATCTGCCTGAAGATTCCGGACTGGCATTAAGGAAAATATATTCCTCATCAACTGTTAATGCTTTACTTGCCGGTGTTTTTGGAAGATTATCCAAAAGCCTGTCTCATCCCTATATGCAGGAGTTGATTAATGAGGGCCTAATGGAGTTTTTCTACTATCATGTCCATTCTATTCCTGCCTGTAAATGCGCACCTATTCATTTTGGGGGATCTGTTGCGGAGGCATTGAGTGTTTATTTAAAAGATTACTGTTCTTTGAATGGGTATTTGCCTCCGGTAATTGCAGCTAAACCATTAAGTAGGGTGAATGAGGAAGTGGTGCTGAAACTGGTTGAGGATTTTAACCCGGATTAATTTCTAAGAATTGTTTTCTCAGTGGTGGGATAACGTCTACCGCACTTATCCCCAATAATTTATTGATGGAAAGAAAGTTTTACCGCAGAGGCCGCAGAGGACGCAGAGTTAGCTGAAAAAGGATTGGATGAAATTTTGTTTGAATTCATAAAATGCATTCTCTTGGATTTCTATAAGTTATTTTTGTAGAGGAGAAAAAAAGTTTTACCGCACTAATCCCCAATATTTTATTGATGGAAAGAAAGTTTTACCGCAGAGGACGCAGAGTTAGCTGAAAAAGGATTGGATGAAATTTTGTTTGAATTCATAAAATGCATTCTCTTGGATTTCTATAAGTTATTTTTGTAGAGGAGAAAAAAAGTTTTACCGCACTAATCCCCAATATTTTATTGATGGAAAGAAAGTTTTACCGCAGAGGACGCAGAGTTAGCTGAAAAAGGATTGGATGAAATTTGCTTGATCTCAAAAGTTGCAATGCTTAGCATTGCTTTATGGCTCAATGGACTTTCAATGGTTGAAAAGTATTTTACTTGAGGAATAGCCAAAAAAGCAAAGGGCAATAAGAATTATTTCCTATTGCCCGATAAATATCATTTAAGCTGATAAACTGATTACAAGCTCTGTACGTGCTTGGTCAGCTTGCTCTTTAGGTTAGAGGCTTTGTTTTTATGCCATTGGTTTTTCTTTGCCAGTCTGTCAATCATACTGATGACTTTTGGAAGAAACTTTTCAGCATCTCCTTTGTCTTCTATGTCTTTAAACTTAGCGATAGCCGTACGAGTTGACTTCTTGTAGTATCTGTTGTGAACTCTTTTTCTGGCATCCTGCCTGACTCTCTTTTTTGCTGATTGGTGATTTGCCATATCTTTAAAAAATATTTTTATGTTTTTTTTCGGGCTGCAAATATACGATTCCTTTTTGTATTCAATCGCTTCCCCCACTTTTTTTTATCAAAAAAACAAAAAAATGTCCGTCACTGTATATTATCAACTCATGAGAGTGAATAAAAAACTCAAAACTTCAAGCTGCATTTGCAATACTTACTATCTTTGCGCCTTCAAAAAAAATAATGCTCCATGGGACTAAAATGTGGAATCGTTGGTTTGCCAAATGTCGGTAAATCGACCTTGTTTAACTGCCTTACCAATGCAAAAGCGCTCGCTGCTAATTATCCTTTTGCAACCAAAGATCCAAATGTTGGTGTGATTACTGTGCCAGATGCTAGATTGGACAAACTGACCGAATTGGTTAAGCCGCAAAAGACCCTTCCAACTACAGTGGATATTGTGGATATAGCTGGCTTGATAAAAGGTGCGAGTAAGGGAGAAGGACTAGGCAATCAGTTTTTGGGAAATATCAGAGAAGTAGATGCGATAATTCATGTAGTGCGTTGTTTTGAAGATGACAATGTCATTCATGTGGACGGTAGTGTCAATCCTGTGAGAGATAAGGAAATCATTGATGCAGAGCTTATTTTTAAAGACCTCGATACCATTGAAAAGAGGTTAGAAAAACTAAAAAAGCAAGGTAAATCAGGCGATAAGGAAATTGCAAAGATGGTTGCAGAACTCGAGCATATCAGATCTGAAATGGAGTCGGGAAAACCTGCAAGGGCAGTGGAGTATAGCGAGATTTTGGAGGAGAGTATGAAGGAAATGATGCTGCTCACAGCCAAGCCCATTATGTATGTGTGTAACGTAGACGAAGAGTCCATACTGGATGGAAACGATTTTACCCGTATTTTTGAGGAAGCCGTTAAAGATGAGAATTCCCTTGTTCTTAAGATTTCTGCAGCCATTGAAGCGGAGGTAATGGAACTCGAAGACCCTGAAGAAAGGAAAGAATTTTTGGCTGAATTAGGATTGGAAGAGCCCGGAGTAAATGTAGTGATCAATAAAGCTTATCAATTGCTCAATTTAATCACCTATTTTACCGCCGGGGAAAAAGAGGTTAGGGCCTGGACCATTGAAGTGGGCACAAAAGCACCCGCTGCAGCAGGTGTAATCCACTCGGATTTTGAAAAAGGTTTTATCCGTGCAGAGGTAATCAGTTATGAAGATTTCGTAAACTGTGGTTCGGAGCACGCTGCCAAAGAAGCCGGTAAACACAGAGTTGAAGGAAAAGAGTATGTCGTCCAGGATGGTGATGTGATGCACTTTAGGTTTAATGTGTAAGTT
This sequence comes from Saprospirales bacterium, assembly GCA_007693915.1. GTDB lineage: Bacteria > Bacteroidota > Bacteroidia > Chitinophagales > Saprospiraceae > PWJY01. The sequence goes on along the minus strand of RECS01000046.1, from coordinate 6,165 downwards.
TTTTTCTACTCTTATGTAATACCTATATAGTGCTATTGTCAATCGACTTAATTTGATAAAACAATAATTTGATTGACAATGGTTTAAAGTGGAAGGTGTAAAGTTTATGAGTTTTTCAACCTTACACATTAAACTTTCAACAAAATTCCCTTCACGATCCTTGCATGTGGTTATTTTTCTTAGTAACTGTACCTTTCTATGTTGAGGGACTCTTTTTTAAGCTCGCGTCAGAAATTGTTTGACCGTTATTAAAGACAAAGTAGATGTTGTGGTTGAGACTTTTAAAGGTTGAGAGAGTTATAAGTTGAGACGTTTAGTAGGAGATTGGTTGATGCGGTATCCAGGCTTTAGAGAAAAAAATAATCCCCTAAATTTTTAGTCAATTGACCAAATTCACCTTGTCTCGGATGAAGACCCTTTAGCCTTTAGTAAAGAAAGATCATTCTCCCACCGTGGGTGGTAGTGATAAAGTTCTTTTTCAATAAGGCAATAGTTACAAAAACATTTGTTGGTATCGTACGCTTGTTACATAAACCGTTCGATACTATCAAACAGTTTTGAAGATTTATACCATTTTGATATCATCATTCAATTCATCTGTCTTCAATTGAAATGTACTTTAAATTTAGAATGGAGGCTTTTTTATTCTCTTGAACTAAAGTCCATAAAGTTTCGTTCAAATGATAAAATAAATTCTCAAATGATACTCTCTGAATCAAATTATTCCTCTAGACAACACTACGATAAGTTGACTACTATTTTGGGTCAAAAATATGTTTCCGAAAAAATTGAAAATCCTTTTGACTTTATTAAAATGGCTATCAACGGAATAGACGCTGAAATAATAATGAATTTTGGCAGGTACTTTAATTTAACAAAATCCGAAACCGCGAGATTGTTAAGTATTTCGGAGCCAACCCTCTACCGTTGGATTAAGTCAGCAAAACCTTTAGACCGAAAATTTAGCATACAGCTGTTTGAATTGACCGATTTATTCCTCTATGGTACTGAGGTATTTGAAAAAAGTGACTATTTCTTTAAATGGCTTGATCTCCCCAATGCTGCACTGGGTGGTTTAGCTCCTGTTGAACTCCTTGATGTGCCCGGAGGTATAGATAAAGTAAAAGACCTGCTGGGAAGAATAGATTACGGGGTATATAGCTAATTGTCATGATTGTTTACAGATTGACTAAACAAAGGTATTCCGGTGATTTGAGTGGAAAGGGAGCAGCTCTTTTTCCCGGAAGGTGGAATAAAAAGGGAACACCGGTGCTATATACAAGCGAAAGTATTGAACTTGCTATTCTTGAATATCTGGTAAATCTGCCATCAATGATTTCTCCCGCACTGGATCTTCTAAAATTGGAAATTCCTGACAATTCAGTTTACCCATTAAAACCCAACCTCTTGCCACCAAATTGGAATCAATATCCCGCACCTGATGTGCTTGCGGATTACACACAGGAATGGATTGAAAATGGTCGTACCCTTGCGCTTAAAGTCCCAAGTTCAATCGTAAAGTCTTCCTGTAATTACATCCTGAATTGTCGTCATGAGCGCTATGATGAGGTGAGAATTCTTGAGAAGGAAGAGTTTTTCTTAGATACGAGATTGGCAAAATGGTAGAAACCACATTGGCCAAACTGCTAACTGAAAAAAATCAAAATCGAAAAATGCTTTTTACAAAAAGCAAAAACATCAAAACGGATACCCAATAGCTATATTCCAGATTAGATTCTCTCGCCTCCAATCTTTTTTGCCAATTCGAAAATCGCTGACCCATCTTTCACCCTCTTCTAACCAGGGCTTTCTCAGTGGAGTAGCCAGATCTAGTCTGATAATTAAAATTTCCACATCTAACCGGATACCAAAACCAGTCCCCAATGCAATCTCCTTATACCAATCGGAGGAAAAAGATCCACCGGGCAGGGACTCATTCTCATTGTATAACCAGATGTTTCCACCATCTAAAAATACAGCACCCTTGAGATAGGATACAAGAGGAAAGCGGTACTCTAGGTTGAATTCAAGCCGGATGTCACCGGCTTGATCAAAAAAGGATCCCGGATCCAATTGCTCAGGTCTGTAGGTTCCCGGACCCAGTGATCGGATTCGGAATGCCCTGATACTGTTGGGTCCACCTGAAAAATACTGCTTAATATAAGGAAGAGAAAGTGAATTGGAAAGTGGCATTCCCCAACCTGCAAAAAGTCGAGCGATAAACTTTTCCTCTTCGCCAAGTCTAAAATAATGTCTGAGATCAAAATCTAGTCTGAGATAATGTGCATATGATCGGCCTAGAATGGTGTTTTGACTATCGTTTTTGAAGGTTTCATCAATTAAGTAGGCCAGATTGCCGGCAAAATCAGCCCTAAAAATAAGAAGACGACTTAAATCACGATCTCTTCCTGACAGATTGTTAAAAATGAAATTGTATTGCATTCCTGGGATAAATTGCTGCTCAAAGCTCCGCTCTAAAAAAGGATTGTTTGACAAAATATTTTCAAATGATTCGGAGGTATTACTCAAGCGAGTAAAGGTCAATGCAATGGGTTTTATTTCGTGAACAGCATAGCGGCTGCCGTTCCAGTTGTATCCAAAATCTAGTTGCGTGGACAATAAGCGGTAATTTTTAACACGACTCAATATCGAATACGAAAGTGCAATTCTTGTTCGCGGCACGCCATAAGCAACATTATCGCGCCATTCAAAAGGGGCTATGATTCTCGGGAAAACCAATTCTGCTGTAAGTCCACTCTCAATTGCACTCAAGCCGGTCTGCCTGCCTCCTGCTATCTGAGTTTCATAACCAAACCTGATTCCCAGATTGAGTTTTTCTCCTCCTTTAAAAAGATTGCGGTTGATGATTTCAGCGGAGAAAAGCGGCCCCATGAAATTGTTAGATTTTGAAATGAGCTGCAATTCTCCCCTCAGCCTTCGCTTTGTCAGAGGGCTCAATTGAATTCTGGTATCCAGAAATCCTTCTGTTGGGATGCTATCTGTTACATCAAAAGAACTGCTATGCCTCAGGTTGACAAAACCAAATGCACCCATTGAAAAAAGTCTTTGACGAGTTCGGTTACTCAGTGTTCTCGAATAAAGGTCTCCTTTTTCCAGTTGAATAAAATTGTCAAATCGGTTTGGTAGAAAGTCTTCCGTTCTACGCACTACAGTATATCTGTCCATTTCTATCGTGTCGTTCTGCATGCCATCAGCAGCCGGATTGTTGTGATCTGGAAATATGGTTATGGAGCGGATTCTGTAGGGAATTTTTGCATCTGTGGGAACCTCGCTTTTTATTTGCAGGTATAAATCAATTTGCTTTTCTCCCACTGATGTATCCATACTGAATCTCAAATGATCGGCAATAAAGTAAAAGTAGCCCTCTTCTTGCAATAGGTTACTGATTCGTTCCCGCTCCCGACGAAGAATAGAAAGCTCATATGTGGCACCCACTTGAATCAGGGAGTTATCCAGACTATTTGAGATCAGTTGACCCAGTTTGTCCTGTTCCCCCTCAAAGATATAAGTCTTAATGGTGTAGGCTTTTTCGGGAAAAAGATAAAAATTTACCCTCGCTTTTTTTCTACCTAAAGTATCCACTGTGTAGTCCGAGTCTGCAATAAAGTAGCCCTTGTTTTCCAATCGATTGAGTAGAATATCCATGTTTCTGTTAGGATTCAGGTCGCTTAAAAAAACTGCTTCTTCACCAAACCTCTTACTCAGGAAGCGATTGATAAAATTGCTTTTTTCACTATTGGCTCTGTAGTGCCATCGCACCCCGGGTCTGCCGCCAAGAAAAGTTGAATTGGTTTGTGGTCGGACTAATGGACTGAGTTCAGCTTCGATTCTCTTTCGTTCTGAGGAGCTGATGTCAGCATCAACAATAACTTTTGTTTCGGTTAATAGTAATTCATCATCAGGAATATACTTTTTTATGCCACAAGATGACAAAAGACCCATCATAAAGCCTGTAGTAAGTATAAAATAAAAAAACCGATTATTCAAAATACAACTTTTAGTGACCTTAAAGATGCAAAAACCTTCTAAATTAAATTCTACCCCTTCATATCAATTTATTTGGGGTGGTCTACCGATCCCCTCATTTGAAGCATTCGCGCCACATATTTGCCAATGAGATCGTATTCGATATTTACCCAGTCACCTTTTTGCAAACCGGAAAAAGAAGTATGCTCGTAGGTATAGGGAATAATGGCTACACTAAAGATATCTTCTTTCAAATCTGCAATGGTCAGGCTCACCCCATTGATAGAAATCGAACCTTTTTTAACCAAAAGGTGGGCGTTGTCGCTATCTATGGAAAAGTAAAAATACCAGCTCCCTCCAACTTCCTCTATTTTCAAAATCTGACTCATTCCATCCACATGCCCTTGTACAATATGCCCATCGAGTGCAGAAGAGGGAGTGGCCGCTGTTTCCAGATTGATCGTTTTTCCGGCTTTCCAGCTACCAATGGTTGTTTTATCAATGGTCTCCTTTACGGCCGTCACCCCGTAGCTATTTGGAAAAAGTTGATCTACTGTCAAACAAATACCGTCATGACTTACAGACTGATCAATTTGAAGTTTTTCTCTTAAATCAGACGAGATACGCAATCTTAGGGAAGTCCCTGACTTTTCTAATTCTTCCAGTCTGCCGAGATTTCTGATAATTCCTGTAAACATGCTGTTGATTTTTTAGCAAAGTAAATGATTAGGACGTAAAATTAAAGGTTTTGAAAGGGAAAAAGTTTTAGAAAGGTTATAAAGAGGGAAATTCATTATTCTACACTGATGGATTTGATGTGTTTAATCGCGAACACCGAATAATGGAGAATGGAGAGCAAACTTTTGTAATGTCCGGAGAATTATTAGAAAATTTCTATAATAGCCCAGGAGGTGTGAATATACCGGATTGGACAATCATTCTTCCTTCACCCGCAGGGAACGATGAATATTTTTTGTTTTATCTCGGAATGACAGACGATGAGGTGTCTCGATGTCAAGTAAGAGGAACCGGTTTAAATTATTCTATAATAGATATAAGTTTAGACGATGGTTTGGGCGAGGTGGTGGAAAAGAATATTAATTTAATTGAAATGAGATCAATCCCCAGAAGTTTAAAAGGCATTAGATATGCAAACGGTCGTGATTGGTGGATAATGGTAAGGGAGATGTTGAATGATCGATGGCATGTATTTTTACTGGACAACAGAGGAGTTAATTTCAGTCATGTTTCAGAAGTTATAGAGATGCTGGAATATTACTGTAGATTAGTAATTTATAATTTTGTTACCGACCAGTATATTTGTAAGACAGGAAGCCATTTTTATCCCTGGAAATTTTACCATGACCGCCCCTTTGACTATCAATTTCATGTATATGATTTTGATCGGTGCACAGGTAATTTTGATTATTCTCATACTTTTGAATTGGAGACCTGGGACTTTAAATACCAATTAAAAACTTTGACATTATGTCCTAATGGCAGGTATTTGTATGGAGGATTGCGTGGAAGATATTTGATTCAGTATGATACCTGGGCAGAAGATGTACAAGCTACTGCTGATACCCTATTGAATACCTTAACCATGGATAATGCTGTTCAAGGAATATACGAGCCGAAGCTTACACCAAGGGGAGAAATGTGGCTGCAGCATTGGGCAAAAGACAGTATAACGGTAATATTGAATCCGGAATTAGGAGGTACTGATATTAATGTCAGTGATGAATTTATTAAAACAGGATGGTTGAATGTAGGCACCTTTCCCAACAACGCCAACTATCGCATAGGACCGATAGACGGCAGTCCCTGTGATACTCTAGGGATAGACAATCTGCCCAAAGCATGGTTTCGGTACAATGGGATGAATCTTACTCATCTTGAGCGTAGGTTTACGGATGCCTCTTATTTCAGACCGGAACTCTGGGAGTGGGACTTTGGTGATGGCACTAGCTTTGTGGGGCGCAATCCTGGCGTGCATGAGTTTCCCGATCCGGGAGATTACCATGTCTGCCTCACCGTCAGCAATGAGAATGCCGAGGATACCTACTGCGAGTGGGTCACCATAGAAGGACCTTCTAATCTCCGCGAGCAGTTGGAGGAAAAGGGTTTTGTGCTCTTTCCCAATCCCAATAGTGGTCATTTCCATTTGCATTTCACTTC
>RECS01000135.1 GCA_007693915.1 Saprospirales bacterium | reverse complement strand
TTTTAATTCGGTTAAAAACAATTTTCAACAATGCTGCTGACGGTTGATGAATTTTTAGCTATATCAACTTTGATGTAACTTACACGTATTTATATGGTAGTAAGTTATAGTTTTCTTTATTGGGAGGTGTTGAAATAATGATGTTTAAAGTAAAATGTTTAAGGGGATCCCACACTTTCAACTCATCACCAAGTTACTTGAGGAGGTCAAGTTTCTAAACAAAATTCTCCACATTTAACCAAAATAAATTTGTAATTTCCAGATGCTGCATTTTCTAAATTGAGAGACTTTAATTTGATGGAAGCAACCAAGTCCGATGTAATGGTGAAATACAGATTAGCTTCCTTGTAAAACTAAACCCTCAATCCACCGGCTTCAACTGAAAGCTATCTACAAGCCCCTGTATATGCTCATTTTTCTGCTTGAAGTATTCCAGCTTTTGGGAGGGCGTCTGTGGATGATCCTCCTGTGCTTCCTGCACCTCTGACTGTAATTCCGGATCAATATGGACCTCGACATCTACATTTCTGGTTTCAAAGGAGTTTCGCAGCTTTTCCATCAGCTTCTTCTCCATTTTGACAGTCTGTGAAGCTACTTGTCCCGCTGTGCCTACCTTTATCTTTTCGCCATCCAGCAAAATTTTACAGGACTTTAATACTACCGAAACAGAAGGGGAGTCCACATCATTGAGGTAATCTTCCCATATTTTCAGGACGTTCTCTTTGTTGAGATCAAGTCTGGATGCTTTTTCCTGTTTTCTTCTTTTTTCAATGCGGGATTGCAGTGCGGCTAAGTTTACTGAAGGAATAGATCCGCTTCCTGTCGAGGCAGGGGTTGGAGGTGATGATACAGTGGGTTTAGGAGCGGGGTTTTCGGGAGCTGCTATTTCTATTGCTGAACTTAATTTTTCTTCTTCAATTTCAGGTTTTGCTTCACCTTCGACTTCAATGGTTGTTTCCTTCTCAGTTTTATTTACTGAATCTTGCTTTACTGTATTATTTTTAACGTCCGAGATATTTTTTTTCTCTTCTATTTTGGGCTGCTTTAGAGAACTATCGTACTCAGTTTTTTTTTCCCTGACAATAGAAGGCGATTCCGTTAAAGCTGTTGATGATTCACTTAAAAAGTGGTTGACAAAAGCCAGCTTGCAGAGCGTCAATTCAACATGCATTCTCTTGTTAGAGACATCTTTGTAGCGATAAAGACCTTCAGAGAGGACATTCAAGGCGGAAAAAATAAATGAACGTGGACTCAAGGCTGCTTGTTCCTCATATCTTTGAGCGAATCGTTCACCGGATTGCATCAGTTTTCGGGTAGCCTCATTTTTGCATACCAAAACCTCCCTTAGGTGTTCCTGCAATCCCTCAAGTATGGTTTCTCCCTCGAATCCATCGCCAAGGATACGATCCACTGAGAGCAGCAAATCTTTAGTATTGCCCGACATAAACCAATCTACCATATCAAAAAAGTGATTTCGATCCAGGACATTCAGGCTTTTTATGACTCTTTGGTAGGTCATATCGCCCGCTGTCACACTGTTGATCTTGTCAAAAAGGGATAATGCATCCCTTAGTGCTCCATCTGCTTTCTGCGCAATGAGGTTAAGCGCTTCTTTTTCAAAAGAAATGTTTTCCTGTTCTGCAATAAAGGACATCTGTGCGATCATATCCGGAATGGGTATGCGCTTGAAGTCATAAATCTGGCAACGGGAAAGAATAGTGGGGAGTATTTTATGCTTTTCAGTGGTAGCCAGAATAAAAATAGCGTATGGTGGTGGCTCTTCCAGTGTTTTCAAAAAAGCATTAAAAGCAGCTGATGAAAGCATGTGTACCTCATCAATGATGAAGACCTTGTACCTTCCCCTTTGTGGAGGATAACCCACCTGCTCAACCAATTGGCGAATGTGTTCCACCTTGTTGTTGGAAGCAGCATCTAATTCTATGATATTAAATGACGCCCCCGAATTAAAGGATTCACAGGATACACATTTATTGCAAGGTTCTCTGTCCTCAGAGGGATTTTCACAATTCAAAGCCTTGGCAAGAATACGGGCAATGGTAGTTTTACCCACCCCTCTTGGTCCGCAAAAAAGCAGTGCATGAGCAACCCTATCAGACTGCAATCCCCTTTTGAGGGTCTCCGTTACATGATCCTGACCTACCACCTCATCAAATCGCTGAGGTCTGAATTTTAAAGCTGATACTTGAAATGACATAGGACAAAATTAGCTTTTAATTGACAATTGTGGGTAATGGGGGGAGGAATTTGTTACGTAATTCTAAAAATGAAAACTGAACTTTATTTTTTTAATGCTTTCATATTAAATCAAAGTCCCCATTTAATTGTTTTTTCGGATATTGCATCCTCAAAAGATTTCTAAATATGCGTATCGCATTAGCACAGTTGAATTTTCATATTGGGAACTATCAGCTCAATAGCCGTAAAATACTCAATGCCATTGAGCAGGCCAAAGAACAAGGAGCAGATTTGGTCTGTTTTAGCGAATTGAGTACTTGTGGCTATGCGCCCATGGATTTACTGGAGTTTCCATCTTTTATTGACCAATCCAATATGTTACTGGAAAAAGTGAGGGAAGCCAGCGAATCTATAGGCGTACTGATTGGAGCACCCAGGAAGAATCCGGAATTACCCGGAAAGCGGTTGTACAATTCAGCTTTCCTTTTTCATGAAAAAAAGTTACTTGGCTTTACAGATAAGGCACTGCTACCGACTTATGACATTTTTGATGAATACCGCTACTTTGAACCGGCCAAAGAAATCCGCTGCCTGGTTTTTAAAGGTAAAAAACTGGCTGTAACCATTTGTGAGGATATCTGGGATCTTGTGCAAACGGATCCGATTTATAACTATCTGCCTATGGATTTGCTCATGGAGGAAAAACCTGATTTTGCGATCAATCTGTCGGCTTCACCATTTTCATGGGCACAACCGGCGAGGAGAAGAGAGGTGGTTATTGCCAATGCCAAAAAGTATAAACTTCCTTTTTTCTATATCAATCAAGTTGGAGGCAATACGGACCTCATTTTTGATGGGGGATCATTAGTTGCTGATAAAATGGGTGAAATCCATGAGGAGTTAGCAATGTTTGAGGAAGACTTGAAAATTTTTGATATAGATGATATCAATAAGAAGGAAGGAATAGGTCGGGTAAAAAGTCTTGATAAAGCTGAATTGATATACAAGGGGCTGATTCTTGGATTAAAGGATTTTTTCAAAAAATCGGGATTCAGCAAAGCTATTCTAGGGCTTTCCGGAGGTATAGATTCGGCCGTTACGGCAGCTCTCGTTTGCGATGCTTTGGGGGCAGAAAATGTTCACGGTTTGTTACTGCCCTCGCCCTTTTCTTCCAAGCATTCAATCGAGGATGCATTGCAATTGGCGGAAAATCTGGGGATGACTTGTGAGACTATTGCGATAGAGCCCATGTACGAAACTTTCATAGATCAACTTGAAAATTCTTTTGGAAAAACAGCATTTGATACCACCGAGGAAAACATCCAATCTCGTATCCGCGGAATTTTACTAATGGCTTACAGCAACAAAAAGGGCTATATCCTGCTCAATACCACCAATAAGTCTGAGATGGCAGTGGGTTACGGTACCCTCTATGGAGATCTTGCAGGAGGATTGTCTGTACTTGCAGATGTATATAAAACGGAGGTTTATGAGCTGGCAGCTTTTATTAACAAAGATACCGAGCGCATTCCTGTCAATTCTATTTTAAAACCTCCTTCTGCTGAATTAAAACCGGATCAAAGAGATTCTGACAGTCTACCGGATTATGATATACTGGACAGGATTCTGTTTCTATTTATTGAACGCCGAAAAGGAAATCAGGAAATCATTGCGGAAGGTTTTGAACCGGAAACAGTAAATAGGGTTTTGAGCCTAGTCAACAATTCAGAATTCAAACGCTACCAGACAGCTCCTGTGCTCAGGGTCAGTCCTAAATCTTTCGGTTCAGGGCGCAGAATACCCATTGTTTCTGTGAAAGGGATGTGAGGAGCTTGAAATCTTAACTTTACATCTTCCCGGCTTTGTGAGAAATTATTAGTTCACGCTAGACCTCTAAGGCGCAAAGTTACGCTAAGTGTTTATTGTAGCATCTAGATTATGGGGTTTTAATTCTTCCAGCTTACAAGTTTTTGGCACGGTGTTTTGATTGTTCAATAATTTCTTGGCCATGCCTCCTGCTTGGTAAACTTAACTTTGCGTCTTCCCGGCTTTGCGAGAAAATAAAATTCAGAGTTTGCCACGCTTCAGTGGGGCTGAGTGTTTATTGTAGTATCTAGATTATGGGGTTTGAACAATGAAAAATTGCGCTAAAAAGCGTATGTTCAGCAGGCTATTTTATAGCCATGTCTTTCAGTTTTTGCAGGAAGGGTGAGGCAAAAATAAAATCCTGTATGACTCCACTTTCGCTTTGGAGTACCTCCTTACTAGAGCCTTCCCAAGCGAGAATTCCATCCTTTAACAAAACAATTTTTTCCCCAATCTCCATTACTGAATTCATATCGTGAGTATTGATAATGGTGGTAATATTGTTTTCCCGGGTAATTTCCTGAATGAGTTTATCAATGAGAATGGAAGTTTTGGGATCCAGTCCACTATTGGGCTCATCGCAGAAAAGGTATTTTGGTTGCATAACAATAGCTCTTGCTATACCCACTCTTTTTTGCATTCCACCGGACACCTCAGAAGGATACCTATTGTTAACACCTTCTAGATTGACCCTTTCGAGACAGTAATTCACGCGGTCCGATTTTTCCTTGGCAGTCATTTTGGTAAACATATCGAGTGGAAAGCGAATATTTTCTTCTACTGTAAGTGAGTCAAAAAGGGCAGATCCTTGAAATAACATCCCCACTTCCATCCTCAATTCTCGGGTTTCCTTTTTATTCAATGCATAAAAGTCCGTTTGATCGTAAAAAACCTTTCCTGAGGTGGGGTGAATCAAGCCAATAAGTATTTTTAATAAAACAGTTTTTCCTGCTCCGGATTTACCTATGATTAAGTTTGTTCTCCCCACTTCAAAATTTACGGAGATATCTTTAAGCACCTCTAAATCATCAAACTTTTTAAATATGTTTTCTACTCTAATCATCGAGTTATTTTTAAGCAGTCAGAACAACTGCAATGAAGTAATCCGACAGTAATATAAATATGTTACTGAAAACTACTGCTGCAGTACTGGCTTTTCCCAATTCAATACTCCCTCCTTTAACGAAATACCCTTGATAAGCAGGAATTGTTATTACAATAAAGGCGAAGACTACAGATTTTACAAACATCATAAATACATTGTAAGGATCGTAAAACATACCTAGACCCTTAATATACTCATCTGCCGAAAAAAGTCCAACAGGCACGGATGCAATGAAAGCGCCGATTATACTGATAAAAGCTGCCATAAAAACCAATAGTGGAATCATGGTTAAACCTGCAATGATCCGTGGAAGTATAAGATAAGATGCTGTATTGACTCCCATTATCTCCATTGCATCAATGTGCTCTTTTTGTCGCATTCCTCCAATCTCAGAAGCTATGTTTGAGCCTACTTTTCCCGCCAATACAAGGCAGGTTATAGTAGGTGCCAATTCGATTATGGTCATATCCCTAACAATATAACCTATATAATATCTGGGAATCAGTGTACCTCCCAATTGGTAGGCAAACTGAACAGCTGTAACCGCTCCGATAAAAAGCGAAATCAAGGCAACGATGATTAGGGAACCAATTCCAATGTCATGCATATGCCTGACAATCTCCCGGTAATAGGCAGAGCGCTTAATGGGACCCGTCATAGTTTGCCCCAAAAGCATCAGGTATTTACCAAAATGAAAAATAAATTGTCCGATCATAAAATTACTTGTCTGCCCGACTAAAACAGAGGCATTATTTTTTAATATTTGCAAAAATGATCAAATTGATTGGATTGACCATATATATTAACCACCATTAATAAAGTTTTGTTATGATTACATTGATTACAGGCGCAACAAAAGGCATTGGCAGGGCAATAACTTTTGCTTTTGCTGAAAGAGAATATGACTTATGCATTACTTCCAGAAGTGCTGAAGACCTGAAAAACATGCAAAAAGAACTGTTGGGTAAATTTCCCGAAATCAAAATTCAGTTTTTTGCAGCCGACCTTGCTGTAAAGAAAGAAAGAGAGCAGCTCGTTGCCCAAATTAATAAATCCTACTCCGGATTGGATATAGTGGTAAATAATGCAGGAGTGTATCTGGGATCTGAAAGTATGCTGTCTGAAAAAGAGGAAATTATGCGCCAAAGTATGGAGGTGAATTTATTCGCTCCATATGATTTAACGAGGAGTTTGATTCCACTTTTGAAAAAAAGCAAACAACCACACATAATAAATATCTGCTCGGTGGCATCCTTGCAGGCACGCTCCGGTGCAGCTTCTTACAGTGTAAGTAAACATGCCTTTTTGGGTTTCTCCCGAAACCTGCGCGCTGAATTGATGCCTCATAAAATTAAAGTATCATCATTGCTGCCGGGTTCTACCTGGTCCAATTCCTGGGCTGGAGCTGACCTACCCAGAGAGCGCCTCATGGAACCGGAAGATGTAGCCAAAGTTGTTCTTTGCGCCATTGATTTGAGTCCGTCTGCCCTCATGGAAGAAGTGGTATTTGGTCCGATGGAGGGGGAATTTTGAAGTTAGGAATTTATCAGATCTTAGTTTTTTAGGTACGAGTCTCCGAGTATTAAAAAATATAACTGCTGGAAAGAATTACTACATACTTAGGTAAGGATGTTGATTAAAAGTCTACCCTCAAATAGGTTGGTGTATTAAACGTCTTCAGTTCAACGCCTCCCCGCAGATAAAATTCAACCCAAAAATATGATGATTTCAGGTATGTTACATAAAAGAAATGTTGCAAGCACTAGTATGCAGTTTAAAAAATAAAAAGCCCTTATTTAAATTTTTATGAGTTTTTTTATTCAACAAAATGCTCTTCTTTTTTTTATAAATTTACGTCTAAATTTACTGTTCATGGAAAATTTACCTGAAAGGGGATCTGTTAATTGGCATACGCTGAGTCCGGAAGAATCAATTGAATTGCTGGAAAGTGACCCGAAAAATGGTTTAAGTACTGAACTTATCACGCAGCGATTGGAAACCTATGGCAAAAATAAACTTCCGGAGGAAAGTGGTACCCATCCAATTATCAGGTTTTTCAAACAATTTCATAATATTCTTATTTATGTCCTGATTGTTGCTGCCGTAGTCACGGCTTTTCTTGGACACTGGATAGATACTTTTGTAATTCTCGCTGTGGTTTTATTGAATGCCATTGTCGGATATATTCAGGAGGGTAAGGCTGAAAAGGCCATTGAACAACTTCAAAAAATGCTATCGCCCACAGCAAATGTGATTCGAAATGGGCGCAGAGAGGAAATTCCGGCAGAGGATCTTGTACCCGGAGATTTAATCTTACTTAAATCTGGTGATCGGGTTCCTGCCGATCTGCGAATTATTGATGCCAATAATCTCAGGATTGAGGAAGCCATGCTTACGGGTGAATCCAATGCTGCCAAAAAAAATACATCTGTCGTCGATGAGAAGGCTGTTTTAGGTGACCGTTCAAGTCTGGCCTTTTCCGGAACGATGGTGACCTATGGTAGAGGTAGGGCAGTAGTAGTTGGAACCGGTTTACAAACTGAGTTGGGAAAAATCCGGGATATGATTTCTGGGGTTCAGAAAATCACCACCCCTCTGCTGAGAAAAATGGATGATTTTGCTGTCAAACTCTCAATCTTTATCCTTGGTATGGCAGCTCTGATTTTACTTTTTGGCTGGCAAATGACAGATCAAGATATGGCTGAGCTACTTATGTCGGTGATTGCATTGGCTGTAGCGGCTATTCCCGAGGGACTGCCTGCTATTATGACTATTACGCTGGCAATAGGAGTTAGTAAAATGGCAAAAAGAAATGCCATCATCAGAAAACTCCCGGCTGTTGAGACACTGGGGTCTATCTCGGTCATTTGTACAGATAAAACAGGAACGCTCACCAGAAATGAGATGATGGCAACACAAATCTATATCAAAGACGAAAAACTGAATGTGAGCGGTGAGGGCTATTCTCCCAAAGGAGAGATAACAAATCAAGATGATAGAAAGATTGACGCGGGTATTAACCAAAATCTACAGAATCTTTTAAACTCTGCATTTTACTGTAACGATGCAGAGGTGAATCAGGATGAAAATGAAGAATGGATCCTCAATGGAGAACCCACTGAAGGAGCATTATATGCTCTGGGTAAAAAGGCAGGTTTGAAAAGGTCAATGGGCAGACGATTACAGACCTTTCCATTTGAAAGCGAGAATAAGTATATGGCGGTACTCCATGAGTTCGAAGATGGAAATAAAAAAATTCTTGTAAAAGGTGCAACTGAACGAATTATGGAGTTCAGCAATTTAAGTACTAAAGAAAAAGAAAAATGGAAATCAAAAATTAAGGAATTGGCATCCAATGGGTTAAGGGTAATGGCTTTTGGATCAAAAGAGACAGATAAAAATGAAAAACTTACCAAGGAGCTTATTAAATCCGGTTTAGATTTTCATGGTATAGTGGGAATAATGGACCCCCCAAGATCAGAGGCGATAAAATCAATAGAAGAATGTAAAAATGCAGGAATTGATATTAAAATGATTACCGGAGATCATGCATTGACAGCCTCAGCTATTGGAAAAAAAATTGGTATAGATAATAGCGACAATGTAATTACCGGAGAAGAACTGAACCAACTTCAGACAGATGAAGAATGGGAAGAAATTGCAGTAAAATACTGTATCTTTGCAAGAGCTAATCCTGAGCATAAACTTAAATTAGTCGAGGCACTTCAAAGAAAAGGGAATGTAGTAGCCATGACAGGAGATGGAGTAAATGATGCACCCGCCCTGAAAAGAGCAGATGTTGGAATAGCTATGGGGATAAAAGGTACAGAAGTGACAAAAAATTCCGCCAAGATGGTATTGGCAGACGATAATTTCCAATCTATAGCCAGCGCTGTCGAGGAGGGAAGAACCATTTACAATAACCTTAGGAAAGCCATACTTTTTATTTTGCCCACCAATGGAGCTCAGGCACTTATGGTCATCAGTTCTATTTTGGTTGGCTTCTCTCTTCCTATTACACCGGTTCAGGTGCTCTGGGTAAATATGGTTACTGCTGTGACACTGGCTTTGGCGCTTGCCTTCGAGCCGCATGAAAATAAAGTAATGAAAGTGCCGCCTAGACCTAAAGATGACTCTATTATAGGGAAGTATTTCCTTTGGAGGATCTTATTTGTTTCAATATTGGTTTCCGGTTTTGCTATTTTCTTTTTCTTCCATTTCCAAAACTCTAATGAAATTGAATTTGCAAGAACAATGGCACTAAATACCTTAGTTGCAGGGCAGGTTTTTTATTTAATCAATAGCAGATATCTTTATGAATCCTGCTTATCAATTAATGGAATTTTTGGTAACTCAAAAGTTATATATGCGGCATTGGTTTTACTACTACTGCAATTAAGTTTAACCTATCTGCCATTTATGCAGAGATGGTTTGAAACAGAACCTCTGGCTTTCCATCATTGGGTTTATCTTTCTATTGCAGGTTTTGCTGTATTTTTATTAGTCGAATTGGAGAAAACAATTTACAGAAAGTTTTTTTACAAAATCCGGACGATTGAGAATTAAAGGATTGTTAATTGAATTGGCAATGATAAAGTAATCCCAAAAATGGCTGAGATATATTATGGATTATATTTTTTGCTAACGCTGCAAAATTTATCTCGTCAACTTATTGACGAGGCAGGCGGATTAACCTTTCCACAAAAATAAAGCACCAAAGGTACGCTATAATTATCCAAAGGTGTAGCCATAGAGAGAAAAAGAGTATAAATATAAGCACTAAAGGTGCGTAATAAAATGGCCTGTAGGGTGTGGTTTGTAGGTTATATCAGCTAGGCGTACACTATGAAAGGGCAATGTCCTGCGATTGCTATAGTGGTTTCGATCAAAGCTGTATCAAACCAATTGGTAATTCTCTTTAGAAAAAGATTTGAAGATAACTTCATCTGCTGAGATTAAACTACAAAGCCCGGGATTTCGTTATTTAGGATATAATTCTGAAAAATGGGCAAACTACTCATCATACTAGGCATTATTTTAATTGCATTCGGTTTGGGATGGCATTACGGTCTGAAGTTGCCATCATGGGTTGGCAGACTACCTGGTGATATCCATATTGAAAGAGAAAATTTCAGCTTCTATTTTCCACTTACGACCAGTATTCTCGTCAGCATTTTACTGATGTTTATTCTTTTCATTTTTCGCAGTTTGGGGAAATGAGGAGTTAAATACGACTTAGATGCCTGATGTAAGGACTTTCCATTTCTACATCTGTTAAGCTAGTGAAAGGATTTATTTAGTAAAGACCTCATAAACCATCCTTTTTTGCTACAAACCAACCATTGGTAAGCTCTTTTTAACCATTTGTAGAAAAAAACTTTTCTATAGTGAGGCAGCAGTTAATTTTGTGATAATTTAAATTTATTATCATGAAGCATCAACTTACTTTCTTATTTGGAGTTTTTATATTTCCCTTTTTCCTATCTGCTCAGGATTTGGACAAAGAAAAAATGGATCAGCTTTTTGATTTACTTGAGAACAGTGATCGAGCTATGCTAACAGTATCTCTTTTCAAAAATGGTGAAGAAGTTTATCAACGATCTGTGGGCTATGCTAATATTGAAAAAGAGATTAAGGCCGGTCCCACTACCCAATATAGAATAGGCTCTATAACCAAGACTTATCTTGCTACCTTGATCATGCAAACGATAGAGAGGGGAAAGCTCAGTTTGGAAGATCCGCTATCAAATTTTTTCCCTAAAGTACCCAACGCTGAAAAAATTACGATAGAAAACCTACTCAATCACCGCTCTGGAATTTTTAATTTTACTTCAACGGAAGATTATTTTACTTATCTCGAAGAGCCTAAAAGCAGGGAACAAATGCTTGATTTGATTAGTAGTTTTGAGCCTGTTTTTGAGCCTGGTTCCCGCTTGGAATACTCCAACAGTAATTACGTTCTGCTGACTATGATTCTTGAACAGTTGACCAATACAGATTTCAATAAACTAATTTTTGATAATATCACCAAACCACATAGTTTAGGCAGTACTTTTGTGGCTAATAAATTAAGTAAAAACATCAGACATGCCATTTCATATGATCGAAAGCAAGAATGGCAAGAAAGTACTGAAACACACTCGAGTATTCCTTTAGGAGCAGGATCCCTTTCTGCTACAGCTTTTGAACTCAATCGCTTTTTTTACCTCTTGTTTTCTCATGAATTGACCAGTGAACAAACATTGATAACAATGACAACACCCACTGATGGTTTTGGATTAGGTCTGTTCCAGATTCCATTTTTCAACAAAAGGGCGTGGGGACATACCGGTGGCATTGATGGGTTTAATTCCAGTGCTGCATTTTTTCCTGAAGATGGACTAGGGGTGGTTCTCCTCAGTAATGCAAGTGCAACTGATTTGAATATTATTCTGATTGGAATGCTGAGTATTTACTACGATATGCCCTATGAGATGCCAGTTTTTCCTCCATTTCTTTTCCTGGAAGCAGAGGACTTGGTGGTATATGAAGGAACTTACAGTCACCCCCAGTTTCCATTGAAGATAAACATCTGGAATGAAGGTAATTCTCTTATGGCGCAAGCTACCGGTCAACCCCCCTTTACATTGGATGCTAGGGGTGATCATATTTTTGCTTATGATGCTGCACGGCTAATATTGACTTTTAATCCTGAAGAAGAAACCATGTTACTGAAGCAGGCAGGTATGGAGTGGTTGATGACTAAAGCAGCGGAAGAGTAATCACTCCTGCGGTAATCTCAATGCAGGCAAACTCCAGTTGTATTTCACTGCAAGTAATCGAATGCTGATGACAATAGAGGCTGTAAGGACATAAATAATATCCTGATCCCATCCGGTTTTCAATAGCAGCAAAAAGAAACTCCCTCCTATAAGAGAGGCGAGAGCATATATTTCTCTGTGAAAAATGACGGGCACCTCATTGCAAAGGACATCTCTCAGTACACCCCCAAAACTTGCCGACATGGTACCCAGCATTATACAAATGATAGGGTTGAGACCTGCGTTAATTCCAATTTCTACTCCTGTTATGGTAAAAAGGCCAAGGCCAATGGTATCGAACAGAAAAAAAGTTTTTCTGAGTTTTTGTAACTTATGCCTGAAAATAAGTGCCATACCAAGGCCAATGAAAATCATATACAGGTAATTCAAATCCTGCATCCAACCTACCGGTGTGCGTCCTATTAGCATATCCCTCAATGTTCCCCCACCTATAGCAGTTACAATAGCAATGATACCCACACCAAAAGGGTCAAAGCGTTTGTTCATAGCAGCCAAGGCGCCTGAAACAGCGAAGGCAATAGTGGCCATTAAGTCGAGAACAATAAAAATCGTCATGTGAAAAATGCTATTTACTTGGGTGTAGCGAAGAGAGAGCCGGGAGGTATAACATCTTCGATGGCTACGTCAGCCATAAGCTGCATGCCGATAATACCTGCCTGATCTGCAGCTTTGACATTCACTTCCAGATCATCAATAAAAACTGTCTCAGAGGCTTTCCATCCCAGTCTTTCAAGTACCAATTCAAAACAATCTTTTTCCGGTTTCCTGCAGCCTAGTAAATGAGAGTAAAATACGCCTTCAAAAAACTCATTTTCAAAATCCAGACCAGCGTGATCACTTCTAAGGTGCTGATAAACATTTTCTATATGCAGTTCATTCGTATTGCTAAAGATGGCCATGCGGTGATATTTTTTCATTTCCCTCAACCAATCCATCCTATTGGCGGGAATACCGATCAGCATTTTGTTCCATGCATCAATCACCTCTTTGGCTTGTACCGAATTTTTTGAGATCTTTAAAATGCTATTGACGAACAATTCAGTGGAGATTTTGCCGGTCTCATATTTTTTAACCTGATCATTGATATAATCCTCCGCAGTTTCTTTTTCCTCTTCAGCTATCAATTCCTTTAGAGCACGGTAGGTAGACGGAATATCCAGATCGATCAAAACATTCCCGAAATCAAAAATAATATTTTTCATAAATGCTTGGCTTACAGATTTTTCAGGCAAAAAATCAATCTGTTTTTTTTAATAGATTTCGCAGAAAGATTTTTTCTTTAAGGCAATTTAAGGTCAAAAGTACAAAATCCTTTAGAGTAATAATATCCCCTCTGTAACAAAGGTCACCAAATCAGGAGAAGGTCTGCTATAATTTTGCGTCATCATTTGATCGAATAAATTTATTTAACATAAACTTCATGAGGAAACTTTGTATACTTTTTATCATACTAACTTCATTAAGCACGCTATTATCTGCACAGGAAGTCAAGGATCTGAATATTGAACAGCTGATCGCAAAAGCCTTAGAAAGTAATCATCAAATTCTGATAGCTGCACAACAAGTAAATCAGGCAGAGGGGGCATTCCGACAAACAGATGCCGGATTTCTGCCTCAGATTTCCTTGACACATACCGCAATCAATACCAATACACCATTAATGGCTTTTGGGTCAAAACTCAATCAGGGCAAAGTTACAGCTGCCGACTTTGCTCCTGAAAGTTTAAACAAGCCGGATGGAGTCAGCAATTTCAATACAGCGATTGAATTTGCACAACCAATGTTTAACAGAACAGCTCAGCTTAACAGAAGATCAGCTAAAATGGCAATTGATTTAAAAGAAATTCAATTGTCTGAAACGAGGGCATTTTTGACTTTTCAGTTAGAGGAGGTCTTTATGCAACTTCAATTAACTTACCATAAAGTAAAAACAACTGAAAAAACACTGGAGTGGATCATTGCTATCGAACAACAAGCGAGAGATTTTTATGAAGAAGGTATTATTCATTTAGCTGATTTGCTGGAGATTTCCTATAGGAAAAATCAAGTGGAAAATCAAATCAAAGCCATTCAGAAAGAAGTAAAAAACATATCCGATTTGATCTCTTACCTTAAGGGGGAAGAGCCGGGAAATATATGGAATCCTGTTGGAGAGCTGAGTACTCATAATCAAATACCGCCCTCATCTTCAAAGCCATTGATAATGAGAGAGGATATACAGCTGATGAAAAAGGTTACAGAAATAAACCAAATTCAACGAGATGTGGCTTCAGCATCGATATTACCCGAACTCAATGCTTTTGGTAACTTCCAACTAAATGATAGTAAAGCATTTCATGGGAGATCAAATGGGTACCTAATAGGACTTCAGTTGAAATGGAATGTTTTTGATGGGGGTATGAGAAGAGGGCGCATTCAGGAATCAACTGCAAAACACCGGCAATCTTTAATTGAACTTGAAGAATACCAAATTCGATCTGAATCTGAATTAAACAGAGTTGTAAGAGAATACGAATTAGCAATAGCAAATGAAGAGTCAGCTGAAAAAGGTCTGGAGTTTGCAACAGAAGTTTTGCGATTAAGGACTGACCGATTTGAACAAGGGATGGAGAAAATTACCGATTTGCTTCAGGCCGAAAGCAGACTTACCGAAAAACAACTTAAATATCAAAAAGCTATTTATCAAAAAAATATTGCCGCCTCAAAATTACAGTATTTAACAAGGGGCATAGAATAGGTATTAACACTAAGTCAATTAAAATCAAGATATCATGAAAACGAATAGGATAAAAGGGATAATCTGGAGTTGGAAGACCATAGCAGTACTTTTTACAGCAGCGCTGCTTTTAAGTTCTTGTAATAAAGATGCGGATAATCAATCAAATAGAGGAGAAGAAAAGGCTATAACTGTAACTACTTTAAAGCCTATCCTCTCAGAAGGAGGACACTTTTCTGCCAGTGGCAGAACGAGAGCATCTCAAACAGCAAGATTGAGCACTCGTAATATGGGTACAATTCTAAGCATAAATGCTGATGTTGGTGATTGGGTAACAAAAGGACAAAATCTGATAAATATCCAAAGTGTAGATTTGCATGCTCAGAAATCAGGAGCAGAATCAATGATTCAGGAGGCAAGAACGGCTCTAAATGCCATTAAAACAAACTATGACCGCATACAATCTCTTTACGAAAGACAAAGTGCTACCCGAAAAGAATTAGATGATATTTCAGCACAATTAGATATGGCAAAGGCAAGGCTTGAGACTGCCAAAAGTGCAAGAGCAGAAATTGATGCCCAATTTTCCTATGTGGATATTCGGGCACCATTTAGTGGCATAATTACCGAAAGAATGGCAGAGCCTGGAGAAATGGCCTCACCTGGTCAACCACTCCTCATGCTTGAAAATCAGTCGTCATTTGAAGTCTGGGCTATGGTACCTGAATCAGATGTAACGAAAATAATGACAGATAAAATGGTAAAAGTAGAGATTTCATCTGCTTCAGAGCCACTTAAAGGCAACATCCAGTCTATAAGTCCGACAACTACTGATCAGTCCGGTCAATTTCAGGTAAAAATTAGTCTTGAACCTCATTCTTTTGACCTGATGGCTGGTATGTATTCAAGGGTTTTCTTCCCTCAAAATACATCTTCTGACAATATCTTGATTCCAGTATCTGCACTCATACATCAAGGAGACCTAAGGGGAGTTTACACAGTCAGTGAGGATGGACGTGCTATTCTCAGATGGTTAAGACTTGGTCGAACTCAAAATGATTATGTAGAGGTGCTGGCAGGATTAAATGCTGCTGAAAAAATCGTAACTGAGTTTGAAGGAAAACTGTTCAATGGAGCCAAAGTGAGCATCAATAATTAATGTTGATTCCAACCGGACGATACACGGTAAAAATGCTTTTTTAAAAAAGAAAAAAATAACAGCCCGATGAAAAATGGAATAGCCGGAAGACTGGCAGCTGCTTTTATAGATTCTAAGATTACCATACTTTTGATGATTCTCTTCATGGTAGTGGGGGTTTATGCATCCTTTCTAATCCCTCGTGAAGAAGAACCACAAATTGACGTGCCATTGGCGGATATCTTCATTGCTTATCCGGGAGCCTCTCCACTTGAGGTGGAGTCAAGATTGATCAAACCCATTGAAAAAATTGTATCTAATATCCCTGGGATAGAATATGTATATTCTAAGTCCATGCAGGGACAAGGCATGGTTACTGCCAGGTTTTTTGTAGGAGAAGACATCGAAAGGTCTTACGTTAAGCTTTACAATGAGTTGATGAAGCATATGGATCAATTTCCTTCAGGCGTGGGCTTCCCCTTGGTAAAAAGCAGATCCATAGATGATGTTCCAATTATGACTGTAACGCTTTGGAGTGAGACTTATGACGATTATGCGCTAAGAAAAATTGGGCATGAGTTAAGACACGAAATCAGAAAAATAAGTGATGTATCCACTACCGAGGTATTGGGAGGAAGAAGCAGGGAAATTCAAATCCTTGCAGACAGAGAGAAAATGGCTGCTGCAGGAATTGATTTTGCAAGAATGGCAGAAAAAATTCAAATCAATAATGAGCAACAACAGTCGGGCACTATCAATCGCGGCGATAGGGAACTTTTTGTTACCACCGGCAGCTTCCTTCAGTCTGCAGAAGATGTCAGAAACCTGATCGTTGGATTTAATGGAAATCAACCTATCTATCTGCGACAAATTGCTGAAGTAATTGATGGACCTGAACTTCCTAATGATTATTTGTTTTTTGGTTATGGAGCCGGGTCACCCAAGGCCATTGATTATCCCTCTGAATATCCTGCAGTTACTGTTTCTCTTGCAAAACGCAAAGGAGCAGATGCGATGAAAATTGCGGATGTAGTCAGTGAAAGAATAGAATATCTCCGACGAACTTTAATTCCTAACGAGGTTCAGGTAGAAATAACTAGAAATTACGGAGAAACAGCCTCTCAGAAAGTAAATGAATTGCTGCTTCACCTAATTGGTGCCATTTTAGCAGTAACCTTAGTAGTTATGCTGGCAATGGGCTGGAGGGGCGGATTGGTGGTATTCCTCTCCGTACCGGTCACTTTTGCATTAACGCTCTTAAGTTATTACGTTTTGGATTATACCTTGAACAGAATCACTCTCTTTGCTTTGGTATTTGTTACGGGTATAGTTGTAGATGACTCTATTATCATAACGGAGAATATGCATCGGCATTTTAAAATGCGGCGACTACCTTTTAAACAGGCAGCGCTATACGCCATAAATGAAGTTGGTAATCCAACCATTCTTGCGACCTTTACGGTAATTGCTTCCGTACTTCCTATGGCTTTTGTAAGTGGCCTAATGGGCCCCTATATGAGTCCTATGCCCATAGGTGCATCACTTACCATGATACTGTCGCTTTTCATTGCACTTACTATAGTTCCATATTTGGGATTCTTGCTCCTTAGGTATAAGGTCGTGAGTCCTAAAGAAGGACAGGAGGAAACTCCGCCTAAGACTTTGGAGGAGGGTCGGATATATAAATTTTATGCCTCTCTTCAGAAACCACTATTGGAGTCAGCATGGAAAAGGTGGAGTTTTCTGGCAGTAACTTTTATTTTATTATTGGGGTCAATCAGCCTTTTCTTTACCGAATCAGTTACTGTAAAAATGCTTCCATTTGACAATAAAAATGAATTTCAGGTAATCATAGATATGCCCGAGGGCACAACTTTGGAAAGAACAGCGGTGGTAGCACGTGAAATCGGACAGTATCTATCTGCCAGTGATTTTGTAGTTGACTATCAATCCTATGTTGGCCTAGCAGCTCCGATCAATTTCAATGGCCTGGTTCGTCATTATGACCTAAGGGGATCTAGCTACACAGCTGATATACAAGTGAATATTCTTGATAAAAAAGAACGACGAGAACAAAGTCATGATGTGGCAAGATTACTAAGACCGGGAATTCAGAAAATTGCTAATCGCTATGAAGCGAATGCTAAAATAGTAGAAGTACCACCCGGTCCACCTGTAATGTCTACCATAGTGGCAGAAATTTATGGACCTGATCACGAAGGTCAGATTGCTCTTGCTGCAGCTGTAAAAAATATTCTGAAAAATACGGATGATGTGGTAGATGTAGATTGGATGGTAGAGGCAGGCCAGAAAGAAATATTCTATGATATAGATAGAGAAAAAGCTATGCTTCATGGTATCCCACCTGCTCTAATTGTTCATAATATCAATCTAAGCCTCGGAGGGCAAGCTATAAGTTACCTATATCAGGAAGAAGTGAGTCAGCAGGTGGGAATAAGACTTAAATTGGAGGAGGCAGAGCGCTCTGATGAGTTGGATATCAGCAGAATACAGGTAGCTTCACCCAAGGGCAAAATGGTTCCTGTTAGTGAAATGGTCAGTATAAAAGCAAACACAAGAGAGCAAAGTATTTTCAGAAAGAATCAGCAACGTGTAGTTTATGTCACTGCTGATATGGCGGGAGAGCTGGAAAGCCCGGTATATGCCATTCTGGGAATGACTGACCGACTTAAAGAAATTCCAATGCCTGTCGGGTACAGCGTCTCAGAGCTTTATGTAAATCAGCCGGCATCTGAAAATGACTACACCGTGAAGTGGGATGGTGAATGGCAGATAACTCTGGAAGTTTTTAGGGACTTGGGCATTGCATTTATGGGGGTTCTTGTCATTATCTACATGCTCATTGTAGGTTGGTTTCAAAAATTCCGTGCACCGGTAGTAATGATGGTGGCCATACCGCTTTCCCTCATTGGAATTGTAATTGGACACTGGATAATGGGTGCCTTTTTTACAGCCACCTCATTCATTGGAATGATAGCACTTGCCGGAATTATGGTCCGAAACTCCGTACTGCTCATCGATTTTATTAAACTACGACAAAATGACGGATTGCCGATCAGGGAGGCGGTTCTCGAGGCGGGTGCAGTACGTGCCACTCCCATCCTCCTCACTGCTGGTACAGTAGTAATCGGAGCTGTTGTTATTTTATTTGATCCCATATTTCAAGGACTTGCTATTTCGCTAATGGGAGGTACCATTGCTTCTACCTTCCTTACCTTAATCGTAGCACCCCTTGTGTACTACATGATTGAAAAATAGTATTGGACTTCTGCACGGAAGTCCTGAATCACCTAAAAATTTAAATAATGAAATTACTTATCGTAACCACAGTAGCAGAATATCAGGAAGATGTTCTCAAAATGCTCAAGGAATCAGGAGTGGAGGCATTCAGTACTTCTGAAATTGATGGCTATAAAAATTTAAAAGAAGCTGTAACTAGTCCAAGTTGGTTTCCTGCAATTAAGGCGGGTTATGACTCCCTGCTTTACTTTTCATTTACGGATGAGGAAAAACTGGACAGATTTATGAAAATGGCTAAATCTTATAATGACAAGCTGAAAACCAATAATCCTGTAAGGGCAGTATCCCTTAATATTGAAAAATTTATTTAATCATTTAACTGAAAATAAAACACAAATCAAATTTTATGAAAAATCGAATCGTAAGAGCAGTAGCCGGCAGTTTTGTCCTTATCAGTCTAATTCTGGCCATTTTTGTAAACATTAATTTTCTATGGTTTACAGCATTTGTAGGAGCCAATTTACTTCAGTCTTCTTTTACCAAATGGTGCTTACTGGAAGATATTTTGGATAAAGCAGGCGTGAAGGACTAATAAGCAAAGGAATCACTTTTTAGCTAACCATTTCATAATCACCCAAAGTCTGATTTAATTTGGTCGAGTTTCTCTGGACTCTACTGTGATTCTTATGTATAAAAATAAAAAAGGTGCACTGTAGTAAAAAAAACCTTTCAAAAATAATTGTAATAATTCCACACATTGTACTAATTTTGCATTCCGTTTAAAAGAATGCGGGCCCATAGCTCAGCTGGTTAGAGCATCTGACTCATAATCAGGAGGTCCAAGGTTCAAGTCCTTGTGGGCCCACTTGAAAATTAAAGGGTTACAGCTGTTGTAGTTGTAACCCTTTTTTATGTGCATACTTTTTGCACACCAACTTCAAGAAAATCCTTTTCCCCAAACTATCTCTCTTTAATCAACCCCTCCTGATATAATAAAATCGATTTCTTTAATTGAAAATGTTTCCTAAATAACAGATACGCATAGAATTCAAGACTTGAGAATAATAAGCTTAAATTGTCATCCAGATAGATGGTAACACCGAAGTATTCCAGGTTTTCTGATAAGTATTTTTCTAAATTGTTCACTACTTCTTCGGTAAGCCCACTTTTGAGTTCTTCCTCCGCCAGTAAAGCACTCAGTTCATGTTTTAGCGATTCCTCTATGGATTGGAGGTTTTTAAAATTGTTAATTATCACCTTGGTCGGATTGTTGTAATTGATGAATTGCAGGGCATCGTGCATTTTTATATAGAGATTGTACTTTTCCATATAATTCTTATCGAACTCAAAAAAGTCTGAGTAAAGCCTATTAAGTAGTTCTTCTCGTTTTTGCTCCACTTCTTTTTGCCTGAACCAACAGTAGATTTTGAAATCGTTTTCCCGGATTTCGTCATTGGTTTTATGGAGCACTGAATTGAGCTGCTCAATCAAGTGTGACGCATCTTTTTTCTTGTATTTTATTCCATTGTAGTCAAAGGTTTTAATCTTGACATTATTATCAGCAATCATCTTTAGGGTTTCAATATCGTTATGCAGAGCAAAACCCGAATACACCAAATCTATCGTTTCGTCTGAATACAAGTCTGAGAACTCAATAGCATTAAACTGTGAACAATCCCCATCCAAGTCAAAACTAATGGGATGTTTGTTGTTGTAGTAGCTTCTGAAGATTTTTGGGAAAGAATCTGTCGCAAACTCTTGCTTATATATTTCAATAAATTTGCTTGTTGGAATGGGTTGAACTTCTCTATCAGGCTTGATGGTTTCAAAAATCTGATCAGTGAATTGCTGCTGATATTTTTCAATATTACGAAAAAGATTGTTGGCCGGTTCATCCTTAAGTCGGACTGCATCAAACCCTGTCTTTTCCAATCTTATTACTCTGTCCTCAGTCGAGGGATGTGATGCCCATTGGTCCTCAATCACCAGTTTTGACTTATCAAATTTACTTTGTTCTTCTACGGAAATATCAGGAAGTCCGTTGGAAACCGGATAATTATTTTCTTCCGCTAAAAACAGAATGACCTCATGCTGATCGGTGTAGAGATTTTTACTCTTCAGTTGATCTCCAATTTTGCGCTGGTAAAGGCCGATCGCCTCATTCAAAGAATGGTCTGCAAAAGGCATTCTAAGTAATGAAGTTTTTAAGGGTAAGTAACCGGTCACACTTGCGGCAATTTCATCAGCATGAAATTCCATCTCTCTGGAAAGCCCGGAATAGCTGATATTTACGATATCGTATAACTTTATCAAAATCCATTGAATGCCCTGATTGACTTTAACTGCTATCAGGACAAAGAGGGCAAAAAATCCGCTGACATCAGCCCAGCGTGTTATCATTCTTTCATAGGACGCATTGTCGTGTAGCATATTATAGACCACCTTGTTGAGGTTGTAAACGTAAGTTCCGACTTTCATGCTTTTCTGAGAAAAATGTCCGAATTCGTGAGCGAGAATTGCTCGTAATTCTTCTTTCGTTACGGTATTTACCAGACCCAGACCAATCAGCAAATTCTTTTTTATAGGAAAAAACATACTCCAGAAGCCTGAGTCGTAAAATACAGCTGCATTTACATTGGGGTCCAAGTAAACCTTTTTGGGGAAATCTGTCTTAACTTCCTGCACAATTTCTTCTATCATTTGAAATAATACAGGTTGTTCATCCTGACTTATTTCGATAAGTCCGGATCTATCCGTTTTGTTTGAAGCAAAAATAAACTTAAGCAGAAAGATCAACACCAATATACCAAGACTCGCCAATCCCAGACCGAGTACCATGGTTGCCAAAGACGGATGGATAAGTATAAGTCCCAATCCGCCGATAATACATAAAACGGTAAACCCCACTGCTAAAAGAAGGATGATCAGGTAGGTCAGTATAAAAAGACCAATGGCAATAATTGCCTTTATTGCCTGCGATTTAAATTCAGAGGAAACTTGAACTTCCTTCTTATCTATTGTAGTCATTAGCTTTAATTTGTGGTTTTTTAAATTTCTCAAAAGTAAATACACCAAGGCGCTTTTCCAGAAACTTTCTTTAAACTTTGAATTACACCCAAACTTCTCGAGAAACTGCTAATTTAATGCAAATTAGCGGAATTGGGGATTTTGTATTAATTTAGGAAAAAAGCTAAGAAAAAACTCATCATCTCTTTTCGATTAAATTCAGGACTATCTTAAATCACTACCCATGAACCAATCCCCTTTTATGGCTGTTTGATGTTGTGCAGTATATAACCAATCTAACTCTTTCTGCCATGAGGACATTTTTTATTTTACTCATCATCTTTCAGTCGGTACAGGCTTGTACTCAGGATCGTAGGGTCATTGGTATCATACAGGAAGAAGAACGATTTTTAAGTCAGCATATGGAAAACAACAATTACGAACAGGCAACATTTGGTGCGGGATGCTTCTGGTGTGTAGAGGCTATTTTTCAGGAATTGAGAGGTGTAAAAGCCGTGGTTTCAGGTTTTTCGGGGGGTCATATCAAAAATCCTGCTTACCGAGAAGTAATTGCCGGAACTACAGGTCATGCTGAAGTTGTGCAAATTACGTTTGATCCTGAAGTAATCTCATTTGAGAAGTTGCTAATGGTATTTTGGAGTACACATGATCCAACCACTCTTAATCGACAGGGTGCAGATGTGGGGACGCAATATCGCTCAGCGATTTTTTATCATAGCGAAGAGCAAAAAAGTCAGGCGCGCCAATCTAAAGCCGAGGTAGCTACCCAACTTTGGGATGATCCCATTGTTACTGAAATCACTGCTTTTGAAAAGTTTTACGAGGCAGAGGATTACCATCAGAATTATTTCGCACTCAATCCTAATCAAGGGTATTGCCGCGTTGTGATTAACCCCAAATTAAATAAGTTCAGGAAGAATTTTGCAGATTGGTTGAAGTAGAGTTCAACGGATTTTGTGAGGTGTAAGCACTATACCTAAGTAGTTACTTGGGGTAAAGAAATTGTATATGTTTTTTATCCATCATATCCATAAAATCGCAATCTCGCTTGTCTCTCCAAATGTTCCCGATGATCTGGGTGAGCAATTCTGATCAATTCCCTTGCCCTTTCAATGAGATTTTTACCATATAAATAAGCTACCCCATATTCAGTGACTACATAGTGAACGTGAGCACGAGTAGTTACAACACCTGCACCCTGTTGAAGGAAGGGAACTATTTTTGACTTGCCTTTTGCAGTAGTTGAAGCGAGTGCAATTATAGGTTTACCACCTTCTGAAAGGGAGGCACCCCTGACAAAATCCATTTGACCACCGACACCGCTGTATTGATAAGTTCCTATAGAATCTGCGCATACCTGCCCCGTCAAATCAATTTCAACAGCTGAATTTATGGAAATGACCTTGGGATTGGTGCAGATTACTTTGGCATCATTTACATAGCCAATATCCAGAAAAACAACTTCGGGATTATCATCGACAAAATCGTACAACTTTCTTGACCCGACAGCAAAACCGGTAACGATTTTTCCCGGATGCTTGGTTTTAAATTTATTGTTGATCACTCCCTTTTCTACCAAGGGCAAAACCCCGTCTGAAAACATTTCAGTATGAATTCCAAGATCTTTATGGTTGTGTAGGCAGGCTAAAACCGCATCGGGAATATTGCCAATTCCCATTTGCAAAGTGGATCCATCTTCTATTAGTTCAGCACAATATCTGCCTATAGTCATAGAAACATCTGTAACTTTTTCAGAATAGTCTACTTCCGGCAGGTCTTCCGTATGCTTAACCAATGCATCAAAAGTAGAAACATGAATTAAGCCATCTCCGTGAGTTCTTGGCATTTTTTCGTTAACTTGAGCTATCACATGATTGGCACTTCGCACTGCTCCCAAAGCTACATCTACTGAAACACCGAGTGAACAAAACCCGTGTTTGTCCGGTAGGGAAACATGAACTATTGCAACATCAAGCGGAAGTATCCTTTTGGTAAAAAGCCTTGGTATTTCACTTAAAAAAACCGGAATGTAAGCTCCGTGTCGACTGTTTACAATTTTCCTGATATTAGCAGAAACAAACAAGGAGTTAATAAAAAAGGAATCACTAAACCCCTCCTTTTCAAAAATGCCATCTCCATAGGTACTGATAGCTACTAACTCAATATCTTCCAGGTCTCCTGCTCTTTCTGTTAGCTTCCTCAATAAGTGCAGTGGTGTAGCAGCACTGCCGTGAAGAAAAACCCGATTTCCGTTTTTTACACAATCTAATGCTTTCTCGGCTGTGGTGTAGTTAAAATCTTTTTTTCGAATCATATTTTAAATAAATAAAAATTGCAGCAAGGAGTACTTCTTGCTGTATCGCTAAGTACAAAACAAAAATAAAAAAAATTATAGAACAAAACTAGATGAACAATAATACCGGGACCAAAAATGCCTGAAATTTAGCTATTTAAATAAATTAGCTTATTTAGTATCTAATCTATTTTTATCACAATAAGTATTAAAAAAAAGATTGGTTCATGCCAAGACCCAAAGTTAAGTTTACCAAGCAGAAGGCATGGCCGAGACAATTAAGTAAGTTAAGACTTTTATGCAAGAAACTATGTATTTTTGATCCCCAAACAACTTTAAATAACCACATACCCTTGCGCGACTTTGCGCCTTGGATGCTTTGCGAGAAATAAAGGATTTTAGTCTATTCTATTTTTTGTCATGTACACAGGCTGTATTGTTTAACTTTAATCAATTTTGCTTATTGCACTATCCAGCCTCCGTCAACTGCCAGTGCTTGTCCTGTCACAAAAGAAGCCTCATCTGAGCACAACCACAATACTGCGGTGGCTACTTCTTCTGGCTCGCCCATTCGTCCCATTGGCTTTTTCGCAATAAAGGCTTGTTCAGCCTCTTTTTGTTTGCCGGTAAACCGATCAATCATCGGAGTTTTGATTACTCCCGGACAAACGGCATTCACTCTGATTCCTTTTTGTGCGGTTTCCAATGCAGCAGTCTTAGTAATACCAACTACAGCATGTTTGGAAGCTACATATGGAGCTAAATTCGGAAAACCTACAAGTCCGGCAATCGATGCACAATTAACTATGGATCCTCCTCCTTGTTCCAACATGATGGGTATCTGATACTTCATACAGGACCAGACACCTTTTAGGTTGACATTGATCGTTCTGTCCCAATCTTCCTCAAGTCCATCCTGAATTTCAGCGGGAACACCTTCGATTCCAGCATTATTAAAAGCGTAATCAAGCCGTCCGTAATGATCTTTTATTTTTTTCATTAAAGCCTCTACATCAGTGATAGACCCAACATCGCACTTTACAAAAATTCCTTCACCACCTTCTTTTTTGATGGTTTCAAGTGTTTCATTGTCTTCAATTATATCAGAAACAACTACTCTTGCACCTTTTTTGGCGAAGGCGATTGCTGTCGCACGACCAATACCAAATGACCCACCTGTTACCAATGCGACTTTCCCTTCAAATGTCTTTTCCATGATTTTTCTCTCTTTTTTGATTTACCGCAAAGTAATAAAGTAAAACGAAAAGAAAAAATGATACTTCTCAATATCCATAATGAGATTTATCAATTCTAGAAAAATTACCACTTGAACAAAAGGTCCACTTTTATTTCCGGGTGAATGGAGAATGCTACAGGACAGGTTTCAGCAGCTTTTTTCAATAGCTCCTTTTCTTTTGATGTAAAAGTTTTTCCATTATCCATAAGCATCACAATTCTGATCTCAGAAACTCTTCGCGGATTAGTAGCCATAATTTTAGTGACTTCAGCTGAGCAACCTTCTATTGAAATTTTAGCTTCCCGGGCTTTTATTCCCATAATCGTTAGCATACAAGTTGCCAGAGAAGTAGCTAAAAGGTCGGTAGGCGAAAAAGCTTCACCTTTTCCCTGATTGTCGGTAGGTGCATCAGTTATTATTTCTTTTCCTGATTTCAAGTGTCTGGCGGATGTCCTTAGCTCCCCTAAATAAATTACTTTTGATGTTGACATTGCTTTTTTAATTTTGAATAACTGCTTGCTGCCCTATTAAGACACCAACTCCTCAATTTTTTTCTGAATAAATTCTATAGCCCTTTCCAATCCACCGATATGGCTACCACCTGCACTTGCGAAAAAGGGCTGTCCACCGCCACCCCCGCGAATATGTGTCGCAGCCTCTTTAATCAATTTTCCGGCATGAAGATCATCCTTGGCAATGGATTTACTAATGGCAATCATCAATTGTGGTTTGCCTTCCACATCAGCAGCAATGGCAATCACAGCAGGACTTAACTCTGCCTCAAGATTAAAGACCATGGTTTTCAGGGCTTTGGAATCTGAAATGGTTAGTTTTTCAGCAATTAGGTTAATTTCGTTGATCTGCCTGACTTTCGCTTTTAATTCAGCTTGAATGTTACCGGCTTGCTCCTGATTGGCTTTATCTAGTTCCGATTTTAATTGTTTAATCTCCTGCCTTAGTGCATCAATAGCTTCTACGACATTAGGTGGATTTTTGAGTTCACCTTTAACCTGATCGAGCATATCAATTTGCTCATTGATATAATCCTCTGCTCCTTTACCTGTCAAGGCTACGATTCGCCTGATACCAGAAGCAATAGAAGTTTCCTGGACAATTTTAAAAGTTCCGATTTCACCTGTAGCCTTTACGTGACATCCTCCACACAACTCTGAGGAGAAAGAAGGGTCAAAGGTGATTACACGGACTTCATCGCCGTACTTTTCACCGAAGAGCATCATTGCGCCCCTTTCTTTAGCTACTTCAATGGAAACTCCTGCTTCCTCCAGTAAAGGAATATTCATGCGAATCCTACTGTTGACTAACTTTTCAATTTTCTTTAAGTCCCCTTCACTCACCTTTTGAAAATGAGAAAAATCAAAGCGCAATTGATCAGGTGCAACAAGTGAGCCTTTCTGCTGGACATGTGTTCCTAGGGCTTTTCTAAGAGCAGCATGTAGCAAGTGAGTAGCAGAGTGATTTCTCTGTATATCAGCTCTTCTTTCAGCATCTACTCTTGCGGAAAAAAGCATTTCAGGATCAGCAGGCAAGCGATCTACTCTATGAACTATCAATTCATTTTCACGAAAAGTATCTAAAACTTTGATATTAGCAGTACCCCCTACCAGTTCACCTGTGTCGCCAAGCTGACCACCTCCCTCAGGATAAAAAGGTGTCCTGTCCAAAACAATATGTATAAACTGCTCATTTTTCTGCTCTGTAATCCGGTACCTCAAAATGCTAACCTCCTCAAGGGTGAGTTGCCTGTATCCTACAAACTCTGAGCTTGAAGATTTACCTACAACTTCCCAATCGCCAACTGTTCGCTTCGCGTCAGCTCTCGACCTTTCCCGCTGTTGATTAAGTGCTTTTTCAAATTCAGTTTCATCTATGGAAAGTCCCGATTCGGTGGCTAAAAGTGCTGTCAAATCGAATGGAAAGCCATAGGTATCATA
This sequence comes from Saprospirales bacterium, assembly GCA_007693915.1. GTDB lineage: Bacteria > Bacteroidota > Bacteroidia > Chitinophagales > Saprospiraceae > PWJY01. The sequence continues at coordinate 71,855 of RECS01000135.1, read as the reverse complement.
CAATTCAAAAGCATCTTTACCGCTGATCCTACCTTTTACCGGTTCCAGGGTTTTAAAACGCTTAAGTCCATCCGAAAGGGTCTTTAAAAAGCTTTTTTCCTCCTCTTTTATTACTGAGGAGACCAGATCGAGTTGTGCATGCAATTCCGGAAAAACCTCCTTGAATTGATCAGCTAAAACTGCTACCAATTTCCAGATCATTGGTTCTTCTATCTCTAAAAAGGAATAATAATAACGCACGGCTCTTCTAAGTATCCTACGGATTACATAACCCGCTCCCGTATTCGAAGGTAGCGCTCCGTCAGCTATGGTAAAACTAACCGCTCTGACATGATCTGCAATCACTCGGAAAGCCACATCAGGCCCTGCTTCTGGTCCATAAACCCCAGTGTATTTCTTACCGCTCAACTCCTCTATTTTTTGGATAATAGGAGAAAAAACATCGGTATCATAGGATGATTTTTTATTTTGTAATACCATACAGAGACGCTCAAACCCCATACCCGTGTCTACATGCCTTGCTGGAAGAGGGACAAGATTGCCATCAGCCTTACGGTCGTATTGTATGAATACTAAATTCCAAATTTCAATTACTTCAGGATGATCCATATTAACTAATGAGGCCCCATCTACTTTTTCCCTTTCCTTTTCGTCACGCAAATCGATGTGAACTTCACTGCAGGGACCGCAAGGACCAGTTTCGCCCATCTCCCAGAAGTTGTCTTTTTTATCAAAATCAAGAATGCGCTCTTTATCCAGGATTTTGCCCCAGATATCAGCAGCTTTATTATCTCTGCTCACCCCGTCTGTGGCATCACCTTGAAAAACAGTCACATACAATCTACTAGGATCAATTTGATATACTTCTGTCAGCAGTTCCCATGCCCATTCAATGGCCTCTTTTTTGAAATAATCACCAAAAGACCAATTGCCCAACATCTCAAATAATGTATGGTGATAGCTGTCCACACCCACCTCTTCAAGATCATTGTGTTTTCCGGAAACCCTCAGGCACTTTTGAGTATTGGCAACCCTTTGATGGTCAATATTTTTTGTCCCGAGAAAATTATCTTTAAATTGATTCATACCCGCATTTGTAAACATCAAAGTCGGGTCATCTTTATTAACAACCGGAGCCGATGAAACAATACGATGATTTTTTTCAGAAAAAAAATTTAAAAACTTTTGGCGTATTTCTGACGATTTTAAACTCATTTTTTTATTTACTTTAAATAATGGCTTTTTACATTAATTCTTGATTAATAACTTTATAAACATTATGTTAATATTTAATACGTACAACTGCCAACACAAACACAACTTAATCAATGCTTTACCTATATTGTTTTTTTATATATTTTTTTACTAATAAAGCGTTAAGGTCTTTGGAAAAAAGAGAAATTGTAGATACATTTGCGCTGTCTATTTCCCAATGAGAATATCCGGATGCAAAAATAGTCATTTTGCCAACAGGATTTAATATGAAGCAAAAAAAGTACGTTTACAATACAAGTACACTGAGGTTTGAAGAGTATAAGGTCTCAACTTCAGCTAAAATATACAGGGTTTTAGGAGTTTTATCCTCCGTCGTTATAACTGCTGCAATCATCTATGGATTGGGTAGTACTTATTTCCCTACCCCTAGAGAACAGGCTCTTGAAAGAGAGTTAGAACTAATGTCTGTAAAATACCTAAGTTTCAAAGATAATCTGGAAACTTATTCTAAAGTTCTGAATAATTTACGTGAAAGAGATGATGGTGTTTATCGTATGCTTTTCGGCATGGATCCTTTAGATGGAGACATGTGGGAAGGAGGTATTGGAGGACACAACCGATTGGGAGATAATATTGAGTTCAATTTCAGTGGTCAATTAGTCAACGAAGTTCAAAATAGACTAGACAGATTGGAACGACAATTGGTTATGCATTCAAGATCTTTAGAAACCATTGAAGAACTTTCAGAGGACCGAGAAAATATGTTGGCTTCCATTCCATCGATCAAACCGATAAGAATGGATAATCTGCACAGAAGCATGAATTTACTCTCGGGTTTTGGGATGCGTTTACATCCCGTGCACAAAGTGTGGAGGATGCATACCGGAATTGACTTTACTGCTCCACTTGGAACACCTATATATGCTACCGGAAACGGTGTGGTGACTCGCATTCAAAGAGATCGTACGGGCTATGGAACTTTTTTGGTGGTAAACCACGGATATGGATATGAAACTCTCTATGCTCACCTCCGTGATTACAGCGTCGAGGTTGGGGATGAGGTGACCAAAGGTCAAAAAATCGCTACCGTCGGCAATACGGGTACATCTACTGCGCCCCACTTACATTATGAAGTAAGGTATAGAGGTAATCCAGTTAATCCGGTTTATTTCTGCATGGATGGCTTATCACCTGCAGAATATCAGGAATTGGTAGAAATGGCTTCCATTCCCAATCAGTCTTTTGGGGATTGATAATTGATATTAACCGTTAACTTTTGACTATTGACTACATGGTCTCCCCAAGTTACTTGAGGAAGGATTGATTATTAACCTTATTATCCTGCCCTCTAGAATCTCTGACCTTCTTATTTGATTATCAAAATTCCTATAAAGTTGTCGCAACTACAAATCTTGATAAAACTTTTATCATCAGTAAAAAAAACTCATTACGAAAAAAGGTCTTTAAAAAATATTCTTATTGGAGACAATTTGCATCTAAAATATCAAACTTATGATATAAAAAATTGTGGAAGTAATTTGAAACGCATAGTATCTAATGGTCGCTTGAAAAGTTATTTAATTGTGGGATAGGTCAAAATAATAAGTTTTGGGAAATGAATCCTTGTTTAGGTTCACAACCTTTTAGCCTGATAACCAACTGGTTGGGTATGGAAACAAGTAGGCTAAACAATCCGTCTCGTCCTTTCCAATAAACGAGACAGGTTGGTGAGTCCGTCAAACCAAGGTTTGCAGTGTGGGCAAAAAAAAATTTCCAATAGTTTTTATTAAAGCCAAAAAAAACTTAATATAGGTGTATTTCTTAAAAATCCCAAAACATCACTTTTTAACAAACTGCTCCCTGAAAACCTCTCCATCCTGTTGAATTTGGATGAAATAGATTCCGGAGCTTAGACCACTCACGTCAAGATAGCTTTGCCGATCAAGTTGAATCGAGTTAAATTTTACCATTTTACCTGCTGAATCAAATATGGTGATATCCACCTCTCCTTTCAGGTCTTTGGATTGGATGATCAAAAACTCTTCAACCGGATTGGGGAAAACGTTTACCTCTTTTTGCTCATTCAACAAATCCTCAGTCGATACATCCATATCAATCACTATATTGAAACAATTAGTTTCGCCTGCTCCACATTCGTTAACAGCTGTCACACAAATTTCAACAGTTGCTTCCACAAGGAAGATTAATTGATAAATGGTCCCGGTAGTATCATTTACTAAGATGTATTCACTCGAATCTAAACCGATTTCCCAGATGTATTCAACACCTTCAGGAAGGGAATGACCAAATGGGGGCTCAATAGTCATGGTTACCAAATTATCTGTACCTACAAGCGGTGGGAAAGACACTATTGGTTCAGCAGGTAAGAAATCATATAAATCTATTCTAAATGCTCCTGCAATGAACTTGCAAGATTCCTCAGGTTCTCCCTCATAAGTCATTTGTATTTTCCATTCAAAGATCTCGATATCCTGTGTGAAATGTGAGTCTAGATTTAAAATTAAAACACCATCGAGGCTGTCAATATTTTGACTCGGCAATTTGGAGCTTATTGTATCGCCATCACTAACACGTATCCATTGCCAACTTATTTCTTCCCCACCAAAACCAGGCTGAAACCATGGATTTGGAGTAATATCAGAATTCGGAGATATAGTAATTTCTCCGTCAAAACATTCGGGATCATTCCAAAATACATCAACATCAAGAACAATTAAATCCAGAGTAAAAAAGCTATCACATTGGTAAATCGCTCCGGGTTCTGATGCCTGTGTGATGAATATACTGTTGTCTTCACCGTAAAATCCGGTCTCGGTATAAATATCACCATTTGGCATTTCGAAACCCTCTCCCCGACAGATTACTGCGGAGATTGGGGTTTTGTCATTGATGTTGTCATCAATAATATGCAGATTTAAAAAAGACTCTACCTCGCACCCCTTTTGGTTTACAGCAATAGTATCAAATTGAAAATCCCCTATTGTATCTCCGGAAATTATTTGGAGAACTTCTCCAAAGGGACCAATCCAACTGTATTCAGTCCTTTTACAAATAGTATCCAAAGTAATAAATGGATCCGGGGAAACAATTTGAATTTCTATACATGTAGAATTAGTAGTATCACAAATGTTCGAAGCAACAACACAAAAATTATAATGTCCATAATCAGTAAAGTGTATAGAGACTTCAATAAGATCACCGTTTTGAATAATTTCAAATTCACCGGTATTTAAATCTTCCTTGGTCCAAATATATGTACATGCACCCGGAATCTTGTTCTCAATGTAAAAAATTACAGTCTCATCAATAACACATGTTGGAGGTCCTAAAACTTCAGGCTCATATGAAATTTTTCCTAAATCATCGTCCAACTCAGGAGCATCACCCGCACTAATAACTTCCGTCACTTCAAATCTACAGCGATCACCTTCCCAACCATCCACCATCAGACCGTATACTCTTCCGGGGATTACATCTACTGCTATTTCTATCTCTCCTGACTGAGGATTTAGAAGCCAATCACAGTCTGTAAGTAATAGTGAACCATCGGGTAGAACTCCCGCTGAACCGGATTCAAAACTCTGAGAACAATCCAGTTCAAATACAGCTACTCTCAGGCCATTTTCTTGTGCGCAATTTTCGATTTGAGCAATGATGTGAAACAGGCTGTCCCCGGCTACAAAATTGTACCAAAGTGGATTGCTTATGAGAAGGCTGGTGTCGCACAGCATTATACTGTCTTGTTGAGTGGATTCAGGGAGATCAAAACAAAGGTTTTCGAGGCTTTCTATGGTGCAATTTACCTGACTTTGATTGTAGTAAAATTCTCCTGCTGAAATGCAATCTTCGGGATCAATTAAAGTAAGAGTTGCAGTCTTTTGGCAATGGTTACCATCAGTTACACTGACCGTATAAGTGCCTGCACCCAAATTAGTTGCAGTTGCTGAGTTTTGTGGAGGATCGGTGTCCCAGGAATAGGAGAAATTACCAACTCCTCCCTGAGCTGAAACAGTAGCTGAACCATCTTCACAATTGGGGCAGGATGGATTTATAAAACTAGTGTTCAATATTATCTCATCAGGCTCTTCAATAGTTATAGCTCCAACTTCTTCACAATCATTGGCATCAGTAAGGGTGTAAAAATAATCTCCTGCTGCCAGGTCTGTAATACTAACTCCAAAATCACCATTGGACCATTCAATCAGATAGGGTGGAGACCCACCCTCTACAATTAAACTAATTTGACCATCCTCAGCTTCATAGCAAGAAGCATCCTGAGTAAATTCATCGATAAAGATTTGATCCGGCTCACTAATGAAATAGGAGGCAGTTGCTATACAGCTATTTTCATCCGTAACGGTTACTGAATAATTTCCTGAGCTCAGATTGAAAATACTTTCACCACTCTCGCCATTGGACCAATTGAAGGAAAGCTGACCTGTACCGCCTTGTCCACTAATAGTTAAAGCACCATCAGTACCCTGAAAACAGCTCACATTTATTTGATTCATCAATTGAATTACAAGTTCATCAGGCTGGCTAATTTCAACCGATGTAAAGGCACTGCTTCCTGCGTCATCAGTGACGGTGACCTCATGTGTTCCCGCATTTAACTGAGTTGCACTGGGACCACTTTCTCCATTAGACCATAAAAAGGAGTAATTGCCTTCTCCACCTGAAGCCTCTGCTACAGCGGTACCATCAAAGGCTCCGAAACAACTAGCATCAGTGGAAGAGATAATGGTAATTTCCAATGGGTCAGCTCCTGGTTCAATATCAACCTCCAAAACTGTAGTTACAATAAAATCATTACTGCTTTGACCATTTCCATCTGCGATATTTCCCGCACCGTAAAAAGTAACGACTTCTGAATTGGTCATCATGGGCGCAGTCCATTCTACAGTCCATTCGACCTCATTGTTGCCCGGGAAATTTAAGCCCGGATTGTGTTTAAAGTAGGTCCTGCCCCCCTGACTAGATATGGTGGAGTTGGGGGAAGGATTACTCATGACTCCAATATTATCATTATTTTCATCAAGTGCCACAATTTGAAAACCGGCTCTTTGTGCAAGGCCATTTGGGTTCATCACCCTAACCGTAACTGTGTGATTTGACCCTGGAGTAATTATTGGACCTAAGCCGTCTATTTCAATATTGCCATCAAAGCCAAGTGGGTTACTTCCTCCATGACAAGCTGTACAAAGAGAATCTCCGGGAGCACCGGTATGACCATCAGGGGGACTATTAAAAAAACTAACCAGGATTATTCCTAAAAAGATTGTAATAATAACAAGTAATTTGCTTTTCATCGATAGATAGATTTGGCATAAAGTTATTACTTATTTTTTAAAATCAATAGAAAACCATTGCTTTTAAATTAAAAAAAGTCACCACTTTCGAAATAAAACAATCAATCCTACTATTCCGAGGGTAATTGCCATGTCAGCCAGATTGAATACAGGCTGAATGATTTTTAAGCTTTTCTCACCAAAAAAAGGAATCCAGTCCGGAAATTGAATTTCAATCAATGGGAAGTAAAACATATCCACAACTCTACCCATAAATAAGGGAGCATATCCACCATCTTCCGGTAACCATTCTGCTATTCCACCATGAAATGGACTTGCTGAAAACAGAATTCCGTAAAACATACTGTCTACCAGATTTCCCACTGCTCCTGCAAGGACTAAAGTCAGAAAAAACTGAATGCGGTAATCTTTTTTATCTTTGATAAACCCGTAGAGTACCCAAGCAATAAAAACGGTCGCAATCAACCTGATAAAGGTAAGCACTACCTTGCCCGTTTCTCCTCCTAATAAAAAACCAAAAGCAGCCCCCTCATTTTCCACAAATTTGAGGTAAGCCCAATTTAAACCCAAAATGGAGTGATGCTCCCCAAGATGAAAATTAAGTTTGACCCACACCTTCAGGCTTTGATCCGCTATTAATATCAGCAGGAAAAAAACAAGTAGGGTGATTTGCTTTTTAGAAAAAAGTTCTTGGGTCTTATTGAATTCCAACATCACTGATTATTAGATAAAAATAATTACCCTTCCTCAAACTCCCTGATTTCTTCTTTGCTCAGCATCATATCTTTGAAGATTTTGTCCTTAACCGGTTTTTTTAAGTACAGAAATACTACCAGAATTAATCCAATGTAAATATTATAGATATTCCCCGATATAAAGGCTATAATAAAATTTATCAAGCAGGCAAATTCAAGTATGGCGTAAGTTGTTATACTTGTCCTTCTGAAATAAAGAAGTTTGTTGTCAAGCCCACTTGTTTTTTGCATTCCGGGAAGTTTGCTGCGATATATAAAATTAGAACCGATAATCCCAAGAAATGCAATTACAGTTCCAATAGTTCCGCTAGCCGGAATAGGACTACTCTCATAACCACCTGCGACAAAGTCAGAAATGAAAAATATTATGAAAGACATAATCACGGTCATGATGGTCATCGCACTGTGAAGTAAGACCAATTGACGCAACCATTCTTTACCATTATTCCAGGAGATTTGATTGTTTGAGTTCATATGATTAATTTTTAGTTGCAAAAAAAAGATTAGTTCTCTTCACATAAAAAAAGCGGGTAAAGATAATTTTTTATGGTGATTTACAATGACATTGTATTGTTATATTATCAATGACAGGTGCTTGCGAGATTGATTTAGGGCAGCTATTTTATTTGATTAAAATCCTACACAACTCAGCTACCCGAAAAAACCACTTTTCCTCCCACTAATGTTTTCAAAACCTGCGTATTCGGTAAATCCTCGTCAGGACAAATCAATAAATTTCTATCGAGGATAATGATATCCGCTCTTTTTCCTGATTTAATACTTCCCTTGGTCTTTTCCTCAAAGGCTGCAAAGGCATTATTGATGGTATAACTTTGCAAAGCTTCCAAACGCGTCATTTTTTGTTCCGGATAAAAGGACTTTTCTGCCTGCGGTTTTTTTCTGGCAACAGAAGCGTAAAGGCTCTCAAATGGGTCTATGGACTCGACAGGCACATCGGTCCCATTATTAATTCTGGCTCCACTTTCAATCAGTGAGCGCCATACATAGGCTCCATCACGGGAACGTTTTTCTCCCAGACGGGTGGGCACAAAAGGTGCATCTGATACGCAGTGAATTCCCTGCATGGAGGCCAGAATACCCAATTCACCAAATCGTGGAATATCATCCGGATGCAGATGTTGAGCGTGCTCTATGCGCCAACGGGCATTTTTTAATTTTTCTGCATGATCAAAAGCCGCTTCGTATATGTCCAGAGCAATTCTGTTGGCACTGTCGCCAATAGCATGCACGGAAAATTGAAGACCATTTTCTATGCATAGATTGGCCATTTCTTCCAAAACTTCAATAGATGTCACCAACTGCCCATAAGTTTCGGGTTGGTCGCTATATGGCTCGAGAAGGAGAGCTCCATAGGATCCCAAAGCTCCGTCTACAAAGGCTTTTACCGTTCTGACTGTAAATCCTGTTTCCCCCTCATTGATAATGGGCAGGTAGGCAATTGATCTTTCCAGTTCACGGATAGGTTCTCTGACCATGGCAAAAACACTGATATCCAATTCTCCCGATGCAGCCATTGAACGCAATAATTTCAAATCCTCCCAGGGTAGCCCCAAGTCGTGGAAGCTGGTAATTCCATAACTAAAAGCCTCTTGTTCCGCTCTTTGAATCCAGGCTTTTTTCTGTGCCATCCAATCCGCAACCGGCCAGCTTTCTCTTTCCTTCGTATATGCAGATCTGATCAAGCCCATAGCAGTTTCCTCAAAAACCCCAATTGCTTCTCCTTCAGCATCTCTGCGTATCAGCCCACCATCCGGATTAGGAGTATTTTTATTTATATCAGCTAATTCCATGGCTTTAGCATTGGCAAATAAGGCGTGGTAGCTCGCGTGATAAAGGAGGACCGGATGGTCTGGACTCACTGAACTGAGACTGTGGTGCGTAGGGTATCCATCTATGCCATCAGCAGGAGTATCCAACCATTTGTCCTGATGCCAGCTATTTCCTACAATCCATTGTCCGGGATCTGCTTCTGCAGTGGCTGCTGCTACCAAATTTACAATTTCCTCCCAGCTTTCAGCATCGTTAAGGTTGAGTTGCGCAAGGGATTCCCCCATCATTAAAAGGTGTCCATGACCTTCTATCAATCCCGGCATAACAAAATTTCCGTCGGCATCAATCATCTCTGTGTTGTTGTTCCGTTTCACCATAATGTGCTCTTCTGAACCCACCTGCAGTATTTTTCCGTCCTTTATGGCAATAGCTTCAGCAAATATTTCACCTTCCTCCACACAAAATACCTGCGCATTGAATATAATTTTATCTGCCATTTCAGTGGTGGTACAGGATAGCAAAAAGCAAAACGAAAAAAGGACGCAAGAAAAAGCTAAGTGGTAAAATGGTTTCATTTGGATAGATTTTTATCGAAGATAAGGGATTTTTGGGAATGGTTCTATATAGGTGCCTGTCTCGTATTGACACAAAACAAAATAAAGTGGAATGGCGATAAAGATTGTATATTGCTCAAGGTTGAAAAGTTGAAAGATAAATAATTCTAGGTTTCTTACACTTTCCACAACTCTCACCTCCGCAAAGAGCGATAACCGAAGGCTCAATTCTTAAACAACCATTATTTGGTATCAAATATCTCTCAATTTCCTTCTCGTTTCTTCGATAAGTTGTCTTTGACGTTCAATGGCACTTTCGGTTTCACTCTGTTCCTTTTTATTCTCTTCTATTTTCTTTTTAGAATCCTCAATGGTTTTTTCAGCGTCACGGATGTCTTTTTCATAGCCGGATTTATTTCTCTGCAACCTGTTTAGTTGTCTTTCCAGCGACCGCAAATCATTTTCTTGGTCGGAGATAATAGACTCTATTGTTGCAGTTCTCAATTGAGCTTTATACTTTTCAATAAACTCAAATATACCTTGTCGCTTACTTGGATATTCAGCTGTGGAAAGAAACTTCCCATCCATTTCGAACCATAAATTGACAGCTACATCACCACCGGCTTCATTGAATTTTGCATATATTGTAATAGCTTTGGTCGCATCTATTCCTACTACATTTACATCTCTGGCAACCCATTCATTGGCTCTCCTGTCCCTCCTGACTCGTGTTCGAAATTCTGATCGGACATAGGATTGGAATTCATTACTAGCCAAACGCTCATCGGCATTATTTACAGTAAAAGAAAAAGATGGCTGACTTCCTTGACTCATCACATTGGAACCTTCGCTGATTTGCGCCTCAGTCATTGGTAATCCAATTACAAAAAACATTGCTGATAACAGCACGATACAATTTAACTTATTCATTATCTGATTTTTTAGTTAATAAAATCAATATACAAAGGTACTGAGAACTACTTTATCAGCATTGAATATACGTTATTCTTGTGAATAAAAAAAGGAATTTGAAAAAAAAAATCAGAATCCCACTTACCTTTTTCTAATTCCAAATATCCGAAGTCGATTAGCATGTAATTGCGCTGAATAGGAAATGAAAAAATGCATTTCCCCGTCTATTTCCATATACTGCCCTACTTCTGAATGAATTTCTATCCTATTCGGCTTTAGGCATTCAACAGTTTTCTTCGCTTTGGAAATATTGCCAAAGTACAATTGCCACAAAAGTGAGGGAATTGCAGTTAGTTTGGGCTTGTCAACTATAGTAAGGCCTAAACCGGAATCTATTTTATTCTGCGGAAAAAGACCCATCCCACCGCCCGTGGTTCTATTTAGACCTAAATTGGCGGTCAACATTTTTAATTTTCTTGTGTGTTCATCTATACTTATCGTGAATTTCGGATATTTATAGTGATAAAATGAAATAAGTGTAGACGCAAGATAAGCAGCTTTGGAAGGACTCTTTGATCTACCTTTGTGCAAGCGCTTCATTATTTCCCCTGTCACTCCTGCACCGACTGAATTGATTGCCAAAATTTTATAATTTTTTTCGGAATTTTTTACTTTCAATTCCACAAGTGGTGCCAATACTTTACGTCCTCTTATAAATGTTGTGACCCAGGTTTCAAGCTTGGGTGAAAACCCGTAAGCACTTGCCCAATCATTTCCTGAGCCTATTGGAAAAACAGCAAATTCCCATTCGAACAATTTATTCCCAAAATGACGATAAACTTGATTAACCAGTTTATTCAAACTACCGTCTCCCCCAGCTACAATGATTTTTCCTGATTTTGAAATATTTCGTAAGTCCTGCTCCAATAGAGGTTGATCTCCTTTTTGGGTTGAAAAAAGCTTTACTTGTATTCCATTTTTCTCTAAAAGTCTGACCAGCTCTTTTATTTTATGTAAACTACCTCCACCTCCTGCAACGGGATTATAGACTATTGATATCCATTCTGTTTTTAAATTCATCGGACTGATGACTAAATTTAATATTAAAAATAAGCCCTTTTATCGTAATTATCTACATTATCACAATTTAAAATATAAATTTGCAAAAAATTAAAATTATGACGGACTACGCTTTAAAGGTTGAAGAAGTTAAAAAGCAATACGAAGGTCACCTGGCGGTTGATAATATTTCTTTTGAAGTATCCAATGGGGTTTTGTTTGGCTTACTTGGTCCAAATGGTGCAGGAAAAACTTCTACCATAAGGATGATTACAGGTATCACCCTTCCCGATAGCGGCAAAATCTGGTTAAAGGGCAAAAGGGTTGATGGCAGCCTTACATCAGGAATTGGCTATCTTCCTGAAGAAAGAGGCCTGTATAAAAAAATGACCGTAGGCGATCACTTGATCTATCTAATGAGACTAAGAGGTTTTTCAAAAGCAGAGTCAAAGGTAAAAATAAAGGAATGGGTCGAGAGATTTGACATTGGAAGTTGGTGGAAAAAGAAGATCGAAGAATTATCAAAGGGGATGCAGCAAAAAATTCAGTTTGTGGCAGCTGTGATGCACGACCCTGACCTGCTCATTCTGGATGAACCATTTTCCGGTCTCGATCCCGTCAATTCCAATTTGATCCGCGATGAGATCAAACGCCTCAGTAAGGAAGGTAAGGGCATCATTCTCTCAACCCACCGCATGGAACAAGTTGAGGAACTTTGTGAACAGATCGTATTAATCAATCACGGAAAAATTGTTTTGAGCGGGAATCTGGAAAAAATTAAAGAAAGTTATTGGACCAACGAATATCTCATAGGCACCGATAATGGCTTTCAAGCTCAAAATGCTAAAGGGATAGATTGGTTAGAAAAAGACAACAAAGGCAGATGGAGAGTAAGATTGGACGAATCTCACAATACCAACTATCTCTTAAAGGAAGTAATTAATAGTGGTGCTGAACTGACTCATTTTGAAAAAAGTCTACCTTCACTGAATGATATTTTTATCAAAGTAACAGGAGAGCCTGTAATCAGAGAGGAATAAAAAATTAAACATTAACGGTAGCCCGAAGGGTGTCTTTAAAAACCGCAACCTTAAAATCCAGGAATTTTATGAAAAAGATTAAAATTATTGCAGAGCGAGAGTACCTTAGCAGAGTAAAGAAAATTCAATTTATCCTAATTACTTTGGGCGCACCCATTCTCTTTGGACTGTTTTTTCTCGTTATTGGTCTCATTTTTTCTTATAGCGGAGATGAAAAAAGGTCCATTGTGATATCAGATCCTTCTGGCATATTGGAACAGCAGTTTGAAGCGGGAGGAAACATTGAAGCAGTTTTCGTCGATGGGTCGAGATCAGAATTGGTTCAATACAAGCAAGATAATAATCTGGATGGAGTACTGATACTACCAAGAGTAGATTCTGTCCTTATTCCATCCTTGACTTTGAGATATATTTCCGAGCAAAGGCTGGATATTGACGCTGATGTTGCTATAACTAATTACGTCAATCGCAGAGTGCGGGATTGGAAAATCAATCAAATGGGGGTGGATAGAGACCTACTTTCACGATTAAATACCCGAGTTAGCATTTCCTCATCTACAGATGTTGCAGCTGCCCTTCAGGATGATGATGATTTTGCCACCGACGGTGGCAGTAATATAGCACCTTACGTAGCTGGCGGAATTGGTTTGGTTATTGCTATGCTAATTTATTTTATGGTCTTTATCAACGGGATGATGATTATGCGATCGGTAATGGAAGAAAAAGTCAATCGAATTGTTGAAATAATGATCTCGACCGTAAAGCCTTTCCACCTAATGATGGGTAAGCTACTTGGTGTAGGTGCGGTGGGTGTTACGCAAATATTGATCTGGCTGATATTTATTCCTATAGTATTCTTCGCAGTATCTGCTCTTTTTGGCGATACGATGGCAGCAGGAGCTTCTGCTCCGGGCATGGGTGTCGGAGAAACCCCTGAATTAGACCCTGGAACACTAACAGCGGTACTTAACGAATTAGCAGGATTCAACTGGTGGATCATTTCCATTTCGTTTATCTTCTTTTATTTGGGAGGTTTTCTTCTGTATTCCTCTTTGTTTGGTGCACTTGGTGCAATGATGGGTGATGATCTCGGAGAAAACAACAGTCTGTCTTTTGTGGTGACCATTCCCATCATCCTTGCCATTTACATAGGCATAGTGGCAGTGCAGTCTCCCAATAGTACGCTAGCTGTATGGAGCTCTATGTTTCCCCTATTTTCACCCATAGTCATGCCTTGCCGGTTGGCGTTTGACCCACCTATGTGGCAATTATTGGTATCCGGTGCATTACTTGTACTTTTCACACTCCTTATCGTTTGGCTATCTGGTAAAATATACAGAGTCGGGATTTTAATGTATGGGAAAAAAGCTGATTTCAAAGAGGTGGTGAAGTGGTTGAGGAATAAATAGAATGGGATGATTTTAGTATCGGTTAAATGTAGAAATATCTAGCTGCTCTTGAAGTAAACTTATTGAAACATTCACTGCAAAGATTGATTATTAACTGACAATTTTAAACTACTAAATTGACTGTTTGTTCTGGAAAAGTTTATTCCTTTTATAGATGATCCACAAAATGGTGTGGGCTGATGTTAAAAGTGAAATGTTTTTTAATTATTTTCTCAATATTTTATCACTCACTAACCCAGACTTATAAAAATTAATAAAATATTGATAATAATACTGGTTATAAGCGGAAAATAAAAGCTAAAATTTTTCTCTTTGAAGTGGATGTCACCGGGGAGTCGTCCAACCCATGATGGCAGCCTAAGATCGTAATGCCAATCCAAATGCAATTAAAATAATACCTAGGTTGATGAGTAGTTTTCCCATTTTTTAGAATTATTTTTAAGAATAACATAGTCCTGTCTATTGAAATTCATTGTCAGTAGTTGAATTTGTCTATCGGTATTTTTCTGGTTATACAGTTTAATATTTAATCCTCAAGCACCTGGGCTTTGTAAAAAAACTTTCGATAAATAAACTTTTCAAACTCGACCAGCAAGAACACAGTAAGTCCTGCAATGGATAAATAAAGCCAATGGTATGGACTCAAGGATTCAGTTTGAAACCAATTTTGCAAAAATGGTAAATAGGTTAAACACAATTGAAGTAAAAGTAAAATACCAGCTGCATACAGTACTTTTAAATTTCCAAAAATTCCTTCAAAGGACAAACAGGATTCATATAAGTATCTGCTGTTAAACAAGTAGAATACTTGACCTGCAACAAGAGTATTCAATGCAATAGTTCGCGCAAATTCAACTGAATAAGAGATTTTAAAATAAAAAAACAATAAAATAGAGAAACCTGCCACCAAGAAAGAAACGAAAATGATTCTCCAAAGGAAATAATTCCCCACTATAGATTCCTTTTGAGATCTTGGAGGTACTTTCATTACTGTTCTCTCAGGGGGTTCAAAAGCCAATGCAAGAGCTAGTGTTACAGCGGTAACCATATTTACCCATAAAACCTGTACCGGAGTAATGGGTAGAGTAAATCCTACCAAAATTGAACTCATCACCATAAGTGCTTCAGCTCCATTGGTAGGAAGAATAAATAGAATAGCTTTTCTCAGGTTGTTGTAAATTGTTCTTCCTTCCTCGACAGCGCTAGCGATAGATTGAAAATTATCGTCTGCCAATACCATTTCGGCAGCATTTTTTGTAACTTCAGTTCCTTTTATACCCATGGCTACTCCTACGTCGGCTCTTTTTAATGCCGGGGCGTCATTTACTCCATCACCTGTCATAGCCACTACTTTGCCCCTCCTTTGAAGAGCCTCCACCAATCTCAGTTTATGTTCTGGATTTGTACGAGCAAAAATGCAATAATCCATGGCTTTCTCCTCCCATTCTTCATCAGTCTTGAGCTGGTTGAGTTCTTCGCCCGTAATTACATTTTCACTGTTGTCAATACCTATCTTCTTACCTATAGCAGAGGCAGTAATAGCGTGATCTCCAGTTATCATCTTTATGATAATTCCAGCATTTTTACAATCAGTAATAGCTTGAATAGCTTCCGAACGGGGAGGGTCAATTATACCCACTACTCCATGAAAACTCAATCCTTTTTCTACCAAACTTTTGGTGAGCTTTTGATCACTATCTGATGTCTTTGAACCAAAAGCCAAAACACGCAAGCCATTTGATGCCAAATCATTTATTCTATTCTTCCAAATTTCTTTATCCTCTTTACTGAGATTACTGAATTCAATAATTCGTTCAGCTGCTCCTTTAACCAAAATTTTCTGTCTATTGTCCTCAAATTGATGAAGGACAGCCATGTATTTATTTTCGCTTTCAAATGGAATAGATTGAAGGCGCTTCCCATTGGGCTTCTCCAATCCTGCTTTTTTTCCCAATGAAAAAAGTGCACCTTCTGTAGGCTCTCCATTGAGAATCCACTCCTTATTTTCATCCTGATTAATCTCGGCATCATTGCAATAAAAGGCACTTTCCAGTAATTCCATTAACTGACGGTTTTCTTTTACCTCAATATTTTCATCCTCCGGTCCTCTGATTTCCCCTTTTGGTGCATAACCTTCCCCGCTTACATTCAATAGTTGATCTTTGAGGTAAATTTTTGTTACCATCATTTCATTTCTAGTCAGTGTGCCGGTTTTATCAGTACAAATTACTGATACGGATCCCAGTGTCTCAACAGCCGGGAGTTTTCTAATGATTGCATTCCTGCCGGCCATTTTACTAACTCCAATTGCCAGAGTAATGGTCATAATTGCAGGAAGTCCCTCTGGAATTGCAGCAACAGCAAGTGCAATTACAGACAAAAAAAGCTCAGTCATGTCCTCCTCAGTCAACAGCCAACCAAAAAGTAGAATCAAAGCTGCCATGACGACAATAACAATAGAGAGTTTTCTGGCAAAATCATCCATCTTTCTCAGTAATGGGGTGGTCAGTTTTTCCACCTCGGATATCATATCGCGTATTTTACCTAACTCGGTATCCAATCCTGTTTCTACTACCAGACCGCGCCCCCTTCCATAGGTAACCATTGTTCCGGAAAATGCAAGATTGGTTCTATCACCCAAAACTGCTTTATCATCAACTATATCATTATTTTTTTCAGCTGCGTGGGATTCCCCCGTTAACATGGCTTCTTCAATTTGAAGATTATTAGCGTCAATTATCCTCAAATCAGCCGGAACGCGATCTCCGGACTTCAATAGTACCAAATCACCCGGAACCAGGTCCTCTGCAGGAATTTCCTCTCTTCTTCCATTTCTGATAACATTTGCTGTTGGAGAAAGCATCTTTTGTAATTGTTCTATTGCTCTTTCAGCTTTTCCCTCTTGAATAAATCCAACAATTGCATTGACCAATACTACTGCGAGAATTACAAAAGTATCTATCCAATGATCCAAAAAAGCAGTAATAACAGCTGCAAGAATAAGAACATAAATCAGGATATTGTGAAATTGTCTTAAGAATCTCAATATAGCGTGGGTGCCGCTCTCTACCGGCAATTGATTCTTTCCATAATGCTCTAATCTATGGGATACCACCTCCGAATTTAATCCCTTTTCTGAATGACTATCCAATAGCTTCAGTGATTTTTCCGCACTTAAGGTATGCCAATTAATAGACCCCTTTTTAGGTAACTTTTCCATGGACAGTAATTTTGGATGTAAATTTATAAAAAAAAGGGGAGCATTTTGTTGAATAAAAAAGCCCTCAGAAAAATTTAACTGAAGGCTTCTTATATTACTTCGTATGTTAAAGAAAAGAGTTTATCATCCTCCAAAAATAAATCCTCTTTCTCCACATCTTACTTTTGCTATTCTTCCGATGGGAATTTTTAGCTCTATTGTTCCATAAACATTGATGTTTCTCAAGTTTCCAACATCATAGGAAGAGTCATATGGGAGGGGATATCCAAACCCTGTTGATGTGCCGGTGTCACTTGTAAAATTAGTTAATGCGTATTCAAATCTAAGGCCAAGACCCAAAGAGAATGATCTGCTACCCGCAAAATAACCCCCAAAACCAAAAACTGCACTGGCATAGCTACTTGCATAGAAGTCTTCTAAGTTACCTTCAAAAAATTCACTTTGGAAGCCGGGATTATTAGTTACTGATTGTTCAACAGAGTTCATAATACTCAATTTAGGTCCTACCTCGAAATAGCCGCCCCTATTTTCACGGCGATAAAGTAAATACAAGTCGGTGGTTTGCCAATCCAGAGTATTTACTCCTATTTGAGCTCCGAGTCTTTCTTTTAAATTGAATTTTTGTGTTCCATTAGAAATCATAGTTTCCAGGATCAAATTATTCCATCTATCGAAATTCATACTAAAAGCAAGACCATAAGAATAACCAATATTTATGGTAAAGTCATGCATATCACTATCAGTAATTCCGGGCTCCCATAATGCAGAAGGCCCAACGGCCACTCTTGCTCCCAGTTCAAATCCAATACCGGCAGTATGTTGAGCCTGCTTTTCCTGAGTAAATCCTAAAATCAGCAAAAGCGATAAAAGAGGTATAAAGTTTTTCATATCACATTAAAGTTTAAATCAAATAAAGTTTTCAAAGCCCGAATTTAAAGCTTAAAAATAACTTTTATGTACTCTGACCAAAAATTTAAGCGAATTTTAGGAAATGAATCCTTCTCCTTTAAATTAAACTATCTTTTTCTCGCAGGATAATTAATGAATAATGATAGACTTAGGTTGGAAAAAAGTCCCTTGATCTCCAACCACCTTAAGAATATAAACACCAGGAATTAGATGTTCCAAATTGATTTCCACAAAATCCTTTTTTCCTTTATGAAATACCATTTGTTGTCCCCATCTATTAAACAGTTGAATTTGATACAATTCACCCTTCTGTCCTTCAGGAAAATCAATAAATAAAATTCCGGTAGTAGGGTTAGGATACACCCTAAGTAAGCTCTCCTTTTCTTCCCATTTTACAAAATCATTTTTATCAAGCTTGTCCACATATCCATCATTTAAATCCTCCCGCTTGATTTCTTGAGAGTCCTCTTTAATGCAACGCACTGAGTAACCACTTGCTCTCGGAGCATTCCGGGAAAACGCAAAATTAGCTGTAATAGCAATAGCTGATGCTCGATCACCCATTATTGTACTGCTCCAATAAAAAGCCCAGGAACCCTCCATACTTAGGTTTCCGTTGGTTTGACGCATCCCTGAGAGGGGTAATTTCAGGGGTGAAGCCATAGCACCATGAATACTATTACTACTCCAACTTAAGCTTTCTTCCCTCCATTCAGACTGAGTCGGAATTCTGTATCCTGCAGGGCAGGGGTTGTTTATGGCATCCAATCCATCCCAAAGCTCATCACTTCTTTCCGTCCGCCAATCTCCATGAGTACCAGTCTTCAATATAAAGTGTCCGTGTTCGACCCTGTTTTCTGTCGAAAGTTCTGATGTATCTGATGAATTCCTACATTGGTGTCCGTCAGAAAACCGTCCCCATTGATAGAGGTCTCCATATGCCATACGATCTCGAGAAATGAAAGCCGGTCTTGAGGCTCCCAGATTACGATCTAACCAAGACCTACCGGTAACAGGGTTTACCACCTCATTTATTCTACCTGCATCTCCACGACAATGAACTGTCCCTTCAGGAAATAAAGAATTCACCTGTAAAATGGCCTCTTCGGAAAAGCTGGAACAACCGTCTAAAGTCACTATGCAACGAAGGACAAGTCCATCAAAATCAATTGGCACATCTCTAACTAAGAGACTGGAAGTATTTACACCAAAAAACAGCGTGCCTTCAGGGAGGTCTTCAAAACCTGAGCCAAAATCTGCCTGCCACTGGTATTCAGCAGCAGGGTCAATGCTAGAAACTGAAAACCGTGCATTGTTGGACTCATATATCGAAAGATCAGTAGGGTGCTCTAAAATATTGCCAGCGAACAAAACTACATTAATAGTTCGGCAAGATGGGAGTGTTGAACTGCAAAGATTATCTGCTACAACACATATGTCAAAAACTCCTGCTTCTTGAAAACCTAAAATTATGGTGTCAATCAAGTTGGTTGGTTGTTGGATTTCAGTTATCTCACCTGTTTCCTGATTTTCCAAATACCACTTTACAGTACAAACTCCTTTAATGCTGTCATCAACAAAAAACTTTACTCCTTCAATACCTAAACAAATAGTATCCTCGCCCAACACTCCCTCAGAAATAAATTCAGGACTTTGCAGAATAATTGAGCTAAGATCTTCAGGAGGTGTTTCAGGACTTACGTTTAAAACTTCAATTCTACAGCGATCGTTTGCCCACCCATCCACAACGATTCCGTAAACTGCCCCTGCCTGAACATTATTAACTGTAAAGTTCACAACACCCTGTTGTGGTGCCTGAACTAAATTACAGTCTGAAATAAGCATATCTGAGATGGGCTGGATACCAAATCCTGTTTGACTTGGATTGAAATCTGTGTCGCAGGGTAGCTGATAAAGTGCAATCTGAACTCCTTGATTATTTTGACATTCAGTGATTTCAACATCGATACTCAATGGCTCATCCTCAGATTCCCCTGCGACGAAAACAAACCATTGTGGGTTGTGGAAGGCACAACAAAATTCACATCCAGGCCAAGAAAAATTCATAATGGGAGGTCCCATTAATAAACAGAAATCGCTCAGTGCATTCAATCCGCAGATTACTTCGGCATGATTGTAGTAATAAGGAGCATGTTCATCGCATATCTTGGGTGGTTTCAAATTAATACACAACTCAAAATCCCCGGCAGTACTATCTGGACCTGATATCAGAATAAAGTATCTGGTTTCCGGTTTTATTTCATAGTTTTCAAATTGAATACTACCACCTTCACCAAGAGAAATTTCACACATTCTCACTATTAATTCACCCTCGCAACCACCAATATCTTCAAACAAAGTAAAACTTAAGTGTTTACTGCTTGAATGAATTAAGTTAATATCTATTCTCGCTGCAAATTCGCCAGTTGTAAATCTATACCATACACCACTAGAACCGGGGTTCAATGGGACATTAATTGCACATTCCTCTAAATCCGGGAAATTATAGGGGTTTAAAATATTTGCGGGATCATAGTACTCTGGTCCGGCTTCAAGATTGGTTCCGTTAATACAGATGACCTCACCTACATCACTAGCAAGAAAATTTTGCCCCGGGCTAACAATTTCAGTAGCATTGCCACACTCGTCATTGTCTGGATTACTTTTTTGAAAAAGTGCTTCCTTTAAATCTATCGTCTCCAATGGGAATTCACCTTTTTCAGAAAAATGAAATTCAACAATACTTTTAAGCGGTGGTAACCAAAGGAAAAAAACAATAAAACTTGTAATCCAAATGATTTTCATAATCATAATTTTTGATAAAAAATTGAAAAAACTACTCAAAAAGCTAAATATCTTTACTTCAACAAACAATAAAGCATCTCTTTATTTAATTAAGAGCCTTTCAATTCCAAAAACGTCCCCTTCTATTCCGGATATTTGAATAAAATAGATTCCTGATTGCAGCGAATTAAGATTAAGACTAATTAAATTATCAGTGGTAACAAATCTTAATACTTCTTTCCCTATAACATCAATCACTCTGATTTGAAAACCGCCTTCTTCCGGAATTCCTCCAATTTTTAAATTGACCACTCCGGTAGTAGGGTTAGGATAAACTAAGATTTCTAAACCATTGGTAAAAGTGTTTGATTGAATAGCTTTTGATTCTTCTATTTCCCAAAGGGTTTCTCTAGGGGAATCATCAGTAAGTGTAACATCTTCTTTTATACACCTGACCGCATAGCCGGATGCTCTTGTAGAAGATTGTGGCAAAATAAAATTTCCTGTAAAAGATAAAGCTTGTGATCTGTCTCCGGCTACTGTACTACTCCAATAAAAACCCCAGATACCTTCAAATCTTTGATTGCCATTAGGCTGTCGCATTCCGGCAAGCGGTAAATAAAGCCATGAAGTCCCTGTTAAAGCAGTACCAATAGTTCCTGCACTGCCTACTTCTTCCCTCCATTCTGATATAGTAGGAACTCGAAATCCATCCGGACATGGATTATTTTCTGCATCAATACCATCCCAGAGTTCATCTGACCGCTCAGTTCTCCAATCCTGAGGAAAATCATTACTCACAATAAAATGTCCATGTTCAGGTCGATTGGTTTCAGACAACCTCAAAGTATCAGGTGAGTTACGACATTGATGACCGTCAGAAAACCTGCCCCATTGATATAGGTCTCCAAAGGCCCTTTTATCTCTGGGGATAAATGCCCGTCTTTGCGCTCCCAGATTCCTATCCATCCAAATTCTTCCGGTTATAGGATTAACGACCTCAACTACCTGAGTAGGACCAAAAGTACAGTGTTTTGCATCGGGAGGATAAATTGATCTTACATTTAAAATGGCTTCATCTGAAATACTACTGCAGTTATCAACTAACACGAGGCATCTTAGAATGAGTCCATCTAAATTTTGGGAAACATTTCTGATCAGGAGGTTAGGACTATTGACTCCAAAAAATGGATTTCCTTGAGATAAATTTTGAAATCCCTGACCAAAATCAGCCTGCCATTGATAAGTTGCACCCGGCACCGTTGAAACCACTTCAAAAAGTGCATCTTCAGTTTCCTCTACGATAATACTTTCGGGATGTTCAAGAATATCATCATTTGTGATTACTGTTACCATCCTACAAGCTGTCGAACTGGTATCACAAGCATTTGAAACGGTAACGCAAACTTCATACCTTCCGGCATCGGGAAAATGAACTAATGTTGCAATCCCTGATCCAAGGGATTCAAGTGAAGACTTTTCGGAGGTTTCAAGATTTTCTAATGTCCAATTATATGAGCAGGCAGCCGTAATTTTATCTTCCAAACGAAAAACTGATCCCTGAGGCATGATGCACAGCGTGTCTTCACCCCAACCTAGATTTTCATAAATTGGGCTGTTGGGATTTCCACCAAGTTGAGGGGGATCTCCACCTTCTCTAACCTCTAGTATCTCTATCCAGCACTGATCACCAACCCAACCATCTACCATTATACCATAAAGAGATCCCTCTTCAATTCCATTAAGTTCGAGAAGAAAAGTTCCTTGCATAGGAAGGGACACGCCATCTTGACATTCTGAAATTAGCATTTCATTAGTAGGCAATAGACCAATGCTTTGCTCAGTTGGGTCAAATTCAGTGTCACATGGTAATTTATACATTGCAATCTGCACACCCTGATTTAAAAAGCAATCTGAAATACTGATTTCAATGGAGATTTTATTATCAATAGAGGGTCCTCCGACAAATACCAACCATTGCGGATTTTCCATTGTACAACAGTGCGTACAACCGGGGAAAGGTTCCTTTAATATTTCAGGTCCCATGTTAAACCCAAATCCTGTTGCTGCATGTAAACCACAAATCACTTCTGCATGATTGTAATAATATGGGAGGTAATCCTGGGCAATGCTAGTGTTTTCTTGAGTTGAAAACCCATTATATACTTCTGTAAAATTTGAATTCTGCCCAACGATAAAAGGGGTTAAAAACCCCGATAAAACTAGTAAAATGAGAGTAAATAATTTGCTTTTCATGATGTAATGTGTTTTGATTAAATGACTAAGATACAAAAAAAATTATTATTGTAAGCTTTACAACAAAAAGTACACCTTTTTCAAAAATAAAAATTTGATTACTTAGGAAAAAACCAATCAATACAGTCTGTTTTAATAACTAATGATTCTGTTCTATGAACACTTATATCATTAGTGAATAATCAGATATTCCCAATTTATCAATATTTTTTTGCTATCGTAGATGCTTAACAAATACCAACCGGGACTTAAATGGTTTAGAGTTAATTCTGAGCTTTGGGATTCAATCTTTTCAGTTTGTATAAGTCGGCCCTGATTATTTATAACTTTCAGTTGGTATGTCTCACCAATTCGGTATTCGCTAAACTCTAAAGTTACCCTTCCTGAAGTTGGGTTGGGAAAGATCCTTATCTCTGGAACTGAATAATCAGAGGCATTTATCTCCGTCGTAGGTGATTCAGGCTGAAAAGCAACAAACACCTCATCCTCAGCAAACACTTCCTCACCCTCATCAGAAATACCACTTACTTCAGCATGATTGCTGATACCCCCATTGAGGATATCCTGAAGAGTAGTAAAGTAAGCCCGAAAGAAGGTAGTTGATTGGCCGGGTTCCAGATCTACAGGTCCGAAAGTCCAGCCAAAATCCGCATCTGTTATGATCAAATCTTCAAGTGGCGTTTCACCATTATTTGTTATCTCAAAAGAAAAGGTAACTATTTGGTTGACTCCGCTGAATACTGTGGGGGAGGCTGTTTTGTTTAAATTTACTGAAGCAAAAGGTCCATCGTCTTTTATACAGCGCACAGGTAACCCCTGAGCCCTTGGAGAAGAACGTTCTAAAACCATATTCCCCGTAAAAAGTAAAGTCTGAGACTGACTACCACTTGTGGTGGAGCTCCAATACTGACCCCACCTATCAGCGTGAGCAACATCTCCTCGAACAGTTCTGATCCCTGACAAGGGTAAGGATAATGTAGAACTGATAGCAGCCTGTGCGCCCCTGCCTGTCCAGGTGTTTACTTCTTCCATCCATTCAGCCATAGTAGGAGGGCGAAAGTCCTCTGGACAAGGATTATTCACCTTATTCAACCTTTGCCACAAATCATTATTGGTAGCAGTCCTCCAATCCCGCAGGCTATCAGCATTGATGATAAAATAAGGATGACCAGGCTGATTCAAATCAGCTAATTCATCTATCGTTTCCGAATCCCTACATTGATGCCCATCAGAAAATCTACCCCACTGGTACAAATCACCGTAGCCCTGTCTGTCTCTTGAAAAATAAGCCACTCTTTCCGCTCCTAAATTTCGATCCATCCAAATTCTGCCCGTTTCTGCATTCAGTACCTCCAGTATCTCAGTGGGCTCAGCTTGACAAAAAACTGACCCTTTGGGATAATTGGGGTCATGAACAGTAATGTAAACAGGAACTACTACTTCAAATATACAATTATTGGAACTTTCCCAAGCTCCTGTCTCCCCATCTTCTACCAATTGAAACCTAAGCTCAAGGGTATCGTTTCCTCTTTTTTCGGCAATGTATCCTAAGCGGAAAATAAAGGAAGGACAATCCGTAGTGCAATTAAAACCCCAGTTGTCAGAGGGATCACCATCTACTAAATAATCGTGGTCCCCTTCACACCTGAAATTCTGAGTGCAATTTTCACCATCCCAATGAGAGCGATTGCCCTCCGGCGGGCAGTTATCGCCCACAGGATCCCAGAAAAAACCGGGACCGTAGGATCTGCCACTACACTTACCAATAATTTCTTCCATAAATATCCAACCGCTGTCACGGGAGGAAGAAAAGGCGTCAATTACCCACCATTCACTAAGATTAGTAAATGAGAATCCATGCATCCAACTTACATTTACTCCTTGTTGCCAGGTATATGAAGCCTCCAGATCAAAAGTCATGCTGTCTCCCAATATCATCTCAAAGGATAGGGGAGAAGCTTCCCCCATTTCGCCGGGAACAATATTGTCATTAAAAACACTGATAGAATCAATTCCTGATCCACCTTGAATATTTCCGGCGACTGAAGTGATGTCACACAACTGACAAAGACCCCCACCACCGCATTGCGCAACTACTGTTGCAGGACTGATTATGGCGATCACAAGATAAGTGACTAGTGTTATGAGTATGTTTTTTGATTCCACAATTGGTGTTTTTTGGGTAATTATAGATGGTATAAAAGTATTAACTTTTACTGACAAAGTACAGAATACTAAGATATAACTTTTTCTGAATACAGAGTTCCTGAGGATGCAATTAAAAGGGAAGCTCCAAACAAATTACTTTTCCTCTTAAGGTGATTAATATTACCCGGTTACCCTCTTTTTCCGGCACTTCTAATCCGCGAAAAACATCTCCCTCTATGCCTGAGATTTCTATAATATCGTGAACAGTAAGCACACTGCCTGTTATTAAATCAACCACGCCCATAGATCTGCTGGAAGTCATCACTGCGATAGGTAAATTATCTAGGGTTTGACTAAGGTTATTACCAAATCTGAAACTTCTACTCCAGCTAGTTAAACCGTTGTATAAGCTCATGTTTCTTAAATTTGAGCTTCCGCCCACACCTTTTACATACAATTCATCCAGGTGGATAAAAATGGGAAGTCTAGTTTCAGGAAAGGATGCATGTCCTCGGCTCCAAATGAGTTTTCCACTATCATTTAAATCATAAGCTTCAATAAAATAAGGATTGGCTCTTTTAAACATAGCTATTAGTACCTTATTTTTTATCACAAATGGACCACGTTGCAAACGACTAGAGCCAAGAGGAAAGAACAAAACCTTTTCTGCACTGCCACCTACTACAGGTACTTCAACTATGATCAAATTTTGGTCGTCAAACGAACCTGTTGAATAAGAAAAGTACAAGTGGGTTTCTTCATGATTTAGTACAGTATGGATCGTATTATCTAATTTACGGATAACCAGATCGTCTGAATATAAAAGGTCAAGACTATTACTACTGATATCATATTGATAAAGAAAAAAGGAAAAGTTATATCTGTCACTCCAACTTCCATTAGGTCGGTGAGTGGAAAAAAAGATTTGATCCTCTATCATATAAAAATGGCTACAACTTCCTTCTACACCCGGGATTTCTGATAACGATAAAGTTTCAATTAATTCACCTGTTTTTTTGTCTAATATTACTATTTTATTGCTACAATGATTATTGCTGGCAAAATAAATTTTACCATTGTAATAGTTGACGGTAAAATCAGATGATAAAAATAAACTGTTTGATGTGAAGTCAGCTGTCCAAAGTAGCTCGCCACTCTCTGCTGACACAGCATTTAAAAAGTCAATTGAATGGATAAAAATTACCCCTTCAGTTATTTGACTTGAAAAAACGTGTTTAACGGAGTCCAATTGAGTTTCCCACACTTTTTCAACAACTGATGAAGAGTAAACCGGGAAACTGTCAGACAAGTGAATAAGATCCCCATCGGTTTTTTTACAGGAAACAAACAAGAGGCAAAAAGTGAAACAATAAAGGGTAAGATTTCTCATGGTGATTTTATTTAAAACTGAATCTAAGACCTAAATTAAGGTACATAGTCCAGTAATTTTCCGATGATTGGTGGCTACTTTCCTTGCTTTTCGTTAAGTATCTTCCCCCTAATTCAGCAAAGGGACTAATCCTTCCGGTATAATACAAGTAATGAAAGCCTGCATCTATTCTACCGTAATAAAAACGCTCCAATAAACGGTACCTGCCGTATTCCGTTAATTGATTAGCTGTGATCTCCTGTCCAAGATTGAACTTAATTTCCTGATCGTAATGAATTCTGTAAAAAACATTCCTTTCTATGCCAATTCCAAGAAATGGCGACAAATAGTGATTGTTTTGATGAAAAACAAGATATTGGAAATTCAAGCCCATACCAAACAAATAGTTTGATCCCGTCCTTTTTTCCTTTAGTTGAGTCCAGCCTAAAGAGGTTCGCTCTACATTGGATTGGGTTACCACACTGTATTGAGAATAGGAAACATAACCCGCGAACCTAAAGCGATTTCCTTGATTAAACAACCTCAATTCTCCAGTTAAAAAAGTCCCGGGCTTGACCTCAGTCCGGAAAGATTCAATATTGGTGTTGAATTGACTGTTATAGATCTGCATGTAATTTTCCTTGGTAGAGTTGTCAAACCAGGAAGCCCCTATCCCTCCAACCAATTCCAAACCACTGCTGAGACCTTCCTGACTTTTTGTATCAAGAGGAATAAGGTGTAAAACCAGCAAAAGGATAAAAGAAAAGTTTAGGTTTCGCATTGCATTTGAGTGTTGTATAGTGTAAATATACACCAAATATTCAATAGCCAATAAGCTCGAATGTAAAATATAGCTACCTAATGGGGTAAATTACATAAATGTTTGAAGTCGCTAATCTTCTAGTATATTCTTATATATTACCCCATCCTTCATGATGATAACAAACTTCTCCTTCGGTTGAGCGATTATAGAAAGGTCCTCAATAGGGTTACCATCTACGAGTAAAAGATCGGCCAAAGCTCCCTCCTTAACCACGCCCAATTTTCCCTGATAAGGGCTTCTCAAACCAGACAATGCGAGTAATTGTGCGTTATCATGAGTTGCTATTTTGAGTACTTCAGCGGGACTGTACCATTGATTGACCTTCAGTAAGTATTCATTTTGTAATTCCATTAAATCCGGTTCAAATAAAAAATCTGTACCCCAGGCTACTTTTACTCCCATTCTTTTTGCCATTTCCCAGACTTTGGGTTGATTTTCAATAATGGGTCGTCTTTTTTCCAATCTTGCAGGATCCATGTCAGGAGTAGACTCAACTAACACTTGCATACTGAGCCAGATATTATTACGCTTTATTTTTCTCAGGGATCGTCTATCCAAAAGCTGTCCATGATCTATGCATTTTACGCCGGCATCAATTGCTCGCTGAACTGCCCTTGGTGTATAGGCATGAACTGTTACATAAGTACCCCAGTCCTCAGCTGCTTCAACTGCTGCTCTCATCTCATCAAAAGTGTACTGTGTAACATCAATGGGGTCATAAGCAGAGGAGGTGCCACCTCCTGCCATGAGTTTAATCTGACTTGCACCAAAGCGAAGGTTTTCTCTAGTAGCGGCTAAAACCTCATCCCGTCCATCTGCTATAAAAGTAGCCCCAAATTCTTCAGCTCTCGATGGCTTGCCAAAAAACCTTCGGGATCGCTCATCAGGTGTTCTAAAATCACCATGGCCGGAAGTCTGACTGATGGTTGCTCCTGATGGCCATATTCTAGGACCTTTCATCTTTCCTTTGTCAATTGCAGCTTTGATAGGAAAAATAGGACCTCCAGCATCTCTTACTGCGGTAAATCCACGCATGAGCATTTGCTCTGCCTGCTCACTTACTCGGCTCATTACAAACTCCTCAGAAAGACCGGCCCACATCATTTCTGTCATAGTCATGGAGCCAAATGCCATATGGACATGAGCATCTATCATGCCCGGCATTAAGGTTTTGCCATTTCCTTCAATTATGAGGGTGTTTTCATCAACTGAGATTTTATTTTGACTGATCTTTTGAATGGTATTGCCCTTTATCAATACATTGGACTCAGCAGATAAGCTTGAGGATGTACCATCAAAGATTTTAACATCCTTAAATAGCACAGTGCCTTGTTCCTGACCGTGTCCAATTGTTCCTGCGAGCAAAAAGTAAAGCAAAGAAATGATGAAAAAAATAAGTCTCATAGATCTGGAATAAAAAAAATTGAAATGAAAATATACTAACTAAGCTTAAATCAAAGGTCTTATTTATTTTTGTTTATAGCTTTTTAACTTTTCCAGACATATTCTACAACGGAACGGTCCACTCTGCCTGACAAGGGAGGATTCAACTTTGCTACATTTACTTTAATCATCACTACATTACCGCGCATTGATTTGATTCTTTCGCACATTTCCTCAGCAAGAGACTCAAGTAATTTTTTTCTTTCTCCCTTCATGACATCTCTACAAATAGCATATAAATTTTCGTAATTGACAGTGTTGTCTAGTTGGTCATTAATATATTCTGAAAAGTCTGCGAGATCAACACAAATATCTACTGAAAATTCATTTCCCAATATGGCTTCTTCCTCATAGTATCCGTGATGGCAAAAAAAACGGGCATTTTCAATTTTTATACTGGGCATAATTTAATTTTTCTTGAAAAAATTAATTAGGAGTTTTCATTTTTGTTACTTGGCACATCTTTCGAAATAGCATTATACCACTCAAAAAAACGCAATATACTAAAAAGGAATAATAGTCCAATTAGGAAATTTAACCATGCTTTTTGAATTTCAAAGTAGGCCTCTCCATAAAAAAACAGAAATAATCCAAGTCCCAGGAAGACTATTGCTTTAAAGAGTTTAAAATGAGCAGACCATTTCATCATTTGTCAATTTTGTAAAATGAAGCGAATGGGTAAATTGTATCTAACCGCCACTGGAATGCCATTTTGCTCACCTGGAATCCATTTGGGCATTTTTTCAATTACCTCTACTGCTGCTTCGTCACATCCTCCGCCAATGCCCCTTACAACTTTAATTTCATCAATACTCCCATCCACATCCACTACAAATTGAACATGCACCACGCCTTGTATTCCGGCATTTGCAGCTACTGAGGGGTAGCGAAGGCTTTCCCCGATAAATCTAAACATTTCCCTTTCGCCACCCGGAAAACTTGGCCACTGCTCAACATAAGTCATTACTTTTCTTTCAGGCTCCGGTTCGGGCTCTGGCTCCGGTTCAGGTTCGGGCTCCGGTTCCGGAATTACATAATCCTGATAAATATCATCCGTGCCCTCCTGTGTAACTACAGATGGTGCAGCAGTCTGAAGCTCTTCGACAGTTGGTGGGAGATCATCCTCAATTACTTCTTCGTCAGGTCGTATTTCAGGAGCAACAAATCTTTTGGTGGCTACTTTTGGAGGTTCTTCCTGGGGTGGGGGTTTAGGAAGTTCTTCCGGCAAAACCGGAGGTGGTGAAATAAGTTCAGTAGTAGGGGTGAGGGTTACAGGTATTACTTCTGTTTGCGCCTTATCCTCTCCCCTCAGCCAAAACAATAGTAAAGGTGAAAAATAGACAATAAAAGTAAAAGCAAAACCAATCAGCAAAGAGAAAAGCAAGTATCGATTCAGTTTTTTCCTAAGCTGAAATGCACCATACTCTTTGTTTTTGAATGAAAAAAGTAGTTCGTCAGTATGAGATATTTCGGTTTTTTTACTCATTGGTCTTCGGTGGTCTAGTTTTCAGTAATTTCTATTCCTGCCTCAGCCAGAATTTCCCTATCTTTTTCAGAAAAATCATCGAGAGCATACCTGCTAACGCCTAGGATATTCATTTCGTCAAGTATGTCGACCAGATTCCTAAAGTTACTATCAGGATGGGGTTTAATTAGAATAACCGGTTCATCAATAGTCGGCAGCAGATTTTGTAATTTTTGGCGGATACCCTCCTCACCATATGGAACTTCTGCTACTGTTTCAGCAGAAAGTCCCTGATACAGATAAAGCTTTCCATCAGGAAGTGGAAGAATACTAATGGCTCTAGATTCCCGAATGGGCTGCACATCAGCCGGTCTGTCCTCTTCTTTTGGCACAGGCATGACCACCTCCATGATTTTGGGTTTGACCATGGTCGTTGTCAACATAAAAAAAGTCAACAACAAAAACGCAAGATCTACCATAGCATTCATATCAGTGAACACCGTTTGCCTGCCGGCCTTTTGAATTTTCCTACCCTCTTTAATGGGATTACCAAACTCCTCGAACTGATCCATTTCACTCATACTGATCCCTTTTTTCTGTTACCAGGTTAAATCTAAGGATGTTGTTTTTAGTCAATGTTTTAATAACTTTGTCAATGTAGCGATAGGGTGTTCCCTGATCTGCTTTAATGGCTACTCTTAAGCCGGGTTGAACCGCCCTTGCCAGCACTACCCAATCTGCTAATTCGTTATTATCGCTTTCTGCAGGAATACCCGTCGGTTTTACATTTATCCTTTCAGTACGGTCTTTACTGAGATGCGGAATAAGTTCTTCAAAGGACATTCCAAATCCGGGAAGTTCACTGAAAGTATTGATTTCTTGAGCTTCCAAAACCAGATCATAACCCATCGCCATTCTTCTTATCCATTCAGGACGGCTTTCTCTGTTGCTTAGATGGAGATAAATTTTGCCACCTTGATCAACGGTGATGGTCAGCATTCTTTGCTCAAGAATATCGGTATCAACTGTTGCATAAGGCAATTGAACATAGGCTTGTTCCGGCACTTTAAAAGTAGTTGCCAGAAGGAAAAAAGTAACCAAAAGGAAGGCCATATCTACCATGGGATTCATGTCCAGATGAGGGGATTTGAGCCTTCTGTTGCCAGATCTGTTCATTTTTTGAAATACTTGAGTTTCAGATTTTGGACTATACTAAAACTGGCCTCATCTATGGCGTACGTAACTTTTTCTATCTGATTAGCAAAATAATTGTAAAACACAATGGTAACGGCTGCTGTACTTATACCCAGTGCAGTGGTTACAAGTGCTTGTGAAATACCTCCTGCAAGACCCACCGGATCAGGTTCACCCACTGTTGCCAAAGCAGCAAAAGCTTTTATCATCCCGGTAACGGTACCCAATAGTCCGACTAGGGTTGATATCTGAGCAATAGTAGATAAAATAAACATATTCTTGTTCATAAGTGGAAGTTCCAGCTGAGTGGACTCCTCCAGTTCTTTTTGTATGAGATAAATATCTTTCTGATCCATTTGGCTGACCTTCTTTCTGCTCAGATAAGTACCTATTCCTGTTTTAACTACATTAGCTACGGCACCTTGCTGTTGATCGCAATACTCATTCAATTCTTCCCATTTACCTTCTGCCAGTTTAGCTCGGACTCCGCTGATAAAGTCTCGCAAATTACCCTTACCGGCTGAGTAGCGAATGGATAGAAATCGCTCAACAACATATACCAGCATGATCAATTGAAAGGAAAGCAATAATATGACTATAGGACCACCTTTGTAAATCACACCCAGAATATTGTTGTTAATGGGTTCATTCGCCGGATCTCCATCCACAAAGTTATCAGGATGCCCCATCAATTGGTAAAAAATAAAATAAGCCGCTACCAGAGAAAGTGGTATAACGAACAGTGAAAGATTGAGATTAAATTTTTTTAACATTGAGATTTGTTTTATAGTAAATCTTAATGAGTCAAATTTACAAAAATCATTTATCTGAGCTAAAATTGACGGGGTTATTTTTTGTCAAATTTTGCAAACCCTTACTTAAAAAGTAAATTTAGATTTAGATTTAGATTTAGATTTAAAGATACTTGCTTTTATCAAAAAATTAAAAAAATTGTCATAATCCTACCATATTACGCAATTTGTAAATAAATTGAAAACAAAGCACTTTCAGATTGAATTCAAATGTTTAGTTTTGCAAAAAAATTGAATTAATGAGCAGCAGTAAGACAGATAAGTTTCAGTACCACGACTATTACGTAATTGATGAGCTTTTGGATGAAAATCACCTATTGGCTCGTCAGGCTGTAAGGGATTGGGTGAAACAAGAAGTTAGCCCCATTATTGAAGAGTACTCTGACAAAGCAGAATGCCCCACTCACCTATTTAAAGGTTTAGCAGAAATTGGTGCCTTTGGTCCTAGTTTACCTGAAAAATACGGCTGCGGAGGAATGGATGAAATAGCCTATGGTATCATTATGCAGGAGTTGGAAAGAGGTGATTCGGGTATCAGGTCAATGGCATCAGTCCAAGGTTCTTTGGTCATGTATCCCATTTACAAATTTGGAACAGAGGAACACAGAAAAAAATATCTTCCCAAATTGGCTTCAGGAGAACTGATTGGTTGTTTTGGATTGACAGAGCCTGACTTTGGGTCCAATCCGGCAGGGATGATTACGAATATCAAGGATGACGGAGATGCATACATTCTCAATGGTGCTAAAATGTGGATCACCAATTCACCGGTTGCAGATATTGCGGTGGTTTGGGGGAGAGACGAAGTGGGTAAAGTCAGGGGTATGATAGTTGAGATGGACTGGCCTGGTGTTTCGGCGCCTGAAATTAAAGGCAAATGGTCATTGAGGGCATCTGTTACCGGGGAACTTGTTTTTGAGGATGTACGTGTACCCAAAACACATATGTTGGAGGTAAGAGGGTTAAAAGGACCTTTATCATGTCTCTCAAAAGCGAGGTATGGAATAGCCTGGGGAGCTGTGGGTGCAGCCTTGGATTGTTATGACAGTGCATTGAGGTATTCTCTGGAGCGCATACAATTTGACAAACCCATTGGGCAGTTTCAATTAACACAAAAGAAACTGGCTGAAATGATAACGGAAATTACCAAAGCTCAATTGCTCAATTGGCGATTGGGAACATTGGCAAATAATGGGAAGGTCACTCCTGCGCAAATATCTATGGCGAAGAGAAACAATGTCGCAATCGCTTTGGATATAGCAAGAGAAGCCAGACAAATTCACGGCGGAATGGGTATCACCAATGAGTATCCTGTAATGAGGCATATGATGAACCTGGAAACTGTCTTGACTTATGAAGGTACCCACGACATACATTTGTTGATTACAGGGCACGATGTTACGGGATTAAATGCTTTCAAGTAACAGATAACTTCTGCCTGATTAATAAGAAAATGCAAATTAGTACGTTAAGGGTTGTGAACTTTTAGGACATATTACAATGAGCAGGTTTCAATATCTTATTACACTCACTACATTGGTTTTTTCGCTAGGCAATTTTTCCATGCCCTTGAATGCTCAATTTGAGCTGGATACCGTTTTATTAACTAACCCATCATTTGAAGACGAACCTCGGAATTCTGTTCCGCCATGGGGTTGGATTGATTGTGGCTTCCGCGGTGAGACTCCACCCGATGTGCACCCCATTTATCCGCCAAGTGAAGGTTGGAGAGTAACAATGGCAGCTCAAGACGGCAAAACTTATATGGGTATGGTGGTAAGAGATAACGACACCTGGGAAAGAGTATCTCAACCCATAAATGGAACTCTTCAAAAAGGCAAGTGCTATGAGTTCAGTATTTGGTTGGCGCGATCACCCTCATATGTATCTCTGAGTCACATGACAGGTCAACCGACCAATTATACCACACCGACCGTATTAAGAATCTGGGGTGGAGAATCACTCTGTGATCGAAGTAGTCTTCTAGCTGAATCTGCAGCAGTAAGAAACCACAGTTGGGAGGAATATCATTTTCAGTTTAATCCCTCCTCTGATTACGAGTTTATCATGCTGGAAGTTTACTATGAAACACCGGTTTTATTTCCCTACAATGGAAATCTTTTACTGGACAATTCATCACCAATTATCAGGATTCCTTGTAATGAAACGGAAATGCTGGAAATGGAAAAATTACTCACAGAAACTACAGCTGAAGAAGATGTATTAGCAGTTAATCCACCGCAAACTCAATCAACTTCGGTAGCTGCTAATGAGCCTGAAGTCAAAAGTGATCAGTCTAAAGACAAGCAAAACATCAATCCTATTGAAAGAACAGGTCCTCCGGTTAGATCCCTTGGTGGCATTCACCGGAGCAAGCTTAAGGAGGGGCAAGTAATACAAATAAACAGATTGTATTTTGATGCGGACACTTTTCATATCCGTTCAGAATCTTACGAAAATCTAGATCAGATCGCTTACTTTCTCATTGATAATCCTGAAGTTTCAGTCGAAATCGGAGGTCATACCAACGACCTGCCGTCGGAGGATTATTGTTACCGCCTTTCAAAAAGCAGGGCCAGAGCGGTTACTAAATATTTGATTTCAAAAGGGGTAGATCCAGATAGACTTACTTATAAGGGTTATGGAAAATCTCAACCCATCGCTACCAACAGAACAGCAGCCGGAAGGAGTATGAACCAAAGAGTGGAAATTAAAATCCTTCGAACAGGCGAGTAGTTTTTTTCTTCTATTGTACATAAAAAACTCTTTTAAATTTTAGATGGCACTTTGTAATTAAAAAAGGCGGTCTATAACAACTTTGAGCTTTTTATCAGCTTTGTCAAAGCTATTCCTCAATCTGAATTCACAGCAAATTGAATTTTACTATCTTTGTTTAAAGAGTTAGATATCTTGATAGATATTCTTGTCTTAGAATGTTTTAAATATTCATTTATGCTTTTAATATTACAACTTCGGTTAAAAATAATGATAATAATTGCTGTATTGGGCTTAAGCCATTTTTTGGAGGCACAACAAGTGTCAATAGCAAGAGAATGGAATGAAGAGGTGCTCGGCGCAATAACTAGAGATCTGGCACGACCCACAGTCCACGCGAGAAATCTTTTTCACACTTCAATAGCCATGTATGATGTTTGGGCAGTTTATCAACCTGATGCTACACCTTTCTTTTTGGGTAAAAATATTGGAGGCTTCGAATTTGAATTTGACCCCGATTTTTCACCACCTTTTTTTCAATCGAGTATTGATCAGAGTATAAGTTTTGCAGTTTACAGACTTTTACTACATCGATTTGAGGGTTCACCTGGTCAGGACAGGACTTTTCAGGCAATTACTTTAAAAATGCAAAGTAAGGGCTATGATACAACCAATGAGTCCACGGATTACCTTACAGGAGGTCCCGCAGAATTGGGTAATTATATTGCTGAAAAAATGATTGAATTTGGGAATCAGGATGGATCCAATGAAGCAATGGATTACGCAAATCTATTTTACGAACCGGTTAACCCACCCCTCACAATGGATGAATCAGGAAATCCAGATCTGATTGACATTAACAGGTGGCAACCACTAAACATCTCTGATGCAGTAGATCAGGCTGGAAACCCTGTTGAGGATATATTGCCATTTCTAAGTCCAGAATGGGGAAATGTATACCCGTTTTCACTTACAGAAGAGGATGTTAGCATCTATCATCGTGATGGCAATGATTACAGGGTTTTTATGGATCCCGGTCCTCCGATTTTTCTGGATGAAAACAATTCTGCATGCGAAAGTGACCTTTTTAAAACTGGCTTCCTTATGGTTTCGATTTGGCAATCGCATCTCGATCCTGCTGATACTACTTTATGGGACATATCGCCTGCTTCATTTGGGAATATGGGGCCATTACCTGATGACTGGTCAAATTATGAAGATTATTACAATTTTTTTGATGGTGGTGATATAAGTTCCGGTCATGCTGTGAACCCAGTTAGCGGAGAACCATATGAACCTCAAATTGTAAAACGGGCAGATTACGCAAGAATACTTGCAGAATTCTGGGCAGATGGTCCGGATTCAGAAACCCCTCCAGGGCATTGGTTTTCCATTTATAATCATGTCCGGGACCATAGCTTATTTGAAAACAGGTGGATGGGCGAAGGTTATATTTT
This sequence comes from Saprospirales bacterium, assembly GCA_007693915.1. Classification (GTDB taxonomy): domain Bacteria; phylum Bacteroidota; class Bacteroidia; order Chitinophagales; family Saprospiraceae; genus PWJY01. The sequence continues at coordinate 35,195 of RECS01000135.1, read as the reverse complement.
GTCGGATTTGGAATATGATCTGAGGGCATATTTGTTATTGGGAGGTGCAATGCATGATGCAGCTATCGCTGCCTGGAGTGTCAAAGGTTTTTACGATTATATCAGACCTGTATCAGCAATTCGATATCTTGGGCAGATGGGACAATGTAGCGATCCCGATGACCTAAGCTATAACCCATTAGGGTTTCCTCTGATTCCCGGTTATGTAGAACTGATCCGACCAGGTGATGACCTAGAGGGTGAAAATCAGGAGAATATAGGTAAAATAAAACTTTTTACCTGGAGGGGACCTGATTATATTGATAATCCGCTCACTGATGTGGCAGGTGTTGGTTGGATACTAGCCGAGGATTGGTGGCCTTACCAAAGACCATCTTTTGTAACTCCTCCATTTGCGGGATTTGTGTCAGGTCATTCTACTTATTCGAGAGCAGCAGCAGAAGTGATGACCCTAATGACCGGTACACCGTTTTTCCCCGGTGGTATGGGAGAGTTTTATGCGCCGGCTAATGATTTTCTAGAATTTGAAAATGGTCCTTCTGAAGATATTTACCTCCAATGGGCTACTTATCGGGATGCTTCAGATCAGACTAGCCTCTCCAGAATATGGGGCGGCATACACCCTGCCGTTGATGATATCCCCGGTAGAATTATCGGTTATACATTAGGCAGGCAAGCAGTAAACTTCATGAATGAATTTCTTGAACTTCCACCTCCATTAGTAGAAAGTATTTCTGTTTCAACAACAAGCGTTAATTTATCAAATGTTTCTGATACATTTCAGATAACTATCCATTTTGACAGAAGAATGGATGTCGAGAAAAAACCTGAGTTGCTTTTGCAAGCAAATGGCATTGAATTTGACTTTATCAACTCAGATGATGGTAGCTGGGTGACTGACAGCAGTTTTCAGGCTGATCTTGTTGCAGATAGTATTGATTTTGTAATATCAAATCCCAGTTTAATAATCAGAAATACTAAATCGTGGACTATGATTCAATTGCAGGATAGTATTCATCTGATTGAATTACTGATTGATCTGAAAAGACCCGAATTAACTGATTTGACAACTAATTACCAACTGCTTAATATTATCAATACTGAAAATGAAAACCTCAGTCTGAACTTATTATTTAATAAAGCATGTCAGACAACAGAAAATCCCCAAATTTCTTTTCCCAACATATTTGGGGCTGATAGTATTCTTATATTTATCGACAGCCTTTCTGCCTGGTCAAATGACTCTACTTTTATAGCGGTTTATGAGGTTGCTTCCGGCTTTGAATTTAGGGATTCTATTGATATTCAAATTGCGGGAGTTTTGGATCTGGCAGGTAATTCAATGGATACTTTTTCAGCAGAAAATTTCTTCTATCTGGACACCAATGCACCTGAGTTGGTTAACTTAGAAACTCAAAGACCAATACTAAACATTTCTAATATTGATAGCATGGTTTCAGTGGTTTTAGCCTTTAGTGAAAAGTGTATGACAGCGGAAGAGCCGATCATTTCCTTCTTATCGAATGACGATACTGAGGTAGATTTTAGTAGAATAGACTCCCTCTCAGGTTGGGAAAATGATTCCATTTATTCAGCCCAATTCAGCGTCATTGCAGAAGTGACCAATCTACAATTTATTGGAATAGAAGTCAGCGGAATTGAAGATCTTTCGCAGAATGAAATGGGACTTTTTACAATGGAAGACTTCATGATTTTGGATTTGATCCGACCCGAATTAATGGATTTCGAGTTGAGTCATTCGTTAATCAATGTAAAAACTGCCGATGAGGAGTTTTTTGAAATCAGTTTATTTTTCAACGAAGCTTGTGATACAACTGAACAGCCTTTAATGGTTTTTTCGGGACTGGAAACAAATGACTTCCTGACATTATCTGATATTCTATCCACCTGGCAGTCTGACAGTACTTATTTAGCTGTATTTGAAATCAGCGATGAAGAAATTGAGATATCGGATATATCTATAAGCATCGATAACACAAGAGACATTGCCGGGAATGAGTTAATCGCATTGGAAATTCCTAACTTGTTTTCTATCGATACGCGACCACCGGGTTTAGTATCTGTAACTGCAAATGCTTATACCATCGAGACTGAAGATATTGGAGAGGGAGGATTAATAGTGACAACAATTTTCGATGAACCAATGAATACTTCCTTTGATGTTTTCGTAGAGTGGGTATATTCGAATGTAACTGTGGAAAAGCCTTTGGTTTTGAATACTGAATTGAGTGGATGGGAAGACGATACGACCTGGGTGGCCGTTTATGATGTTCAGGGTATTGATTTTATGGACAATGATGTTGGGCTGATTATTAGTTCAGCAGAGGATCTTGCTGAAAATAAAATGATTTCATGGGAAGAATCTTCATTTATTGCTATAGACATTCAACCTGTCAGTACGGATGATTTTGAAAGAGTCAGCACAATAAGTTTATTCCCAAATCCCATTCGAGCGGGTGAAAATCTAATCCTGAGAAGTGACCTGAATTTAAAGCAAGCTGTTTCTTATGAGATTTTTGACAATAAAGGAAGCTTGGTTTTATCAGGTAAGGAGGAATGGTTATCAGGAAAAACTATTGAAATATCAACCGCTAATTTAACTGTTGGAATGTATTTAATGTATATCAATGCTGGGGGTGCCGTTTTAATTAAAAATTTTGTTATTCATCAATGAGAAGTTGGTTAATACTAATCTTTGTGATGGTTTTTGGATGTCAATGCTTCCAATTTTCAATAATTGGAAACACACTCTATGCGGGTGTTTTGCAAAAGGATACACTTTCCTTAAGCGAATTTCCGCCCTTAATCAAAACGGAACCTTTTACCATGAATGTGTTGCTTCAAGCTGGGTTTAATTACTCTTTGCGGGACGATGATTTTCTGGGAGGAAGGACTTTTGAAGCCACTAATGCCAGAATCAGTATTCGAGGAAATTGGGACAGTGGATTTTACTATAGATTGTTTTTTAATCTTGTCAGGGAACCCAATGTCCTTGATGCTTTTATTGGATACAAGTTTGCGGAAGAATTGCAGGTAGCTTTTGGTGCCATGAAACCCCAACAGACGCTGGATTTTATACCCGATCCCGGGTCTATGGATTTTATTAGTAGGGCTCAAATTACCCGTCTATTAGTGCAATCACGTGAAATTGGAATATCTGCTATCGGAGATTTTGATAACTTCTCTTACTTCATAGGGCTTTATAATGGAACCAGTCTGGAAAGGGGAAATAATAACAATAGGTTTTATGGAATCGGTCGGGCACAATACAGACTTCTGGACAGGGGCGATGACAAGCTCGAAATAGCAATCAGCGGATCAAATGGGAATTCTGCGGGCACACAAAGTGGTAATTCCGGACCCATTTTACGAGGGCAAAGAAGTATAGCCGGAGCAGATTTGAGGTTGGAGTGGAGCAAATGGGTCTTTGCCACTGAGTACCTTACAGGACGACTTGAAACAGAAGATTTTGAGGATAAAAAAGAGCAAATCAGCGGATACTATTTTACTCTTGGTTATTACTTCCTGAATCGGACATTATTTCTTGGAAGGTGGCAGAGTTGGGATTTCAAAGAAATGGATAATACTGACAGACGACTTACCTTCGGCATCAACCACGATTTTAATGATATTACTGCCTTTCAAATTAACTATGATCTTTTTATGCCAGAAGCCGGTAAAAACCAAAGTGGGTTCTCAGTAATCTTGCAAGTACAGTTTTAAAGGAGATTAAATTTATGAATAAAAAAATATTTGAATTCAAGGCCAAGGTAAACGATATTGAAAAATACGAGAAGCAACTGCTGACTCTAAATCCGACTTTCAGGGGTCTCGATCATCAGATTGACACCTACTTCAATACCCCTAAAGGCAGATTAAAATTGCGAGAAGGAAATATCGAAAATGCTTTAATCAACTACGACAGGGAAAATATAGCAGGAGCAAAGGAATCGCGTGTGATTTTATACAAACACCAACCGGATACCGCACTTAAAGATATTTTAATTCATCAATTGGGAATAAAAGTTGTGGTGGAAAAAAAGCGTAAAATCTATTTTGTCGAAAATGTAAAAATTCACTTTGACCGAGTGGAGAAACTGGGAACTTTTATGGAGGTGGAAGCAATTGAAAGTGGTGAAGATTTTTCAATAGACGAATTAAAGCAGCAGTGTCATAAGTATTTACATTTTTTTGAATTGCCTGAAGGTGCCTTGATCGATAAATCCTACAGTGATTTGATTTTGGAGCTAAAGGGAGAGTGAGGAAGATAATTTAGCTAAATCCTAATATGACCAAATTGTCTGAATTTGGCGAATTGGGACTGATTCAAATTATTCATCTTATTATTCAAAAACTTTGATTTGCCCCAAAGCTAGATTTATTATACGATACAGCCGTTTTTATCAACCATTTTGTCTATTACGCCTAATTTTCATAATTTTACCTCAACTAGAGAAAAGTGGTGGATGATTGCTCACATATTTAAGCTTACTTTTAAACTAATTAAATTGGGTAATGTGAAAAAAATGAAAATAACCACTAAATTATTAATCTTGTGGGGGCTATTATTTGGCATTAGTTCCAATGGAGAAAGTCAACCGAGTATTGCTTACTATTCATCTTCATTGGCCAAAATAGGAGTGGGCTATGATTTTAGTAATAAATTCCGCGGTGAATTAAGAGTCTACAGTAACACATTCAGGGAAGATATTACACCAGAAATAGTTTTGTGCTATAATATTATAAGGAGAGAGTATCACAGTATATACATAGGATTGGGATATGCTTTCAATATAATTGATGGTTTGGTCATTCCAGCTGGGATCCAATTTAGTCCGATTCCAGATTTTAAAAGGTTTTCTCTTCATGTCGAACTTCAGCCAACTTATGAATATTTTGAGGGTATGATTTTACAAGCCTCCTGGGGGTTGCGATATAAATTTAATGGCCAATAGATGTGGATCCACTACAACCTCAATGTTTTCACAATGTATTCGAGCCTAATCATATGATTGCGTTTGTCTTCAGCTGGTGCAAAAACGAAGGCATCGACAAAAATAAGCATATTGTCAGCCTGACGGTGGAAGAGATAAGATTTGAAAGGACCACCCATAAAGTCTGAGCGCATGTCCCATATACCGCGCAATTCCACAGTGTAACTACCGTGATGATTATATTGAAAATTAAAAGTGGGTAAATAACTGTCCTCCACAACCATATAGGAACCCTCCTTGCCGCTGCTGATGCGTTCAGAAGTTATACTGTCTCTCAGACTCCTCAAAAACTCCGGACTAAGTTGACTCTCATCCTCATAGGGAACTTTGGTAAATAAGAGGCTTAGGCTTGCATTTCGCTGCTCCTCTCTCAGCCATAGGAAATCTTTATCTTCAATAGCCAATACCCAATTGGAAGGAATGCGAATGTCAGCATTGAATTTTGAAGCTACTAGATTTGCAAGGGGTCTGTTGATACCTCCACCAAAAATTTCTGCTTCCAAGGTTCTCTCATAAAACTCTGCTATCCTGCTCCTGATCTGATCAAAACTTCTTGGAATGCCCTCCACAATATCATCAATGCTTTTACCGAAAATATAAACCACCAATTGACCTCTTGCCCATTTGTCTCTTGCAATTTGTACCCCAAAATTCCTATTTTGTAAAGATTCGTTTATGGTTTCCTTTCCAAGGTCAGATAAGACCATTTGAGTGGTTGGGGAATTTTCATCTGCGAGATTGGCAACTTTTACAAACAACTTAAGCTCTCTGAGGCTAGTTTCGGATAAAACATCCTCCGTACTGAAAACCCTAATATCAAAAATGGGCTCAGGCTGAGGAAGGATCAAATATGCCCCCTGATAATAAAAAGCAAAGGTGTCAGAAAGGTAGGTATCCCACAATTGCTGATCAGCAATGATATTCATTTGTTGGATTCTTCCAATAGCTGTAGGTGTTGACCGAAAACGATCCTGAACATCACTACCACAGGCAGCAAGGGTAAGAAAAGCAAATAATATCACAAAGAATCTAAGCATGATCCGCTATTTGAGATTACAAATATAATAAAGAAACCAACTGCAAGGCAAAAAAAAGAACCCAAGCAGAAGGTAGGCAGCTTTAATCTTTTTATATTGAGATGCAATTACCAGCTAATTTGGTGGATGATATAATGAATAATGGGGAACAGATTTTAGCATGAAACTATCTCACCATAAAAATAGGCTCCTCAGGCGGCATTAAATGACTGAAATCCATAAAAATTCCCTTAACATTGTTTTTTTTGTCCAACTGCATTGATGAATCTGATGGTTTATCATTCCATTTTTCAATAACCCAATGATGCATAATGAATGGGTCCATAACTGAAAACAAATAGTGAGGTTCATCCTTAGAAGCCCATTTTGCAGTGAGTAATTGTCGCGATATGGTGACATGGCGCTTAAATCTATTGCCTCCTGCCAGATTCTCAGGTATTCTGATTTCTGCAGACCAATCTGAAAGCCATTGCTCATAAGGAATTCCTGCAAGTTGTAAGAAGCTTTCTCCAAAGGCAGCACAGCCCGCTCCCAACCCTTCACGTGGCCGATTCAAGCCATTGTAAATATCTCCATAATTCCTTTTTGTGTATTCTTTGAGGTAGTCGGTAAGTCTTAAAAAAGTTTCTTCAGAGACAGCAAACCTTAGAAAAGAGGATTCTCCAAACTGCTCAATTTTCTCAATGGATTGAATGATTTCCTCTGTTTCCTGCAACCTGCCCTCAATATCTGCAAATAGAATTCCCATCCCATAGCCTTCCCTCATAACTTTTTGTCCCGCTGTATTAAGATGTTCCCTTGTCATTCCTGTCCAGATTTCAACACCATTTTCTTCGTGAATTAATCCTATATATAAATGTCCTAATGGATAAGTAGTTTGCCTTATACTTCTCCTGAACTGGTTGAATAAAGTGGTACGCATCAAATCTCTTGGGCTTTCCCATGATATTTCAGCAGGAGGAGTGACAATATAGAGGATGAGTTCTTGACCGCTCAACTGCTGGTTAAACTGCATTACAAGCAAAGTGCTAATAAAAAGAAGGTATTTATAAGTCCACTTCATACTAATTTCTATCAAAACCATCAACAAGATCGATAACTAATCTCCTATTCTTTAATAAAACTCGTCACAAATCGGTTTATTCCGTTTGTTATTTCCAATATGTATTTTCCGCTGCTCACATTCTCCACATTTAAGGAGAAATTATCTAAACTACTGTCAATAGACTTATTCAACACCAATTGCCCTCCATAATTGTATATTTTTAGATTAAACTTTCTATCTTCTCGAACTAATGAAGCTGGAAAATGCTGATCAATTAATTGGATGTAAATGGTATGTCCTGCCGGATTAGGGAAAATTTTTAATGGGAGGATCTCAGTAAAATTCTCAGTGCTTGAGATTTCCGGTTGAATCCATTGATCTACTTCAAATTTATGGAGTCTTGCTGGAACTGTTATTATATTATCAAAGCGCTCATTACTTAGGTAAAAATAATTTTCGTCTGGATTCCAGCATATCGCTTCCACCTGATGAAATGGAATCGTAAGTTCAATTCTCCTTTTGTTTCCGGAAAAAAAAGAGCTACCCTTGAAATCCCAAAATAGCCAGGTAAAGGGTTGTAGAAAAGTAGTATAACCCACGAGCGCAATCAGACTGTCCTCTGGATTAAAAGATGCACCGGTAATCAGCCCATTCACTTCGAAACTATCCAACAATGATGCGATATAATCACCTGGTTCCTTAGGCAATGAATATACTCGCGTATTAAGACTTTCCCAATTCTTGGAAAAAAGATACAAACTGTCACCAAAGCTAATCATTGCCTCCATATCAAAATCATTTTCCAGGGGGCGGCTGCTAAAATCCCTTTGATCGGGGTACTCAAATGTAATTTCAGTTGGAAAAACAGTATCCAATTCCAAATCTGTTAAAGGAACTTTATATATCACCAAATCCCTCCGATTGCCATTGTTATTTCCAAAGTCGCCAATGTACAAATAGTTTTCATCCATTGTAATTTCTTCCCAGTCACGATTTCCCGCATTCTCTACCCAAACCCTACGTATTAAACTCCCGTCCTCAGGGTCGAGACAAAATAGTTCGGGCTGCCACCCACTGTCATTGTGAGTCCAGAGGCATCCTTTATGAAGAACAAGACCGGAGGTCTCAGGAACTTCCGGCGGAAGACCACCAATTATCTCGGGTGTAAATGTTGTAAAGGGATACTGACAACTTCCATCATTGATCTCTGCCTGTTCATTATAATTGTTTGCTAAAGGATCTGTACACCCTAAAATTTGACAATTAGACGGGGATGAATAAACCATAATCAGCAAGAAAAAAAACAACCGAATCATTTGTCAGAGGTTTTTTTAAAACTAACCACTCTCGTATAATTTGAAGGATAAGCACCTACCTGCAAAAGCATAGGTCTGAGTGCAAACTCAAACTTAAGAAATTCAGGCTTTCCGTCTTTGCCCATTGTAAACCAGCAAAATTCTTCTCTCTGTGCAGGGTTTTTCCAAATTGCTCTGAAAGTATCGTAATGCCAATGCTCCAGAATGGTAATCAGGTTTTCATCTTCCCAGAATTTTATCTCTAATTCCTTATTTTCGTTGAGTAAAACTTCTATTTGACCATAAGCTTCATCTGCATAAATTCCTGTGTATTGATCCAGTTTAAATGAGGGAGATGTTTTCTTTTCTCTCTCCTCATTAATTTTTTCTCTAAGGGATTTCACTCGTTCAAATCCTTCCAGATATAGATTTCTGTAATATTCGTGCCAGTCTTTACCTTCATTCCCGATGATGGCATCAATTAGAGTAAAAACCACTGCTTCTCTGAACAAATTAAAGGTATTACTCATTACGATAATTCCCAGATTTTCTTCAGGCAGCATATAGACTGAAGTATTAAAACCATCCGTTGCGCCACCATGGCTTAAGATTCTGTACCCCTCATAATCTGACACTCTCCAACCCAGCCCAAAGGAAGCTTGAGCCTTATAGGGATCGCCGGGAGGCAAAGCTTGTTGTGGTCTGTGCATATCCCTCATTCTTGCTGTACTAATCAAGCTACTATCCTGAAATTTTCCGGCATCTCCCAACTGCATCAACAACCAATTGGAGAGATCTGCAACTGATGAATTAACTCCACCTGCGGGACCTGCATTATCCCAGTTTCTCCAACTAATGGGCACGACTTCACCATCTATTTCCTGATGTGGATGAGCGACATTGTCCAATCCCTCCAGCATGGTAATTCTTGTGCTTGTTCGGTTCATTTGAAGTGGAGAAAATAATCTTTCCATTAAAAATTCATCCCAGCTGACCCCTTCTATGTATTCAATAAGTTGTCCAGCAGTTGAAAACATGACATTACTGTAAACTGCCTGATACCTAAAAGGCGCCTCAAATGGCATAAATCTCATTTGGTAAATCACTTCATCTCTTTCTGAAGAAGTCATGAACTGAAGTCTGTTGCCAAGCATGCGACCTACCCCTACTCTATGAAGCAGTAGGTCTCTTACAGTGACTTGCGCACTTACCCAGGGGTCACTCAATTCAAACCAGGGGATATGATCTATTACCCTGTCATCCCAATGCAACTTCCCTTCATCTACCAGAATAGCCAAAGCCGCTGTTGTCATATTTTTACTGACTGAAGCGATACCAAAAACCGTATTGCGATCTACTCTTTCCGGTTCTCCGAGCTTTCTCACCCCAAAACCATTCAGGTAGATAATTTCATTATCTTTAACTACCCCAACTGCCATGCCAGGAATTTTCCACTCCATCATTCCTTCCATTATCCAGTAATCCAGGTCTTGGGGTAGCTGAGACTTCAGTTCATAACTGGATATTGAAAACACTGTAAAGAACGATAGGAGAAACAGGTTTTTAATGAGGCAACTTGATTTGTTCATGTCTTTTGCAAAAATATTCTTGACAAAAATAACAAAAAAATAGGAACTAGATTTTTAATCAATTGGAATATAGCCTAGTACTTTCAATGGGTAATTTATATCATTAGCGGAAAGTCATATGGTTGTACGATATCAAAAATTTAATTTAGGGGATGAAAACTATTGCGGTATGGATCGATATTTTTAAAAATATTAAATTTGCACTGATTTTTTAACAATTACAAACTTACTGATGAACCAAACAAAATTTATTTTGATCCTGATCGCCATATTTAGCTTTGGAGAAATTACGGCGCAAAGCATTGATTCTTTAAATGCAAGAAAAGCTGAACTTCGGGCTGAGATTTCAAACTTGGAGGGAGAATTAAAAAGAACTATAAGTGCTTTTCCACCAGTTTATGGCTGGAGGACGGGTTTTTCCGGTTTACTCGGTTTTAGTTTAACAGACATGAACAATTGGGTAAGTAGCGCAAACAAAGATGCTACCACCAGCAACATTCAAGTATCAGCTGCCGGGTTTGCCCACCTTATTGAAGAAAAATTCTTTTGGCGCAACAATGCTCAATTGAATCTAGGTTGGCAAAAATTGAATCTCAAAACAGGAGCTGAGGATGAATCGAAATATCAATCTACTGTTGATGTCTTCCAAATCAGTTCTCTTTATGGCTATAGAATCTCACCAACATTGGCTGCATCTGCATTGGGTGAATTTAGAACTAGTGTGATAAACAATATATTTGATCCGGCATATTTAGATATTGGGGTGGGTTTTACCTGGACTCCAAATGCTAATCTGGTGGTTACAGTTCACCCTTTAAATTACAATTTCATATTTTCTGATGAGGTGGAGTATGAATCATCACTTGGTGCAAAAGTTGTTGCGGATTATAATCGGGAGATATTTGATGGTGTGAACTTACGATCAAATCTAACAGGATTTATGAGTTATGAGGATGCCAGTGAATTATCTAATTTCACCTGGACTACAGGAGTGAACTTTACTGCCTTTAAAGGAATTGGAGTTGGAGTTGAGTATGCCCTAAGATGGAACAAACAAGAAACAAGAGGCTTGGATGATGACATGCAATCTTACTTTGTTTTGGGATTATCTTACAACTTTTGAAGGGGCTCTAAGGAACCCGAATTAGAAGAACTTTAAAACGAAGAGAGGGGATTTAGGTCCCCTTTCTTAATTTTTATGCATATTTGTAAACTACAAAAATTAAACAAATGAAGATCAGCTTTCATGGGGCAGTTAGTGAAGTTACGGGCAGTGCACATTTAATTGAGTTGGATAGTGGCTATAGAATTCTTTTAGATTGTGGGTTATTTCAAGGAGGGGAAGATGTCTCGAAGCAAAACAGGGAGTGGGGTTTTGACCCTGCATCTATTGACTGTGTAATCATGTCTCATGCACACATTGATCATATTGGTAGATTGCCAAAATTGGTGAAGGATGGATTTGATGGAGTTGTTTACAGTACACCTGCTACCAGGAGTTTGGCTTTGATAATGTTGTTGGATAGTGCAAAAATACAACAATACGATGCTGAGTATGAAAGCAGGAAAACAGGAAAAAAAATAGAGCCGCTTTACGATACGGATGATGTTTATGAGACCCTTTCCAGATTCATTACCATTAGTTACGACAGGTGGCATAGAATTAGTCAACAACTGGCGATCCTTTTTACAGACGCTGGCCATATTTTGGGAAGTGCAGCAGTTACATTAAAGATTCATGAACAGGGAAGGGAGAAAATGATAGGCTTTACCGGAGACATTGGCAGACCTGAGAGACCTATTTTGAGAGATCCTCAGCCAATGCCTCAAGTAGAGTTACTTATCTGCGAATCGACATATGGCAATAGAAAACATGAAGCCGGTCGCGATCAATACAAAAAACTTTATTCGGTTATTCAAAAAACTTGTGTGGAAAATAAGGGCAGGTTGATTATTCCCGCTTTCAGTTTGGGCAGAACTCAGGAAATTGTTTTTCTTTTGGATAAAATGGAAAATGCAGGAGAACTGCCAAAGATTCCTGTATATGTAGATAGCCCATTGAGTGTAAATGCCACCAGGATTTTTAGATTACATCCCGAGTGTTATGACCAAAAGTTAAAAGACTACATTGAATTCGATCCTGATCCTTTTGGATTTAATGGGCTCAATTACATTACCGCTGTAGATGAATCCAAAGCTATAAATCAGCATAAAGGACCATGCATTATCATTTCATCTTCTGGCATGGCAAATGCCGGCAGGGTCAGGCACCATATTGCCAATAGTGTTTCTGATCCTAAAAATACAATTTTGATTGTAGGCTATTGTGCTCCCGGTACCACGGGTGCTCACCTGAGAAGTCAGCCGAGATCAGTTACACTTTTTGGACAAACCCATAATATAAAAGCTTCTATTGAGGTAATGGATTCATTCTCGGCACATGCTGACCTTAATGAACTATTAGACTTTTTAGAGCATCAAAAAAAGAAGTTGCGGAAAATTTTCCTAGTTCATGGAAGTAAATCTGTTAAAGAGGACTTTTCACGTACTCTAATTGAGAATGGCTATATTAATGTCATTATTCCTGAGGAAGGCAAAGAATACGATCACTAATTTCCGAGAGATGGATCTGCATCAAAAACGATGAGATTCTCCGTTTCTATCTTAAATCCAACCACTTCACCTATTTTTATCCTGTAGGCTGAAGGCATTTTAAAAATGATTCTGTTCTGAGACTCGCCAACCAATGGTTTGAGGTGGACCAATAAATGATCACCCTGAAAAGAGGTGTGTATGATTTCACCCTTTAAGTCTGTGCAAATTCTACTTTGTAAACTGATGTTTTCCGGTCGTATTGCTATCAATACTTCCCTACCCTCTCGCAAGCCTTGACATACGGGGAATGTTCCAAAATCGGATACAATGCCACTATGAGTACATCGACCTTTAATCTGGTTTATTTTACCTAAAAATGAGGCGGTATATAAATTACCGGGCTTTTCATAAAGTTCTTTCGGATTTCCTATTTGCTGCAGTTGTCCATCCTTAAGAAGTGCCAGACGATCTGCAACTGAGAGCGCATCCAAGGTGTCATGAGTAACAAAAACAGCCGTAGTTCCACTCGTCTTCAATATAGTATGAAGCTCCTCCCGCATTTGATCTTTCAGTACGCCATCTAAATTACTAAAAGGTTCGTCAAGAAGAATGATACTTGGACTTGGAGCCAATGCTCTTGCCAATGCCGCTCTTTGTTGTTGACCACCGGATAGTTCATGGGCATAACGATTGGATAATTCTGCCAGATTCACCCATTCCAACACTTCAAACATTCGCTTACGAGCAGCAGTCTTTTCCATCTTGTGGAGTCCATAAATCACATTTTGTTCTACTGTCATATGAGGGAACAGTGCATATTCCTGAAAAACCATTCCTATCTCTCTTTTTTCAGGAGGAACAAAAGTATTGTCTCCCACAATCAGTCGATCCTTTAATTTGATTGATCCTCTTGTTGGTGATTCTAAACCGGCAATCAAACGCAAAAGAGTCGTTTTTCCGCTTCCACTTTCCCCAATAAGCCCCAGCATTTCTCCTGAGTAAACATCCAGGTCAATATCTCTGAGTGCTTCACTTCCTGAAGAAGCAAACTTTTTGGTGATACGCCTTAATTCTAAAATTGCCTCCATACTAATTTTTACGAGATACTAATTTACTTAATAAAATAATTGGGACAATTCCTGTTAGAATAATAACCAAAGCGGGTGCAGCAGCTTCGGCCACCATTTCATCACTAGCCAATTCAAAAGCTCTAGTTGCTAAGGTATTAAAATTGAATGGACGCATGATTAATGTGAGTGGTAATTCTTTTAAAACATCTACGAATAGTAATAACGCACCACTGAAAATCCCTGTTTTTATCATAGGCAAATAAATTTTCCTTAAAGTTCTGACCGGTGTGACTCCGAGAACACGACTTGCCCCAAGAAGAGAATCCGAAGTTTTTTTAAAGGAGGATTCAAGAGGATAATAGCCTACAGCAAGAAATCTTACAATATACGCAAAGATCAAACCTACTAAAGTCCCACTTAACAATAAGCCTAAATGCATATTTAAGGTGCTTTCCAACCAAGCAGTAAGTCCTTTGTCTAAAAATAAAAGTGGAATCATTATACCCACTGCAATTACCGCTCCCGGAATAGAGTAACCCAGAGTAGAAAATTTACCAAGTATCCTCATCAACCAAAAGGGATACAATTTTATGGAATAAATCAGTAAAAGTGCAACAGCAATACCCAAAACTGAAACTACGGCAGCCAAACTAAAACTATTAATTACCAGTCTAATAAAGGATAAGTCCAAAAGTGATTGAGGTGAAGAGATGGTCCAACTGATCAATTGACTCACCGGAAAAACAAAACCAACCAAAAGTGGGATGCTGCACCAAATGGTAATGAGTATCTTTCTTGATTTAGTGGTTTCATATCTTTGAAGGGGTTTTCCGGACCCTCTGTTTTCTGTGTATTTTGCTTTGCCTCTTTGCCACTTCTCTAAACCTAAAATCAGAAAGACCAAAAGCATTAAAACCCCGCACATATATATAGCCGCTGAAATATCACCAAGTGAAAACCAGGATCTGAAGATACCGGTTGTTAAGGTATTTACACCGAAGTATTTTACGGCACCATAATCATTTAAAACTTCCATAATCACCAGACTTAATCCGGCTACAATGGCAGGCCTTGCAACAGGTAGTGCCAATGTAAAAAATGTTCGGGTTGGATTACTACCCAACATCCTGCCCGACTCGAGCAAGGTGGCTGATTGATTAGCGAACCACGCACGCGCCAATACATACACATATGGATACAGTACAAAAGACATGATGACCATGACCCCTTGCAGATTGACGATTTCAAAAAAATTAGGACCAAATTCAAAACCGAGATTTCGACTTAGGTTTTGAAGAGGACCTGTGTAATCAAAAATACCGACATATGCTATAGCAACTATATAGGTTGGTACAGCAAGCGGTAAGATTAATGCCCACTCGAAAAATTGTCTCCCGTAAAATCTGGTTGTAGATACCAGCCATGCAGTAGAGACCCCTAGCAAGAGGCTGATTGTAGACACCCCAAAGACCAATATGACAGAATTAACCAGATAATTGAGCAGAACCGTCTCAGCCAGATGGTGCCAGGTGTCAGAGGGACCTTCTATAAGGTAATAAAGTATGGTGATAAGGGGAGTTGCAATTAATGCTGCACAAATAAATGCAAAAATTGTCCAGGGATTAACTACCCTGAACAGTCTCCAATAAAGCCCTCTTTTTATGGTTGATATCTGGTCTTTGTTACTTATCACATCCAACCGCATTGATCAACAATTCGAACAGCCTCTTCATTGTACTTGCCGAGTTTAAACAAAGGTAGTGTATCGATTTTAAATTCTCCCCATTCTTGCAGCCAAGGAGATAATTCTATTCCATCAATCACCGGATATTCGTGATTTTCTACAGAAAACTTTGTCTGCACTTCATCAGAAAGTAAGTATTCCAACAATAAAATGGCATGATCCTTATTTGGAGCATAACGTGTTAGCCCTGCTCCACTGATATTAATATGTGTCCCACGATTGTCCTGATTAGGAAAAAGTATTCTTACCTTATTCACGACTTCTCTCTCCGCTGCCTGAGCAGATTCAGCAAGTTTAGCTACATAGTAGGTGTTGCAAATTGTAATATCGCCCTGTCCGGCTGCAACCGCCTTTAACTGATCACGATCATTACCTCTCGGCGCTCTGGAAAAGTTTTCCGTTAATCCACGACACCAATTCATGGTTTCATCTGGTCCTGAATGAGCTAAAATGGAGGCAACGAGTGACTGATTGTAGGTATGTTCTGAAGAACGCATGACTACCCTGTCATTAAAAAGAGGAAGTGCTAAATCCTCATAGTCTTTTACCTCTTCAGGCTTTACCCTTTCAATGGAATAGGCAATTGCCCTTGCTCTATAGGTAAAAGCAAACCATTGTTTATCTTTATCCATAAATTCAGAAGGTACTCTTTGTGCTAATTTCTCACTTAAAATTGGCTGCAATAGATTGGCTTGTTTGGCTTTTTCCAACCTTCCTGCATCCACAGTAATTAAAATATCAGCAGGAGAACGGGAGCCCTCAATCTCTAGTTTGGTAATCAATTCATCAGCACTTGCGCTCACCACATTTACTTTGATTCCAGTCTCTTCTGTAAATTTGGAAAAAATCTCTTGATCTACTGGATAATGTCTATGCGAATAAACATTGACTTCACCGATATAATCACCACCCGAACAGGAAGTGAATAGCATTACTAAAGAAAAACAAATGGCCATTAATAAAGTAGGCGTGCCAAATAAACAGATTTTAATTTTTGACCTCATTTTATTGAATTTGATAAAACAAATGTAAAGATAAGTTTATTTGGAATTATTCCAAATAACATCATTCAAAAGATATTTAAGATGTAAGGCAATTTTCCGAGCCATAAAAATAAATTACCACTCAGATGGCACCTGATTTAATTGTTACGAATGTAGTTTATTATCGGATCATTCAATAAAAATTCTTTTTATCTGTTATTTTTGCGACTTATTTGAGAAAACCTCTATCATATCATGAGTAAGAAAGAACAAAGAAACAGGTACTCAGACTCTGAGCTGCAAGAATTTGATCAGTTGATAATAGAAAAGATCGAAAAAGCCAAGGAGCAACTGGAGTTTTATGAAAGTCAACTAGCTGAAATCAATGAGTCCGGAGAAACGAGAGTAAGGGGTTTAGACGATGGTGTTGGTACCTCTGAATCTGAGCGATTAAATATGATGATAAATCGCTCGAAAAAACACATTACCTATTTGGAAAATGCGAGAGCGAGGATTGCCAATAAGGTTTACGGAGTCTGCAGGGAGACTGGAAAGCTCATCTCCAAGGATCGATTACGGGCTGTTCCTCATGCTACATTAAGTATTGAGGCAAAACAGTTAGGAAAGAGATAAATCTAGCACTCTTCAAATTTCTTTTGAAATAATTCATCTTGAACCTTTTAAAGGATATTATATTGACAAAGAAGCAAAAGTTTTGGTGGTTAATCGCAGTAGTTTTACTGGTTATCTTCATGGATCAGGCATTAAAAATCTGGGTAAAAACAAACATGAATTATGGTGAGGAATTTGGAATTTTAGGTCTGAGTTGGGCTAGAATTCACTTTGTGGAAAATGAAGGTATGGCTTTTGGTTTTTCATTTGGTGGAGATTTTGGTAAAATATTTTTGAGTGTTTTCAGAATAGTCGCGGTTTCATTTATTGGTTATATTATTTGGAGATTGCTAAAAGCAGGACAGCCACTTTTTTTACTCATCAGTCTGTCCTTGATATTTGCGGGTGCTTTGGGAAATATTATTGACAGTGCATTTTATGGAATGGTCTTTTCTGAATCACCATTTTTTGGACCAAAGGCGGAACTGTTTCCCGAGGGTGGCGGTTATGCTCCTTTTTTAATGGGTAAAGTTGTAGATATGTTGTATTTCCCACTCATAGACACACATTGGCCTGATTGGATGCCCCTTATGGGAGGTAGTAGATTCCAGTTTTTTAAACCAGTTTTTAATATAGCAGATGCCGCCATTACCACTGGAGTAATCAGCATATTGCTTTTCCATAGAAACATATTTCAGGAAGGTGAAGACATCCTGAGTTCAAAAGAGCAAGAAGAAGAGTAAAACAGGTATTATAATAAAAATGAAAAAAGGGATGGGACCTGTCTTATAGATTTTTACTGTTATTTTTTCTTTTCAAAAAGGTTGAGTGTAGAGTGTATTTCAATAATGACTATTTTTCAAGGAAATTATTAATTGCAAATTCAGCTCTTTGAATAATTTCATAATCAATACTGTAAAAAACAAACTTTCCATCTTTCTCAGCATGAAGAATACCAGCATTGCGCATGATTCTGAGGTGCTGAGAAGTAATAGATTGTTCTAGATTTAAGGTGTTGTAAATTTTATTGACATTAATTGAATCATTAGAGTCAATAAATTCCAATATTTTAAGCCGTAATGGATGGGCTAAAGCGCGAAGAATATCCGCTGAGACCTGAAGCCTCTCATTGTTGAAAGTAACCTTTGTCTTTCTCATACGTTTCCTTAATTTTGATAATAAAATGACCTTACGGGGACAAATATGAGGATATTCTTTAATTTGACAAAGAAAATATTTAATTTTTTTTTCATATAAAAATAAGCCCTTGACATATCACATTGAATATCAAGAGCTTAGGACAAAAAAATTCTTTTAAAAAAAATTGTAACCTTTTGTGAATCAACAACTTTTAGTCACTATACTAAAGTAATACATTAACCAGCTAACTCTTCTACAAGTCGACTTATTTGACCCAATCTGTCCCGATCAAGACTGTAGTAAATGAACTTTCCCTCTCTTTCAGTAGCAACCACTCCGGCCCTCCTCAGGATAGCTAAATGCTGGGATGCAACAGACTGCTCAAGTCTCAACTTAATATAAATGTCTGTTACAGTAAGTGATTGACTCTCTTCAAGGAGGTCAATAATTCTTTGTCTCAATTTATGGTTTACTGCCCTGAGTACTAAAACAGCTTTTCTCAGATCAGCATAATTGAGGTGAATGTCTTTTTCCCCTTTTCTAAGGGTTACATTTTCGTTTTTATCTTTTCTCATTTCAAAATGGTTTTATAATGTATTACAGAAACACATTACCATAAGCTAAAACTGTACCAATTTTAGTGGTGAGCTAAAAAAATATATAAATTCATTAAAAATATATCTGTATTTTATTGAATTTCAGCTTACAAAAACATAACGTTTTTTTCTACTTTAGAGTTTTCTTTGAAGTAGTAATTCTTACTTCCTTTAAATACATGGGTTCCATGTAAGCTGAATCATCCGCAGGAAGTTTCATTCTCTTTAGTGCAGGGGTAATTAAATTAGAAGCCTTTAACCCAATGGGTAAAAATTCATAATTAGAAGGTGGATCCAACCGCATTGCCTTTTCTGCGGCTTCCCCAATTAATAATATTTTTTGGTCATCAAACCTTTTTTGTTCGAAAAATTCTTTACTTAATATTACAGGAAGCGGGGGATCTATACAATTTAAGCTACTATCATATACCGCAGAATATACCTCCATACGTCTTGCGTCAAGCATTGGAATATACCAATCAGCAGTACTAAATTCAATAGCTTCAGTAGCCATGCCTTCCAGCCCTGAAACCGGATAAAGTGGAATACCTGAAGCATAAGAAAGTGCTTTTCCAAAAGCGAAGCCTACTCTAAGGCCTGTATAACTCCCGGGACCGTGGTTAATGACTATAGCATCAAGGTCTTTTACCATAAGCTTAGCCAATTTTAAAATACGATCAGTGAAGTCTGCCAACAACTCATTGTGTCGATAGGCCTCATGCTCTTCCATTTCAAATAGAACGTGGGTCCCTTCAGATAAACAAACAGAACAACTTGTCCCTGCGGTCTCGAGAGATAATAATAAGGGTTTGCTATAATTAGATGCTTTTGGATTCAATTATTTTCCGCTTAATATTTGATCATATTCAGATCTGTTGTTTAATAATTCTATTGCTCTTTGCATTTCGTCAGTTCTAAGCAGATTCTGACGAGTTTTACCCTCTTGGAAATAATATCTTGAAACGATCTCATCTTCAAGCAGACGAACAATCATCGTTTCATGCTTAGAGAGCGCATTTCCTTTTACCCTGTTCAATACATCTTTTATCTTGCTGATTTCTCTCTGTACATCATTGCTGTACAGACCACTTTCTGCTGAAGCTATGAAGTCCTCTAATAGGGTCTCGCCTTCAAGGGTAAAATGGAAATCTTTTTTCCCAACATAGGAAACAAAATCACCGAATTTGTCAAAAGTAAACTCACCGGGTTCAGGAATACTATCATATCTGTGTCTAAAATCAGTCGCGTAATTAAAAATTAGGTTTTGGTCTAATAATGCCTGTACTACCTCAGGTAGTTCCGGTTTTGGGATTTCTAAATCAGGCGCAACTCCTCCACCATCCAATACTGTACGTCCATTTTGAGTTTGGAAAACCCCACGAAGTGAATCCGGGATAGCGACCGGTTGACCATCTTCATACTTGACGTTTTGAATTCCTCGACCACTTGGAATAAAATATTCAGATGTGGTTATCCTCATTTGAGTATTATAATTCAAAGGACGCATATTCTGAACCAGCCCTTTTCCATATGTTCTCTGCCCAATTAATACCCCACGGTCGTAATCCTGCATAACTCCGGACACTATTTCTGATGCCGATGCAGAATTTTCATTAATCAGTACAACAAGGGGTGTTTCTAAATCGTATGGCTGATTATTGGTATTGAAAGACCTGTTCCACTGTTCTAAATTACCTTTAGTGGATACAACTAGCTTGCCTTGAGGTATAAAAAGATTAGATACATTGATGGCTTCGGTAAGCAAACCTCCTCCATTATTTCTCAGATCCAGAATGATTCCTTTAAAATCACCATGTTCATTTTTTAACTTATCCATTGCAGCAGCGAGGTTGCGCCCTGACATGGGTGTAAATGTACTGAGGGCTACGTAGGCAATTCCATCTGCAACCATCCCCGAATAGGGTACATTCGGGACGCTCACATCCTGTCTCTCGACATCTACATTGAAACTCGTATTATCGTGGGGTCTATAAACATCCATATTCAGTTTTGTACCTGATGCCCCACGCATAAAAATCATTACATCTTCTTCATCAAACCCTTTTAGACTCCTGCCCTCCATTTTTTCAATAATATCGCCTGCCATAATGCCCGCCTCATGAGCTCCAAAACCACTGTAAACAAATTCCACGACTATATTTTCATTAACGTTTTTTATCTCCATACCCACTCCATCATATCTACCCTCTGCCATATATCTACTTCTTTCCACCTGATTTTCTGAGACAAAAACCGTGTATGGATCCAGTGTTCCCAACATGGCATCAATGCCTGCTTTCATTAAACTGCTGTGATCGAGATCAGTTATGTAGTTAGCGTTTACTTCTTTATATACGGTGGTGAAAATTTCCAGATTCTTGGTGAGTTCAAAGTAATTAGAAACCCTTTCGCTGAATGAGTAAAAAAGTAAAGAGATCACCAGAAGAACAATTCCTGTTATTTTATACTTCATTTTTGTATTTTTATTTGTTGGATAATCAGCTGTGATCTGGCATCTGAGCAATAGCTATCTTTTTCTGAATTTCAAATCATTCAGGAATAACGTTTGGGTAATAAAAAAGGTTATAGCTGTGCATTACCATTCCACAGGGTTTTTGTTCATGCTGATTAAACATGGTAGTCCCTCGATTATTGTTTTTTTCTTCGGACAATTGCTTAATTGCTGTAAATTAACAAATTGACAGAAAAGGCCTATTCACGTAATAGTAACATGGCCATCTGTCCACTCATCTCTATTCTTGATTTAATGAGTTCTCCTGATCTTCTGTGTACCCAGAAAGAGGCTTCTGCATTGTTGAGTCTGCCTGTTACTAAAAAGCACCTTTGTCTGTTGTCATTGGCATCCTTTATGCGATCTCTGCTTACTTCTGAGACCGTAAAATTAATAAACGAGCTGGTTTGGACAAAGATTTAATGGATCAATCCTTTATAATTTTTTATATTCTAACTTTGCTATATCATAATCAGATTTGAAAATTTTATCTAGCTTCTTTGTAAATGGCAAAGTTAGATTTTGCAATATTATCGATATTTTATTTAAAGGTTGTCCCTCTTTTCTTGTTCTTGGATTTAATAGTTTTCTTATTGCTCCACAAACATAATAACTTATTCTAATATTGATATGTTCTTTGTGGACTAGATCGAATCCATTTTTATTCATGATTTTAGAATAATAGGAAATAGGTCTTCCTAAGCACAACTCGGAACCATGTACATTTTTCTCAATTCTCTCGAAAAGGAATACTCTTTCTGAGCTTACTCTACAAATTTCTGAAATCAGCTCTAATAATTTTTTTTCATTTGTATTATGTTGGAGCACTGTGGCTGTAAATGCAACATCAAATGATTTATCTTGAAAAGCAAGTTTTGTTCCATTTGTTTTTAACACTTTAATGTTTTCGGGAAGGTTCCTTCTTGCTAAATCCACCATTTCAGAAGAAATATCAACCCCAATAAGTTTAGAAGGATTAAGGTTGGATATTTCAATTAAATTCCCACCTGGTCCGCAACCAATTTCTAGAACTTTTTTTTGTTCAAAATTAATTGATTTTAATAATTTTAAAAATTCATTTCTTTTGTAACGATAATACGGTTCGTCATCACCAGCAATTTCAGTCCCTTCATTTTCTCGTATTTTTATTCTTTCTGCAACTTCTGACCAGTATTGTTCTGGATTATAAGATTCTGTTTTCATTCTAAATTTTAATTACTTTAAAAATAAATATATCATAATTGGTAAAGATTTGAATAATGTATACCCCAGGATTGTTTATTTCATTTAACGTCATTATCCTATTTATTGAGTCCCCCTTTATGCTTGTAATTTTAGTGCCATCTATTGTCATAACTATTACCTTCTCAATATCTTGGTATAAGAGATTTGTTATCTCAATATTCAATGCATCAGTAAAGGGATTTGGGAAGATTTTTATACTATTTTCGTTTAAAAGAATTTGTTTGTCATTATAGTTGATTTTATTTACCACAGTCTCCTCATTGATCGGGTCACTAATATTTTGATTGAAAAGTTCAAAACAATCTTTTGGTTTAGTATAAAAACTATTATTATGAATAAAACCTTCTCCTTCAATAAAGTGAATTTCATAATAACAATTAGCACCATCAAAGACAGATCCAGGTGGGCAACAATCATATTCTGTGTGATTAATGCAATCAGGTTTAGTATAAAAGCTATTATTATGAATAAAACCTTCTCCTTCAATAAAGTGAATTCCATAATAACAATTAGCACCATCAAAATTTGCCCCATCAGGGCAGCATTTTTCACAATTTGGTTTGACATAAAATCCATTACCGAAAACGAACCCCTCAAATCCTATTGGTATTGATCCAAAGTTGCAGTTATATCCATCAAAAATAGATTCAGGCGGACAACAATTTGTATTGATATAATAATTGCAATTAGGTGATGTATAAAAAATTCCATCATAAATAAACCCATTAACAACTTCTGCATCAAAATTTATTCCAGAATGACAATTTGCCCCATCAAAAGTGTAACTTTCCGGACAACAGTTTTTTTCACAATTAATATTTGTATAAAATCCGTTACCATAAACGAACCCTTCAAATCCTACTTCTATTTCTATAAAGAAGCAGTGAATACCGTTAAAAGTTGTACCAGGTGGACAACAATTATTATCTGGATACTTCATACAATTTGTGGTAGTAAAAAAGCTATTACCATGAACAAAACCATTAACATCTGAAAAATTAAATCCTGAAAAACAGTTAACTCCATCATACTCAAAATTTTCAGGACAACATTCATTGCATGGTGGAATATTGAACTCGAAAACATAATTATTGTGACACCTATCTACCACTTGAACTAATAATTTCCTAATAAAATATTGTCCTTTGAAATTAAGGTGCAGTTTATTTGCTTCAAATTCAAAAACTACAGGTTTTAAACTTCCCCACTTATTTTTAGATTTTATACTAATTATATCTAGTTGACTTGTAGCGCAAGAAATACCTTCAAATTCAATCGTAGCTTTACCTTCGCAAGGGGTTATTGTTTTTAATTCAGCATTAATTTCAATACTAGGTAAAAAATAATTAAAAACAGTATTAGATCCACAATTACTTAAATAAACTATACTAATTCTTCCTTCTCCAATGTGATTTTGCTTGTATTGAATCCTATGATTGTCAAAAGTTAAAACTTCTATATCCAGTGATGGTAAAACATAAAGTATTTCAACTTCACTTAACCAGTTTGATCCACTTATATCCTCTAAATAAAGATTGGCAGTTTCCCCTAAACAATAAAAATTTGAACATGATATCGGGTCCCTATGGATCCCAGTTTTTTGACAGTTATAACCATAAACCATTAGAGAATTACAGATTTTATATTCACGCTCTTTGATTTTTACAAAATCAATTTCAAGTATTCCAGGAAAATCATGTACTAATGTACAGTTGTCTCCAAAGGGTGATCCCCAATCACAAGTAGTTTGCCCACTACAATCGTAACAAAGAGGAGGTAAACAATTTGGATTTTGAGTTTGACAACTTCCTAAGCCATATTTTGGCAAAACGGCCAAGTTAATAATTGGGCTAAAACCCCTTGAGCGAGATTGCGGAAAAACTGGATTAACATAATAATTGCCAGAGGGAATTTCAGTATTATCACATGAAACCTTAAGAGGTTGTCCGTTTTTATCATAAAAGCGATAAAACCTTTTTGGTAGGGGAGTACCATCCAAATAAAAAGTAAGAGAAAATGGAGTTAACTCAGCTGCAAATGTATAAAAATTTCCATCGGAAACATTGAAATGAAACTCATTTAAACAGCCAAGTTCATCCTCTGTAGTGTGTAGGTTATAAAAAAAAAGACTTTTATCATGAAATATTTCCATTATATCAATTTCATCATGATGCCACATCCAAAAAGCGGGCCACCAACCTCCACCAGGGTTTTTTATTTTTGCTTCATAATATGCAAATCTGAAAATTTCCCGTGTTTCAATCATTCCTGATGTAACATCTCTGGTAAATGTTTGACCTTGATGATTTGTCCATGTTGTACCTGGTTCAAATTTTCCTTTTAATATGCATTTTCCATTATCGATAGTGACATTTTCATCCATGTAGAGTTGCTCTTCATCCCATGAATTTAACCTTGCGACTTCATGGGTATCAACAAATCTATGGGTTTTCCATATTTCATTATTTAATTCAATACCTGAAAAATCATCATATAAAGAAACCTCCCAATCCGTACAATTTAAATTACCACTAGCCAAATAAACTTTTGGCCAAGTGCATATTTCAGATTGGCATTGAGTCCTTAATTCTTTAGCGAAAAAAGTTAGTAAAAATAAAATAAAAATCTCCAGTAAAGTTTTCATATTAATTTTTGCTTAAGTAATGAATTATTATTATTTGTAATATTTAAATAGATCTGTTTTTATATAAAATCAAAGGGCTTTAGGGTAAAAGATTAGCAAATATAAGTTTAGTCTAAGTATTTGACAAAGAATCATTAAACTTTTAATTAAGAAAATTGGTGTTCTATAGAAATTAAAAACAGAGTAATTTCCTGATTATTTTTTATCTTTGTTCCACCAATATTTGAAATATGAACAAAAGTAAAATCACTATCAGGACAGTATCGGCAATTTTATATTTCATTATATGTTTTTCTGCTGCTGAATAATTTTTATGGATAAAAAGATGCTTTAAAATTGTACCTTAAAGCTATAAGCCCCGCACAGGATTCAGTTATTATCAAGCGGAAAAATTGAAAGTCATGGATGGCAACTAATTTGGTTTGGAGAAAATAATTTAATTACTCTCTCAGCAATATCATTGCCATCTGTCCACTCATCTCTATTCTTGATTTAATGAGTTCTCCTGATCTTCTGTGTACCCAGAAAGAGGCTTCTGCATTGTTGAGTCTGCCTGTTACTAAAAAGCACCTTTGTCTGTTGTCATTGGCATCCTTTATGCGATCTCTGCTTACTTCTGAGACCGTAAAATTAATAAACGAGCTGGTTTGTGGGTCAAAAAGACGAACGGTGCGATCCCTTAGTCCTCTTCGATTGAGTCCACCAAGTACAAGCTCTAATGCGGAAACATCAAAAAATCCCGGACCAACCGGCTGAGAGTAGTCTAATGCATCAGCTGTGGTGAAATCGATATGTATTTTCACATCCTCTCCTTCAACTTTGTACATTGCTCTGCGATCCTTTTGTTGGGACTGAAAAACAATAGGGATTAAAGAGGGATAATCCATCCAAAGTGTATCCGTACTCTTGATGTTCCCCCTTGAAGTTTCACGAATAACTTTAAGTGTATCATTGGAAATATGCATTGTCCTGATCATCTTTCCTGATTGCTGTGTTTCCCATCCTGATCTGGCAAATAAGACCTGATAGGTACTTACCCCCTCATTCAAATGTCTGGTTTTGGACCATTCTGAACCGGGATTTACTGGGTTTTGGGAAAAAATTGTAGGAGTTCCTACAATGAAAAAGACTAATAAAAAAATGGTTAATCGGATCATAAAAGATTTTTTTCAAAATAAAACTAAGAACGACCGTGGCAATGCTTATATTTTTTACCACTGCCACATGGACAGTCATCATTTCGGCCGACTTTTTTCTCTTTTCTTACAATGGTCTCAACTTTTTGAGGTCTTCCAGCAGACATGGCTGCTCTCTTCATAGCGTCTTCCTGGTCGGATCTATGCGTTGTCGCTTTACTGAAATCTGTTTTCTCCTGTCTGGCCTCCTGCACTTCCTGTTGACCTCCGGGGAAGTGAATTCTCCCACTTAACAAGTAAGAGGTGACATCCAAGTTGACTTTATGAATGAGCTCCTCAAAAAGTTTAAAAGCTTCCATCTTGTAAATTACCAATGGATCTTTTTGCTCAAAGGAAGCAGACTGTACAGATTCCTTCAGCTCATCCATTCGTCTCAGATGCTCTTTCCAGTTATCGTCTATAAGAGAAAGGGTTACCGTTTTTTCAATGTCCTTCATTATCGATTTGCCCTCTGACTTTGCTGCATCTTCAAGCTCGGCTGCTATGGGCAACTGCTGACGCATTTCCGATACAAAAGGAATGGCAATTCGCTTGTAACGGTGGCCTTCATTTTCGTGGACTCTTTTGATCATAGGGTACAAAAGGTCTTTGATTTGCTCTGTCTTCCGCTTATAGGCGTTCATCACTATCGACTGGAAAGCTTTTAACTGATCCCATTCATTGCCCTCCTTGAAAGTGGCTGCATCCATTTCTGCAGGATCTACTGCAAGCGTCTTGATGGATGCTCTCCTAAAGCTATCGAAATCACCGTTCATTCTATGGTCGAGCACCATGTATTCTGTAAGTCCCATGAACATATTGTTAATGTCCACGGAAAGCCTTTCTCCGGTTAGGGCATTATCTCTTTTTTTATAGATGGCCTCACGCTGAATGTTCATTACATCATCGTACTCCAAAAGCCTTTTTCTTACTCCAAAATTATTTTCTTCAACCTTTTTCTGTGCGCGTTCTATAGACTTAGTCACCATAGGATGCTGGACCATTTCACCATCTTTATGACCCATTCTATCCATCAACTTTGCTATTCTCTCTGAATGAAAAAGGCGCATCAAATTGTCCTCCAACGATATATAGAACTGACTGGATCCCGGATCTCCCTGACGTCCTGCACGACCTCTCAGCTGCCTGTCCACTCTTCTGGAATCGTGTCTTTCAGTACCGATTATAGCCAAACCACCTGCATCTTTGACCTCTTTTGAGAGTTTAATGTCAGTACCCCTACCTGCCATATTGGTAGCGATGGTAACTGCCCCTGGCTTACCCGCTTCTGCTACTACTTCAGCTTCTCTTTGATGCTGCTTGGCGTTTAGGACATTGTGCTTGATTTTTCGCAGATTGAGCATTCTGCTAAGCTTTTCAGATATTTCTACAGAGGTGGTACCAACAAGTACAGGTCTTCCCTGACCTACAAGTTCTACTATTTCATCAATTACTGAATTGTACTTTTCCCTAGCGGTTTTAAAAACCATGTCCTGACGATCATCACGCATGATGGGTCGATTAGTAGGTATAACAGAGACATCCAACTTATAAATTTGCCAGAATTCACCTGCTTCGGTTTCCGCAGTACCCGTCATACCCGCGAGCTTGTGGTACATCCTGAAATAGTTCTGGAGGGTAACCGTTGCATAAGTCTGGGTGATATCTCCGATTTTTACATTTTCTTTAGCCTCCAAAGCCTGGTGAAGTCCATCTGAATACCTTCTTCCTTCCATCATACGGCCAGTCTGCTCATCTACAATCTTGACCTGTCCGTCCATCACTACGTATTCTTCATCTCTTTCAAAAAGGCTGTAAGCTTTTAATAACTGCTGAGCTGCATGCAAGCGCTTTGATTTGTTACTGTAATCTCTAATCAGTTTTTCCTGCATTTCTTTTTTCTCTCCATCAGACAGCTCTTCATTACTTTGAATTTCCTGCATCTCGCTGGTAATATCCGGCATGACAAAAAGATTGGCATCATCTTCTCCTTTTGCCAGGAACTCTGCACCTTTTTCGGTAAGTTCTACTTGTCTGAGCTTTTCCTCTATGGTGAAATACAATGGAGCATCAGCAATATGCATATGCTTGGATTGCTCCTGCATATAGTGATTTTCAGTCTTCTGTAAGGTTACTTTTGCACCTTCTTCACTTAAAAACTTAATCAGGGGTCTGGATTTGGGATATGCCCTATAAGCCCTTAATAATGCTAATCCCGCTTGTCCCTCTTCATGACCATTCACTCCTTCTTTAAAGAGTTTTTTTGCCTCAGCCAAATAGTTGGAGGCCAATTGTTTTTGAGCATTTAATAACCTTTCTATTTTTGGTTTTAATACCGAGTACTCTTGCTCGTCGTTACTTTTCGGTACCGGACCGGAAATAATTAAAGGCGTTCTGGCATCATCAATAAGCACACTATCCACCTCATCCACCATAGAATAATGGTGTCTTCTCTGCACCTTTTCTTCAAGTGACCTTACCATATTATCCCTCAGATAGTCAAAACCAAACTCATTATTGGTACCGTAAGTAATGTCGCAATTGTATGCATTTTTTCTACCTTCAGAATGCGGCTGATATTTATCGATGCAATCGATGGTAAGGAATAAGAATTCAAAAATAGGTCCTATCCACTCACTATCTCTAAGTGCCAAGTAATTGTTTACTGTAATAACGTGCACACCATTCCCGGAGATGGCATTCAGATAGGCAGGCAAGGTAGCTACAAGTGTTTTTCCTTCTCCTGTAGCCATCTCAGCAATTTTTCCCTCATGAAGCACCATGCCCCCTATCAGCTGGACATCATAATGGATCATGTCCCATTTGACTTCCCCACCGGCTGCCATCCATTCATTTTTCCAAATGGATTTTTCCCCCTTCACCTTAACGTAATTTCCTTTTACCGCAATGGCTTTATCGTGATCTGTAGTAGCGACTTCAATTTCCTCATTTTCAGAAAACCTTCTTGCAGTTTCTTTAACAACGGCAAAAGCTTCAGGCAAAAGTTCCTTTAGAACATCCTCGAGATGCTTGTTACGCTCTTCAATCAACTCATCAATCTCATTAAAGATTTCTTCTTTCACTTCGAGATCTTCCTCTTCTTCCGACTGTTTTTCCAAATGGTCGATATCATCGTTGATACCTTTGAGATGGTCTGCTATCCTATCCTTGAATTCAAGGGTTTTATTTCTGAGTTCATCATTAGTTAATTCTGAATAAGTAGCGTAATATTCGTTGACCTCTTCTACAAGTGGCATGTAGCTCTTGACATCTTTCTCGTGCTTGTTGCCAAATATTTTCTGAAGAGTTTTGGTTATAAAATTAGACATTGCTGTTGTTTCTGTTTTCTTTTTTTCAAAGCGCAAAGATACTACCTTTGCATGCAAATTCATTATTGTCGTTACACAAATAAGGCTGAATCCTAAAATAGGAGACCTTGAGGATTCTCAATTAAGTTATTTGATTCCGTTTTTTAAACGCACAACTGTGGGATTTATTAGCTGTGGAATAAGCAATAAAAATTAAAACCCAGCTTTAATGAAAAGGACTGTTATCAGATATTAAACAAAAATTTATGCGGCTTAAAAATCGATATATCTCATTGCTGTTTTTGGGGTTTATTTTTATAAATGCCTGCCACCCCTCGAATCCGGCTCCGGATTATTACTTCCCTCTTCCGGAGCTTGGCAATGCCTATGTTTATCACTATTATGCAGAAACGGAAGGATTTCCGAATGAATATTGGTTGATAAAAAGGATAGGGGACAGACAGCTACGTATATGTATATATGATGATTTTCGGGGGTGGAATCAATGCAGTTATGAATATCTCGCAGCTTCCGGAGTGATTCAGGACAGTGTTTTGCTTTTTGATCGTGATGGAATGGTGAATCGTGTGGAAGTTGAATATGGAAATCTGTATCCCAGAGAGAAACTGGACACCAACATGGTCTTTTTACAATATCTCAGGTGGTACAATGACCCCGATAGCATTACTTTCACCGAAGTAATTAGAAACCGTCGTATTATTCAAACATCTGTAGCAGGTGAAAACGAATTGACTTTTCATCTGTTGGAATCTATAGAAGACTTTCAAGAAGGATATTTATCTATTGAGGCCGAAGGCAGGGAAGTTTTTAAAAAAGGGAAAGGCCTGATGTTTTTTACTAAGGAAATAGGAGAAGTAAGCAGGACTTATACTTTCAAAGAGGAATTATCAGTTGAAAACTTTGAAAAACGAATAGGTCAGAAAATACCTGAATTTTAGTTTTTATTGAATACTTAGAAAAAGAAATTACTGTGTTGAGTATTAATATCGGGAAAAATATAAGGTTGATCAATATTAAGGTAGCTGTTACATTGCTTCTTGCACTGATGGTCGCAGGTTTTTTTGAGTCTGTGAACGCCCAGATTGAGGCCCCCTCGCTAAGGTGTATTGAATCAGATTCACTGACATGGCAAATACCTGATATCAACTGTGGTGAGTTAGATGGTTTTGTTATTTACAGAGCAAATGAAATTGAGGGATCCTATGAGGTCGTCGATACCATTTTTAATATTACTCAGACTACCTACGGCGCGCCCAATCCATTTGGTTTAAGGTGGTACTACTACATGAGCTCCCTGGCGGATTGTCCTGATGAGGAATTGCTGTTTTCTGATACTTTGTCCAATCTCCCGCTTGTTTCAGTCCCTATTTTATCATTATCCGTACTTGATGAGGGGGTATTGATTGAATGGGAAAAAAGTAGTGACCCGCAAATCGACACCTATGTCATCTATAGAAATACCGCAGCAGGTACTGTCCCCATAGATACCGTATTTGGTCAATTGCAATACCTGGATGAAAATGCAGATGCTGAAAATCGATCAGAGATATATTATATACTGGCTATGGATGATTGTGGGACAAAAAGTTTTTTTGATGAACCACATAATACCATCTTGCTCGATTATGATATAGTGGAATGCGAACAGCGAATTGACTTTGAATGGAATGCTTACATGAACTGGCCCGGCGGGATTTCTCGTCATCTACTTTGGGTGGGTGAGACCATTGATGGGGAATTTTCAATAATAGACACCATATCTGCCGGCGCTTTTTCTGTGAGCTTTGATCAATTGGTAAAAGGTGAAGAAATATGCTTCTACATCAGTGCAGTACAATCTGAACTCGGGGCAGAATCTCGCTCCAATATTATTTGCCTGATTCCTGAAATAGTTGAACCCGTAAGAGATTTAATGGTATTAGATGCCTGCTACGATGGTAATACCGGGCTACTCAATATCGATTGGTTCAGGAATGAAAACGCTGAACTGCAAAGCTGGGATTTACAAATCAGATCTGCGGATGGGGGGAACTTTATTTCTGTTTTAAGAGATGGGGATCCGGACTTGGGAATCACCATTTCCAATAAACAGGTCAATGTGCCTGTTGGACTGAGTATGCCACTTGAAGTGAGGGTGATGACCACAGATTTATGTGATCTTGAAGTAGTAAGTGAATCCTTTTTCACGCTTTATCTCGAATTGGAGGAGCAAACAGAAACTACTAATATTATTAGCTGGGAGTGGTTGCCTGCCGAATTGCCGGGTACATTAATCAGGGAACTAGAAAAAACCTATCTCGATGGCAGTCGCGATCAGATTGGATTATTAGAAGATGAAATCAGTAGCTACCGAGACGGAATATCTGTGTCTGATCCCAATGATGGAAGGATTTGTTATGTAAAAAATGTCTCCGGTCAATTGGAGTTACCAAACGGTGAGAATTACAATTTTAGCTGTGTTTCCAATGAACTCTGCGTCACTCAGGAGATCAAAATGTACATCCCTAATGCCTTCAGACCAGAAGGTGTAAACGATATTTTCAAACCTTCCATTTTGTTTCAGGAGAGTATAACTGACTACAGTCTCCGTATTTTTGATCGCTGGGGTGGAATATTATTTGAATCAGCTAATCCCAATATAGGCTGGGATGGTACAGTTGATGGCGAAGGCATGGATCCCGGGCTTTACACCTATTTTATTGAAATTAGATCTGACAGGGATGAGACTATAAGAAAATCCGGGGCATTGCATTTGGTGAGGTAGGTTTATTAGTTGAAGGTTTAATGTTTAAGGTTGAATGTTTAATGTTGAATGGTCTGTCTCGTAATGGCACGGAATGAAATGGAGTGGGTTGACGAGATTGATCCTTCGGCGCTGCTCACATCGGCTGCGCTCTGCACGGAGCTGGGCAAGAAGTTGAATGTTGAATGTTTAATGTTGAATGGCCTGTCTCGTAAGGGCACGGAATGAAATGGAGTGGGCTGACAAGATTGATCCTTCGGCGCTGCTCACATCGGCTGCGCTCTGCACGGAGCTGGGCAAGCGGGTTAGCGGAACCTATAGGGTTTCCAAAACCCTGTAGGTTTGCAGGGCTGGCAAAGACCAGAATCTTGATCAAGCCCCACAAGTTATGAGTTTTAGTTGAATAGATAGAAACTTTTTTCCGACATTAATATGAAAAAAAATTGTGTAAACACACTGGAAAATACTTACTAAAGTTTTTTAAAAAAAGTGGTTATTTTACTTGGTTTTATCTTAGAATGCTCACATCGGCTGCGCTTTGCACGGAGCTGGGCAAGCGGGTTGAAAATGTGAGAGTTCGGATTGTTTAGAAAATGGCCCGGAAGACTGATATTAAAAAAACCATTTACAAAGGATCATCCTGATTTAAGGATCGACTAATCTAGCTTTTCCACCCACAGTTCGTAATTGAAAGGTCTTCCAGCTCTAGATTCATTAATGACCTTTGTCAGTTTTCAAAATGACTAAAGACATTGGTAACAATCGGCACTGAAAGTACTTTTACGTCAGAAAAAAAATCAAAACATATGATAAAGGAAGTAACAGGAGATCTATTGCACACCAAAGCAAAAACCATTGCGCACTGTGTAGCACCACATGATCATTTCAACCAGGGACTGGCATTGGAATTGAGGAAAAATTATCCAAGTATGTCCAAGGATTTCCGACACTATTGCAGGAATCACAATCCTAAAGCCGGTGAAATATGGGCATGGGGAGGCGTTGGTGGTGTAAGAATCGTCAATCTCATGGCTCAGGAACCTTCGGATTCCAGAAGAAGTGATGCCAATCCGGGGAAAGCTACTGTTGGTAGTTTAAACAACTGTCTTAAAAAGTTAGCTGACTTCATAGTCGAAGAAAATATTCAGGAGATAGCTATCCCTAAATTAGCCACGGGTGTGGGAGGTTTGGATTGGGATGATGTAAAGGGACTTGTCGATGAAAATCTTGGTAATCTACCGGCTAAGGTGATTGTATATACTACCTACGCCAAGGGGGTAGAGGCTGAGGAGTAAGGTAGAAATTCTATTGGAAATCACGGGATGGGAGTAGTGAGTTGCAATCTATGTTCTCTTTTTGAGAGGCTGAAATAAATTAGTGCGTAGATGTTTCATTTAATTTTTCAGGATCTTGTCTGGTATCAAATATGTTAGCAATTTCAATTCTGTTACGTCCATAATTGATCCAGTAAACTATTTTGTAGTTCTTAAAAATGATAAATCTAAATTCTTTATCTCGATGCAATAAGTTTTGCTCGATTGCTCCTATTTTGGGTTGATTTACAATTCCTAATGTCCTTTCCACAATTCCGCTCACTAAATCGCTCGCAATTTTCTGGTTTGCTTTTATAGAATAAAAGCTGTAAATATCCTCAAGCTTACTCTCAGCTAGTTCTAACCAGTAAACTTCTAAGCCCATTTTTGAATTTTAGCTTTTAAGGCGGTTGCTTCAATCATTCGTCCATTTTTCGAATCTTCCATTGCCTGATCAATTTCTTTATTGTATTGATCTTTTGACATGGGTTTGAGGTTTTCTTCAATCAATTTAGCCTTTCTTTCACGCATCAATAATTCAAGGCCATAAATTATTTCTTCGTTTTGCAATCTCAAAAACTCCTGGACAAATAATATTTTTCTAGCTTCTAAATCCATTAGTATATAAATTTTCTTATTGAATTCGTTTTCTTGTTTCAAACATGAATGACCACAAGAATTTATCCTAAGACACTCTTAACAGCAATTCTAAAATGCCAAACTTTAGCTAAAAATTCCCAAATTTAATAGATTTTTCAGAATAGCTGAATGTTTGAACATTTCAATTTTAAATAAATCACTTTTTCGTTTTAATTTACCAGATTTTGGACTTTAGTTAAAAACACATGAATGCTACTCTATCTGTAAAGGAATCAACCAATATAGTGGATTCATTAATCAATGATACCACTAAGTTTTAAATTATTGTTTAATAGTCTAATTCTATAATAACATACCAAAACCCCTCAATTTCGGGTTAATTATAACAAAACCAACTTATGCTATCCACTACTTACTCTCGTTATTTCTTTATTGTAGTTTTTTTTGCTTTATTCAGTTTTTCATCCTGCATTAATGACGACAAGCGCTACGAGATGATTTTAGGGGATTGGTACGGCAGTTCCTGGATAATAGATGAATCTCAACGAGAGTATGATGCCAGTAGAGTCCATTTCCGATTTATGGAAGAAAATCAATACACTGCTCAATTGGGCAATCGCGAAGAGACCGGTACATACAAACTAGTCGATCGCATGCTATACACCCATGCAGAAGGGCAATCAGAAATGGCAGTGAGGCTACTATATCTCGATGAAAACCTCCTGAAAATGGGGATGAACAGAGGTGGACAAATGGAGACTTTGACTTTGGAGCGGGAGCGTGGGGAGTGAACCTCTTATTTCACCAAGCTTACCACACCCATCTCTGAAACCATTTGCCATTCTGAATCATCCAAATATTCGTATTCAAGTCGCCAGGTATATGAATCCGGATTAAGCGGTTGACCTCTATA
>RECS01000074.1 GCA_007693915.1 Saprospirales bacterium | reverse complement strand
TAGCTCTCGCTTTTTTACCGTTTTTTTCTTGAAAGAATTCTTTGTTGTATTGTCTATCAGTAGTTAAACTAATAATCCTGAGAGTGCATATTGCCTTTCCTTCATATTTTTCGAAGGCTTCTTCACTTTTTATGCTAAAAAGAACGTCCTCAGCTGAGGATAAGGGATTTTTAGGATTGCCTGCCAGATTATGAGACAATTCAGTTATAGAAACTCTTTTATACGGGTTTTCAATTACATCAGGAGAAGCCCGATGATATAGATAGTCGCCGATATTAAACTCATTAATTATCGGTCGATTATCGGAATGCAAATGGGGTGGAATATAGTCGAGGCTGCAATCCTCCATTCATAGGAATTTTACTTTGCGAAAAACTTGTAGGCCATTATCTCATAATCAATGTCCTCATCAAAAAAGATCAACTCACGTTCACCTGGGTTTTTTCCAATAAAAGAAAACGCAATACACTCCTCATCGTGAATTATAATGTTTGTTAGGCCGAGAGAAGACTTTCTATAAATCAAAAACTCATCGTCCTCGTTTAAAAAATATTTAAAAGAGGTCAGCCGATCCGGATCAATCTTGTCCTGAATTTCGCTGAAAGCACTAAAAATTTGGGAAATATGATCCTTTTGAAAAGCGGTTATTTTCAATCCATATTGTTTAATAACTTCAATCAACAGATCAGTGATTTCATTACTATTGGATACACTTTTTGGGTCTGATTCCTGATTTTTAAAAAATGAGGAATAGAAACTGCCACTATTATAGGGCTGCATTATTTCACTTTTCCTTTTTATTTCTTCAAGATGTTCCATTGAAATATTTATTTTTAGTTTTTTCGGTTAAAATCGAGAAAAAAATGTCGTTCTTTATGGGTCTTAATTCATTTATTATATCAGCCAGGTTGCTTATTTTTTCCTTTTCATTGAACATTTGTTTGATGGAGTGATCAAAATATACTCCTCTCCTCTCTTTGAGTCCATCATAGGCAAAAACAATACTTACCGGTTTCCCATTTTTTTGAAATTTTGAGGTATAAAATTCACTTTCAGCCATTTCATAAGGATGCTCTATTTTTAAGTTGATTACATCACTTAGATTTTCCCCTTGCTCTACTGGGATAAAATTGATATAGCGTATGGTTAGCTCTTTTGGAACAATGTTTTCCAAACTTACTATTTCGGACCAATACTCCTGAAATAACTTTGCAAATTGATCACTTGATACATAGTGATCCAGCATGTGATATGAAATTATGCCGGTCTTTACTTGAAGAATAACCTTATTTTTATTTCCTGATTCCAGTATAACGCCTACCTTGGCGGTTTTGGATTTGGTCTTGACAGGGTCAAATTTAAGGGATGTACTGTACGCATCCTGGGTTTTCTTAAAGGTGTCCATTATTAATGGGGATTTCTCAATTCGTTCCTCCAATGTCTGTAAAGAAATATCACCCTCAAAGGAAACACTGACCATTATTTCCTTAATTAAATTATTTTCTGAACTCTTTTTGGTCATCTTTTACCCCTTTCTTTATAACCTTTTGAACGTAAATGTATGGTAATTTGCGATCACGCCCAAAGTTTTGAAATAATAATTTACCCTATAATTGATAATTTGATAGTCAAGCTTAAAACGATATCCATACTATTTTGTTGACCTATGTCCTAAAATCTTAATTCTCTGATCTAAAATAGACCTCGCCCATAAACTCGGTAAAGATGAAACAGAAATCGATCAATGAGTCCACTCCGAAAACCCTTTTTGTCATGAGAATAAGCGAAAAATTCAAGATCGAGGCAGAGGGTGAAATATTCCGCAGGCGTAGCCTTAGCTCCGTTGAGGAAAGATTTTACCCGATAACGAAGATATAGGATTTTGCAGCCATTCGGAATAGAAAGGGGTTTTTGGAGTGGTCTCATCAATGGCATTCGGGCTTTTACAACCTTAACATGAAGCAGATTAGCGCAATGGAGGCGGCATTGGGAAAGAGGGTTTTGGAGGGGTGAATTATTGGTGCGGCAATGATTCTAACTGATTATTCATTATGTTCCTTCAATAATAATTTCTTACCTTTGGACGTCATACATCCGATAGACGATAATTATTCCATGGGCTACAGAGAAAAAATACCAAAGAAAATAACTCCTGACCGGATAAAGGAATCACTGGTTCATGTAGGAATGAACACTTCATTAAACTTTCCGGTGTCATTGGGATATTTCCACTCTGTATTTTTAGATGCAGGATATTCCCATCAGGAAAACTCTAGTCCAAAGGAAAGCCATCAACTTTATAAACACTTTTTTTTCCATGAGGAGAAGGGGACTTCAGCTGTAATTACTCCCTTGGGGGTCACCTTTAACTGTATCGATAATTACATTGGGTGGACGTCCTATTCTGATGAAATAAACAAGCTTATAAAGGAGCTTTATGAAGTGAATCTGATTAATGAAATCCATCATTTGGGAATTAGGTATGCAAGTGAATTTCCCGGAAATAAGCTTTTTAATTATGTGGATTTTACTATTTCATCTTCTGTTTTTCCCAACCCTAATCAAACCGGAAAAATTCGATTTGAAACAATTGAAGGTGATTATAAAATAATCGTAAATCTCCTTATTACCAAAAACTTGAAGCCATTTACTCAGCATGCCAAAAGTAGTACAGAACTTTCTATCATCGATGTAGATGTCATCAGATCCGGTATGAATATTAGGAGCATGGAAGATTTTAAAAGGATTTTGAATGAATCACATCATAAAGAAAAGCAAATCTTTTTTAGTCTTTTAACAGACAAATTTCTCAATACTTTAAATCCCGAATACTAAAATGAATATCAGTGTTATAAAAGATAGTGAGAATAAAGCAATCCCCAAATTAACAGGGCTTTACCGATTTCAAAAGACTTATGGTCTTGTTGGTTTTCAAGCGACTCATTTTAACGAACAAGAGGAATCTTACGGGTTCATTTCCAAAGAGAAAATCCGGGAACACCTCCAAAAAGACAAATTAACTCACAAGTTACAGAATGATTTTTCGAAAAGAGAACCTGTATCTGTCTATCAGGTAAGGGAGGTTTATAGTTCTTTTGAACAGATTTTTTCCTTTCTCATCTCCCATCAACCGGAACATATTGGAGTAGAATACACCAACGAGCACACCCTTTATATTTTTGCGAAAATCAGCAATTTGGATATTCACCTGGAAACAGACTTTGAAGATGGGGTACTTTGTACTTTAAGTGTTTTTAAATCAGATGAAATTGAATTTAATTTTGGTGGTACTATTGAAAACTGTCTGCAAAGGCTCAAGAAAACCTTAGGTAAATCTACCTTTTCTATAGAATCTCATTCCACTCCTTTCTACACCATAGAACTATAAAATTATTGAAAGTGTACCCTCCGAAATGGAATATCCGGCAGACCTTCTTCCAAAAAGCAATTATAGGATCATTGAGGATTCACTAAACAGGTATTCACTAATCAGAAGAACCGATTCCGGTGAAATATTTGATTCTTCAACCGGGTTAATTAAAAATGACTACATCGTACCATTCAATTTTCACAACCGACATTTTTTAAACTGGTCTTGTAATATGTATGGGCATTTCAGACCTGAATACTTTAAATATAGAATCACCTCATCAGAATTTAATGAATACTGGTCAGGAGATGGAGATGATGAACCGGAAGAACCTTTATATGGTCATGACTTTATTATTGATGAAGACTTTGGTTTTTACTTTATCCCTATTACCACAATATTGAGCAATTTAAAGATTCCATATGAGAAGGAAATAGACGGTAAAAAAGTGGAAGGATTAATAGCGGAGCCTTATATTGATCATTGTCCAACCCTGGCCAACTTTTGGCATTTTGAAATAAGATGGGAAGACGATGAAGGAAATAAAATTAATCCAAGGAATAAATCAGCCTGGGTGAAGACGTTTTACAACTCAATAAAAAATGCAATAAGACAGTATTGTACGGCTAATCCGGGTGATTCTATCTATACTGGAGTTCCCCGGGAATATTTTATTAAACCTTTAGACTGAATTAAAAAAAAGGACTAAAACCTTACATTTGATAAAAAATCATTAATGGCTAACAATTTCATAACGAATACCGGTACTCATAAAACACTGAAGGGACGACTGAATACTTTGATTTCTATTAGTGATGAGTTGAAATTTCTCGTAGGTTTTTTTTACTTCTCGGGTTGGAGAGAAGTTTATGAGGGAATAAGAGCAAATGAAGACATTAACGTCAAGCTGCTTGTGGGTCTGCAAGTTGATCATGTCCTTAATAAAATGGTAACTGAACATGGTCATCAAGAGGAGGGAATGTCTCACGATGATCACTTCAATCGCTTTATCACTTCACTGGGAATTGCTTTGAACAATGAGGATTTAGACACACGTGAATTTTACGAACAGGTAGAGTTTTTTTTAGAATTATTAGAAAAGAAGAGATTGGTAATACGAAAAACCCTTAATCCAAATCACGCCAAATTATATCTATTCAATTTGAATGAGGACCAAGCCCGAATTCAAAATATGGAGGGACAGTTTGTTACAGGTAGCAGCAATTTAACTAAGGCAGGTCTTCTTGGACAAGAGGAATTCAACGTAGAAATTAAAGACTACGGATTCACTGAAGCAAATGCCTATTTTGAAGACTTATGGGATAGAGCAGTTCCTATTACAGAGGTTACAGAAAGGTGGGAATTTGTTTTACAGTTTATCCGACATAAAACTCAAGCCGCCACTGTTACCCCTTTTGAGGCTTACGCTCTTATTTTAAAGACCTATCTCGAGCTTCAACAGCAAAAGCAAATGCGTCCTGAGGTGGAAAGTATTCTGGAAGAAATTGGTTTCAAGAAATATACCTATCAAATAGATGCTGTGAATCAGGCACTTACTATTATCGACGCCTACAATGGGGTCATTATTGCAGATGTAGTTGGTCTGGGTAAATCAGTTATTGCCTCCCTGATTGCGAAAAATTTGGGAAAAAGAGGTATGGTTATTTGTCCTCCGGGTTTAATTGGGAATAAGGACGAATCAACAGGATGGTGGGGCTATATCAATCAGTTTTCCTTATATGACTGGGAAGTAAGGAGCAAAGGAAAATTGGCAGACATCTCAGAAACCATTCACGACAAGGACATTGAAGTGGTAATTGTTGATGAGGCACACTATTTTAGGAATCAAGATACAGCTGATTACGAGGCACTCTTAAAAATATGCAGTGGACGTCAGGTTATTTTATTAACTGCAACTCCTTTTAACAATTCCCCTGCTGATATTTTTTCAATGTTGAAATTGTTTATTGTACCCGGCAAATCCGGTATTACCATCGACGACAATTTGGAAGGACTTTTTACCTCATATAATTACCGCTTTAATAGACTTTCCTACATTTCGAAAAATCATCTTTCAAAAGATGATGAAAAGATAAAAAAGTCCATTCAATACTATCAGGAACAAATAGGCGAAAAACCCCCGATTGACCTGCAAAAGGTAAGCGCGAAAACCATGAATCTTGCCAATGAAATAAAAAGTGTTATCTCTCCTGTACTCATTAGGAGAAATCGTCTCGATTTAAAAGAGGATTATTTATACTCATCTGAAATTGATAGTCTATCTGAGGTTGAAAATCCAGTGGAATTATTTTATGAGTTAAGTCCTGAACAAAGTAGATTTTACGATCAAATTTTGGATGAATATTTTGCAGAAGATGGTTTGTTCACAGGGGCGATTTATCAACCGTTTCGATATGAGAAAAAGGTGAATCAACAGGAGAAAATGGATGAGGCCGGAAACAGAGCCTTCCAGCAACAAAGAAACCTTTACGATTTTATGCGTCGGATTTTGGTCAAGCGTTTTGAGAGTTCCTTTGGTGCTTTTGCTGGTTCTATAGATCGCTTTATTAAAGTACATGAAATAGTGCAGCAATTCATAAAAACAACTGATGGAAAGTTTATTCTTGACAGAAAATTGATCGAGAGTATTTATGAAGAAAGTGAGGAAAAAATTCTAGACATTTTATATAGATTTGAAAATGATTTGCTCAAGAAGAAAACTCCAAAAAATACAACTGTTTATGAAATCAATACATTTGAAAGAAAGGAGGAATTTGAGGCCAATATAGAGTCAGATAAACAACTTTTCATCAAAATCAAAAATCAACTCCAACTACTGAATATAGTTGATAATGACCCTAAGCGTAGGCGGGTATTTGATGAAGTACGATCCATACTTTTGAAAGAACCCAATCGAAAAGTGGTAATTTTTTCAGAATATACGGATACTGTATTACATCTTAAGCCTTTTTTCCAAAAAGCAATGCCAAATAGAGTTTTGATTTGCGATGGCAAAATGACTCAAGCACTAGAGAAAAGTCTTCACGCTGATTTTAATGCCCAACACAGGGGCTCTGTTACTAACAATTATGACCTTTTATTAACTAGTGATAAGCTGTCGGAGGGTTTTAATCTCAATCGTGCCGGGGTGATTATCAATTACGATATTCCCTGGAATCCCACCAGAGTTATTCAAAGAGTTGGAAGGATAAATCGTATTGGAATGAAGGTATTTGATAAATTGTTTGTTTACAATTTCTTTCCAACTGAAGCTGGAGCTGATGTGGTAAAGTCGAGGGAGATTGCAAGTCAGAAAATGTTTCTTATACACAGCGCATTAGGAGAGGATGTTAAAATATTTTCTGCTGATGAGGAGCCTACCGCTGCGGGACTATACAAGAGAATAAATTCAAGTCCTGAGGAAGATGGGGAAATCAATACCATTACTCAGGTAAGGAATATATTTGATGAAATAAGGAGTAATTATCCTTCAGTTATAGATAAAATTTCCCAACTACCTTCTCGTACCAAAACCGCTAAACTATTTAATGAGTCTCAACTATTGGTGTTGCGGAAAAAGGGATTGAGCCTCCAGGCTCATATTGCTCGTAATCCAATTGAAGTGAAGAATAAAGTTGAAGAGATTTTATTTGAAGAAATGTTACCCCTTGTTCAATGTGTTTTTGAGGAACCACTAAAAAGACTTTCTCCAAATTTTTGGCCCGCCTACGAAGCAATTAAAACCCATAAACCTGTGGTGCAAAAAGGGAAAAGTGAGCGTTCCATGGATTATCGAGCACTTAAAAACCTCAAGGTTGGTCTAAAGTTAATTGAACCATCAAATTCTGAAACAATCGACTTTATGAAGGTACTCATAAAGGATATCCGGCATTACCACACTTTAAGTGATAAATCACTCAGACGTTTAGGTCAGAATGAGTTGACTATTAAATCATCAGAAAAACACAAAACTGAGTTTTTTGATGAACTTGAGTGGGTTAAAAAATTTCTTGGTAAAGATTACTTAAAAAAGTTATTGGATCGAATAAAACACCTTAAAACGGAGGTGATTATTGGTGTAGAAAACCAAGTCTAATCTAAAAATACTATCTGCTCAATGGTTAATCCTACTAATGTCCTGATTGAAAATCAAAAAGCCACTAATTGCCTCGATGGTGTAGATGGAATAGATTTTCTAATGGTCAGTTTTTTTTTGAGGTGGATTAGTCATTTTAACAATTAGGAAAATTTAAGCTACATTTTTTAAGGCAGTGCCCGGCAGTTTTCTAAATCCGGCTTTATTATCTTCTAATACCTCCTGGATTTGCAGTATGCTATTATTTGTAAGCAGTCCTGTATTTTTTATCAGGTCAAAACCTTTTTTTAGGGCAGAAATATAGTTCTGAACCTCTTTTGCTTGTAAGGATTTAAAAGCGTCAAAATTCAATTCAGATTTGTATACATCATCATGTGTTGTGATAATGTTTTCAATCGCAGAACTGTCCTTGGCTTCTTGTAATCCAAGTGTGTTAATCAGGATGTTTTGATTGGGTATTGTGGATGCAATTCCTTTTAACTCAGCTAAGCCAGCGTATGCACTAGGTAAAGCTTTTAAAACCCTTTTTGTTTCCAAATCAATATTTAATGGCAATTCTGCTAATCCCCAAGCTCTCATTTGTAAAGTATTTTTAATTTTCTTTACAAAGATAACGTCCTATGTATAGAAATCAACAAAATTTATACATTTTATAATCAATCAGTTTAGAAAATGGTCATATCTACACTTGACGTATTTTTCTTTGCATTAAGGTGACCACAAAATACTCCTACTCCTGTGAATAACCGCTAAAATACAATTCTGAAAGCAAGAAAGCTTCTATAGAGGAAGGTGGAATAAGTCATAATTAGAAACACGTAAATTCGAATAAAAAAAAGCCCGACTCCAATCAAGAACCGGGCTTCAACTGAAAAATCAGTGTCAAAAAAACCATCAGAAGGGCAAATTGTCTTTCTGAGCTGCGGGTGTGAGGTTGATGAATTGGTTGGCATAAACCTCAGTTGCATAATGCTTACGGCCTTCTTTGTCTTGGTAGCTGCGGTTGACCAGTTTGCCGTTGATGGCGGCGCGGTTTCCCTTGTTGAGAATACTCACCATATGTTTGTCAGTCTTACCCCAGGCAGCTACTTTCATCCAGTTGGTTCTCTTTTGACTGATGCCGTTGGAATCTTTAAAGAGTTTAGTATATGGCGGGTGATAATTGACTTTTGGCTTCAGTATTTTTATTTTGGTGCATAGTTTTCCCAATACTCTTTAGGACTGACAATTTTGGTCTTATTAAAAGTCGGAAAGGTGAAGTCATTCTTGTTTCCGGTAATAATGAAATCTGCCAAACATTTGTCAGCAAGTTCAAGAATCATATTATCATCTTTGTCTGAAATTAGGTCGATTTTTGTAATTGGGGTAATTATATTTGCCTTTGTTTCAATTTCAGCCAGTAAGCTTTCTGCCCTTTTGAAAAAGTCAGGAAATCTGGAAAATTTCGGTCTTGATAACACTTGATAGTACTCAGCCATTAGTTCTTTAGAGATGCAAATCAAGAACTTATCATTAACAAAAAGCTCATAGACAATTCTGTATGGGTAATTTTTTTGGATAATAGAAGAGACAATAACATTGGTATCAATGACTATTTTTTGCATTTCTGACCGCTTTTACTTCTTCGTTAATTTCGTCCATAGTCATCAAGGAAAGTCCATATTTTTCAGCTAACTCTATGCATTTATTAAGGTTCTGTCTCATAAGTTCTCTATTTATAAGCTCCACGAACTCAGAATAAGTCAGGTTTTCTTTTATAATACCCAATTTTTTAAACTCTGTATCCGAAATAGAAATGTTCAGTGTTTTCATATGAATATCTTTTTCTTCAAATTTACAAAAGAATGTTGATTTGTCAAAATTTTACCCGAGTACAAAATTTAAAACGCTGAGAATTTCATCTTAGGTATAAGTGGTATTTCAGATATTGAATTCCTTAGATCATAATAATCAAAAAAAGCCCGACTCTTTAAAGAATCAGGCTTCAACTAATGAGTGTACTCACTAATTATCCATTGTCAAAAACCATCAGAAGGGCAAATTGTCTTTCTGAGCTGCGGGTGTGAGGTTGATGAATTGGTTGGCATAAACCTCGGTCGCATAATGCTTGCGGCCTTCTTTGTCTTCGTAGCTGCGGTTGACCAGTTTGCCGTTGATGGCGACGCGGTTTCCCTTGTTGAGGAT
Organism: Saprospirales bacterium; assembly: GCA_007693915.1. GTDB lineage: Bacteria > Bacteroidota > Bacteroidia > Chitinophagales > Saprospiraceae > PWJY01. Next base: position 23 of record RECS01000074.1, on the reverse strand, counting down.
ACTCACCATTTGCTCGGCAGTCC
>RECS01000047.1 GCA_007693915.1 Saprospirales bacterium | reverse complement strand
ACCGTGCTATACCCTAAATCTTGAACTTGAAAAAGCTTCTTCTTTATCCCTGAATTTGCAAAAATCCTCCAAACAAATCAGCGTACATCAGCGCTTAAAATCAGCCTTGTCTTTGGCTAGGTAAACTCCAATCTGCGAAAATCTGCGGGTATCAATAAGATTGTAATTTACTACCCTCTATGTATTAGCTTTCTACAAGATCTTACCCCTACCTTTCAGCCTCCTCAAATCCATCAGGAGATTGGGTAGAAAAAGACAAACCCAATGTTCCTGCATCCACGTAAATAGTATCTCCTGCCGCAAACTCACCTGCCAGCAAGTGCTTTGCCAGTTCATTGATCAATTCCTTTTGGATGACTCGTTTCATAGGACGAGCTCCATACTGAGGATCAAAACCAAGTTCAGACAAAACGGTAACTACTTTTTTACTCACTTTAATTTCCATACCCTGATGCTTCAAATTCGAGCTAAGCTTATCGAGAAGTAGGAAAAATATTTGGCCGATCTCCTGAAGTGTCAATGGAGTAAACATTATCCTATCGTCAATTCTATTGAGAAATTCCGGACGTAGATGTTGCTTGAGTAAATCAAAGACTTCAAGTTTGGTTGTTTCGATGATGTCCGCCCGATGCTTGTCTTCCGCAACAGCAAGGTCTTCAAAATTCTCGAGAATGATATCCGACCCAAGGTTGGAAGTCATAATAATGATAGTGTTTTTAAAATCCGCTACCCTGCCCTTGTTGTCAGTTAGTCTTCCATCATCCAACACTTGCAGCAGAATATTGAAGGTATCCGGATGCGCCTTTTCAATTTCATCTAATAGAACTATGCTGTAAGGTCTTCTTCTAACCGCTTCAGTCAACTGACCACCCTCATCATAGCCCACATAGCCGGGAGGCGCCCCTATAAGTCTGGAGACAGCATGCCGCTCCTGATATTCACTCATATCCAGTCTAATGACCGCTTTTTCATCGTCAAAAAGTACAAAAGCCAGTGATTTGGCCAGCTCAGTTTTACCCACACCGGTAGGACCTAAGAAGAGGAAGGAACCTATTGGCTTATTGACATCCTGCAAACCTGCTCTGCTTCGTCGGACCGCATCAGATACCGCCTTTACCGCTTCATCCTGACCTATCAGACGTTTTCCAATCTCAGTTTCCATCCCGAGCAGTTTTTCCTTTTCACTTTGTAGCATTTTTCTCAATGGAACACCCGTCCAGCGTGATACTACCTCAGCAATGTCATTGGCAGTAACCTCATCCTTGGTGAATCGCCTGTCCTCGGGTAGTGCATCCAGTTTTTCTTCAGCCACTCTCAGCATAGCCTCTTTTTCCTTCAACTCACCATAGCGGATTTTGGCCACTAATTCGTAATTGCTTTCTCTTTCTGCGCGTTGAGCTCTGACTTCTAATTCTTCAATATCCTTGCGAATATCCTGAATCGTATCCACAATTTCCTTTTCATTTTGCCAGCCTGCTTTAAGTTCGTCCAGCTTTTCCTTAGCATTGGCAATCTGCTGATTAATGGCCTTGAGCTGCTTTTCGTTTTTTTCTCTTTTAAAGTGCTCCTTTTCAATCTCCAGCTGTCTCACCTTTCTATCCCATTCATCGATAATTTCAGGCACAGAATCCAATTCCAGTCTTAGTTTTGCTGCTGCCTCATCGATCAAGTCAATAGCCTTATCAGGTAAAAAGCGATCTCCGATATACCTGCTGGACAACTCCACCGCCGCAACCAAAGCTTCATCCAGAATTTCGATCTTATGATAAACTTCATAGCGCTCTTGAAGTCCCCGAAGTATGGAAATAGAGTCCTCATTACCCGGTTCTCCTACCATCACTTTTTGAAATCTTCTCTCTAGTGCTTTATCGCTTTCAAAATACTTTTGGTACTCATCTAGAGTAGTTGCGCCTATGGTTCTGAGTTCACCGCGTGCCAGAGCCGGTTTTAAAATATTGGCTGCATCCATGGCTCCACCTCCACCTCCTGCACCAATAAGTGTGTGAATCTCGTCTATGAAAAGAATCACCTCTCCATTGGATGAGGTCACCTCTTTTACCACTGCTTTTAATCGCTCTTCAAATTCTCCTTTGTATTTTGCGCCGGCAATCAAAGAGGCAAGATCAAGGGTATAGATTTTCTTATTGGCGAGGTTTTCGGGAATATCACCTTTTACCATTCTCCAGGCAATTCCTTCTACAATAGCTGTTTTACCCACACCCGGATCACCGATCAAAATGGGGTTGTTTTTCTTTCTTCGGCTGAGAATGTGCATAACTCTTCTAATTTCCTCATCTCTACCGATAATGGGGTCCAGTTTCCCGCTTTCAGCCTGTTCATTCAGATTAACAGCAAATTTTTTAAGCGCATGATATTGATTATCGCCTTGCTGATCGGTGACTTTGCTTCCCTTTCTCAATTCTGCAATAGCTGTCTTTAGCGTACTTTCCACAGATCCGGCAGCTTTCAAAATTTTAGATGCTTTGTCATTTCCCTTTAAAATGGCTAATAAAATAAGCTCAAGGGAAATGTATTCATCGCCAAACTCTTTCAATAGTGTATTGGCGCGACTCAATGCCTGATTGGCATCATTGGTCAGATACTGTTTGTCCGTCCCGTCAACTTTTGGGTAGCCGGAAATCGCCTTATCCAATTCCGTTTTAACAGTAGCAAGGTTAACTCCCATTTTGCCAAATAAAAACGAAACCACATCCTCACCTTCCTCTATTATTGCTTTAATCAGGTGGGTGGTATCTACAGTTTGTTGTTGGAGACCTTTGGCGATCTGTTGCGCTTTAAGTATAGCCTCCTGCGATTTTATGGTGAAATTTTCAAATGTCATAGTAATTCAAATTAATAAAAGTCAATCAATGCTATACCCACATCAAATTTCCCACCAATTGCTAAAACCACTGTAAATACAGCCATTCTGGCAGCAGGTCATTTCCGTGCAGGTAAAAAAGTCAGGAGAATCAGGTGGATGGGACAATAAGGCAGAGGGGTAGGAATTCAAAATCCAAAAAGCTTGATAAATAGAGGGTATCGTAAATGACCCCAAATCATCAAAATTCTCCTCAACTGACAAATCAAGAAAAATTAAATTAAAAAATCAAAATTCATAACTAACTGATTTTCTATATATATATATATATCACAAATATATGCAAAAAATACCCTTCAAAAGTTCTACTTGTTGGGTAAGAATACAGTAAAATTGTGTTGATTTAATTGACATTTTACCTTTTTTATCTACCCTTTTAGAAAAAATGAACACCACACTGCCATACAAAAAACAAGCCGGGAACACCCACGGATCAGAGCATCTTAAAGTTTTCTGTCCTTCTCGGTTGTACGGACGGGGTGGGTTTAGTAAATCCATGAAATAAACCTCAAACCAATCTCAAACCTTATTTGATTTCAGGAAATTTAAATTTTACTGGTAGCATTATAATGACCTATCGATTCAAAGGCTAAAAATCGGTTATAAGATAGCCTCCTATGCTTTTTACCACATAAAAAAGTAAATAATCTAAAAAGCTTGTGGCAAATAAAGGTTTAATACATCGGTGTATTCAATACAACGGGAAATAAGGGAATAATCCAAATATCATTCGACCTCATAGAAAGAGTGGACGAAGCGCAAAAACAAAAAAAAACAAAAACAAAAAAATCATGTATAATAAAATAACTATTTTTTCAATAGCATTTCTACTGTCAAATTTTTTACTTTTCTCTCAAACTTCAGTAGAACGGTCACCCAACCTTCATGATAAGGTAAATTTATTTATGGAGGACATCGATCCGGGAATCATTGAGATTTCTAACAAGATACATCCAGAAGGTACAATCCTTATGAAACCCGAGATTTTTATTTCCAAGGATTCCTTGTTACATCTGATGGGCGTGGACCCACAGAATACTTTTTTACTGGCGAGGGAAAGAAGCTCAAGATTCATTGAAGAGGTAGTCTTTAGAAACTACGAACAATTTTTTAATGGGGTTAAGGTGGAATCTGGTGGACTAACAATAAAGAGTAAGAAAAACAATAATGAAATTATACATTTCAGCCCTAACATTTATTATAATATTTCCGCAAATACTATACCCTTAATAGGAGAAAGCAGCTTAGTTAATATTCTAAGTGAATCTGATATTAATTCATCAGAATTAATATTAACAGAACGGTTGGTCTTATGCAATTAATTTATTTGTGTCATATAATAGAAAATGACTCAGCTAAAATAGTATGGGTGGATGCCATGAATGGAGAAATATTAGAGAAAATGTATGGTATCATTGGTATTAATGCCGATACCTACACATATGGCACTCAAAATCTAAACGACTTTACAGAAAGTGGTGTGACTTTCATGCATTGGCCACACAATTCCTCGACTACTAGCCTTACAATTTATGAAGAGGGTATAATCCCTACTACATCGAATCAAGAGTGGGGTAACGATGCTACTGAAGCCGCAAAACAAACTTTTTATACTGCTAATCTTATTTTACCAGCTTTTGAAAATATAGGGGTTGAATTTGGTCATGTAACTATTCATGCAAGTGAATATATTAGTGGTGCTTATGTTTGGCCAGGATCGGATTTAGAGAATTGTACTTGGGGGAGTGGAATGATAAATGAAATTCCTGTAGGCTTTTTTGATGTTACTGCACATGAGTTAGGTCATTGTTTCATTTTTGAATTTTTAGATTATAATACAATTAGAAACCAAACATTACATGAGGGCATTGCTGATATTATAGGCGCCTATTTGGAGAGTTTTATGCCTCCAAATTTTGAAACTGATTGGATCTTACTTGGCGATGAACCTGCATTACAAGCCTATTCCCGCGATCATTCAGTTCAAGTATGCGCAACAAGCATGGGAACCACAGATGGACCGCATCAAAGAGGTAGAACAATTAGTCATTGGTTTTATGCAATTTCTGAGGGTATACCTGAGGATAATATACCTGCGCTGGGAATGCACACCGCCATGGATATATTACTTGAATCATTAAATAATTTAAATGATCGTAATGCCTATTTTTGGCAGCTAAGGGAACAAACACTGATCGTTGTTGAAACAAATTTTGGTGTATGTAGTCCCCACTACGCAGCAGCAGTCAACGCCTGGGATCGAGTATGTGTATCCGGACAAGCAGAAGAGTGCCTATGTGAAAACCTTGATGCACCCATAGTTGACCAAAATTTAATTGAAAACAATTGTCCTGAAAAATTTGTAAGCCTACAAGATTATTATTCAGGAACTCCACCTCAGGGATCAAGTGTTGTGTTTTCAGATTTATTCCCTTGGAATAGCAATTTTGCCACTATTGACCCAATAATTACTGAAAACGGAGTATATTTTGCATATTATTATGATGAATCAAATGATTGTTACAGTTTTCCTTCTGAGCCCATTCAGATTTTTATAGAAAATTGCTGTGAGGTTACTTCGGATGTTTACATTACTGAGAATACTACCTTCAGCCAACCTAAATCATTTGGAGGTAATATTTTTGTTAAAAATGGTGCAATACTAAACATTCAAACTGAAATTGAAATGGCTGAAGGTAAAGGGATACATGTAGGAGAACGCAGTAAATTAGCCCTCAACCATTTGGCAGAAATTGACAAATGTCCACTAGCTTTGTCATGGGAAGGTATTTATATAGAAGATGAAGGGTCATTTGATGCAAATGGTGGTGTTTTAAGAAATGTAGAAAATGGAATCTCAGTACTTAATGGAGATGAAATTGGAATTTCTGGAATGGAAATCTATGGTATCGGAACGGGTGTAGGAGTAAATTTATACAATCCGTGGCATTCATTTATTATTCTTTCTAAAATTGATAATTTTGATTTTGGAATAAAATCTGAGCGTGGTCCACTATCTATTATGGAATTAAATGAGATAACGAATGTACGTATTGGGGCTCACTTCAGGTTGTTCCCTGTTATATTTTATAATTCAAAAATTTCAAGTGAATCAACCGGTATAGTTTTAAATGCATCACACGGAAGCATTATTTATGATAATATAATTGAGGATTATTCAGCATCTGGGGTTGTATCCTTTTCATCTAATAGTATTAAGGTGCAAAGAAATCAGTTAATCTCTGACCCCTCAATCCATGGGATATTCCACTTATTAAGTAGGGGGTCAATTATATCCGAAAACAACATACGGGGTTCTATTGGTATGAGATTATTTAGTTCAGGATGGCAGATTTATGATAATATTATTAACAACCAAGGTCTAAACCCAAATGGTGGTGGGATTATAGTCTCCAATGCATCACCTCACTTATTGATAAGGGATAATTTCATTAAATCTAGTTTTAAAACTAATGGGATAGAAAGTACCTATAGTAGAGATGTCAGAATTGAAAATAACTACATAGAATTTTTGCCTGATGAATTAATAGGAAGTGGCATCAGGTTGAACGGTTCAACAAGTAATTTCATAAGGAACAATGAAATACGCCGTTTAGCATCAGGTGGCCATGGAATAATGGTTGCAAATACATCATTCAATGAAATCGATTGTAATGATATATATCACGATGGAAACCTACCACCAAGTACTGCTCTTAATAGATGGGGTTTGAAAATTTCACACAATTCACCAATACATTCAATTAAGGGGAATAGCTTATTGGGAACTCCTGATCTTTCTATAACCTCAGTTATAGGTAGTCAGAATTACCATGCTAACCTATTTATTGGGGGAACAGCAGAAGCAGTGGGTTTAAGTCAGCTTGAGATTGACCGCTCCCAATTCATAGTTAATCCCATGTTTTCCAATCATGCACCCACCACTGTAATCGGAGGGTATGGTCAGTGGTTTATAGATGATTTGAGTCCCAACCATTATGTCTGTACCGGAGCGACAGGTCCTTCCTGGGAGCCCTTTGATAATGATCCCAATGAAATCTGCTATTTTTATCAATACTTAAAATCACCTGACAGTCTTAAGCCAAGTAAATATTTTCTGGGATTATTTGATTTGGTTCTGTTGAGTAAAACCAGTCAGGATTTTACTTTACCTAATTGTATGCTATTGGATCAGGATTTTCAGAATTTAGGTGGGCTTGGTACTCTGGTGGATGTTACACTATCACTTGATACTCTTAGCATGCTTTTCGGGGCAACCGATAGCTTAGTAAGCTATCAGAAGCAGTGGACAGAGGCTACCGATACGGCAACCAAAGCCCAATTGTCAACCTTGATAGGTATAGAACTTGAGTCTTTGTATCCTGATTTTTCACTCATACCAAAGCAGGATAGTATTCAATTAACTAATATAATTACCCAGCTTAATTCAATTTCAAGTTCTTCGGTATTGGTTGGAATATGGAGAGATATTTTAATTGAGTATTCAAAATTTTTGATGAATCAAGGAACAGTTGATTCATCCGATCACAATACCTTAAAACAATTCAGCAGTCTTTGCTCAGACATATACGGCAAACCCATACACCTAGCTAGAGCAATGACCGCTACTTTTGATACCACTTTTTACGATCAATACGACGATTGTTTAAATGGATTGGAACAAAGAATAGTGAGACCATTTTCGGAGAATGAAGTACAAATAGAAGTGTATCCCAATCCCACCAAGGGATTAATTAATATTTCATTGCCTGAAAATTACTCCGGCATCTTGAAGATTATGGACCTCAGCGGAAAAGTCATTTTAACTCACTCAATTCAAGAAAGGGAAATAGATGCTTTGCAAGTGCCTGATAAAAGCGGAATATATTTGCTTAGATTTGAGTCTTCACAAGGAGAAATCGAAAATCATAAGATCATTGTACTAAAGTAAATAGCTAAAGGAATACAGGGATGGAGAATTTTGTTCTATCCCTGTATTTTTAATCCAATAAAAATGAAATTACCACTATCAATAATATTTTTCATTCTTCCTATTCTATCGACCGCTCAAATCAAGGGCGATTACAACTGGATTGGTGGTTATCAGCAAAATTTAGACCACGATTTAAGAGATGGATTTATCATAGACTTTAATGAGAACCCGAAACAAATAAAATATCAAAGACTTATTTATGGTTCTACGGGAGCAAGCACCTCCATCTCGGATGACAATGGCGACCTTTTGTTTTACTCAAATGGAAGAGCGGTATTCAATGCTGAGCACCAACTAATGCCCAATGGAGATAGTCTCAATTGGGGCTTGTTTGCACAATGGGCATGGCCCGATCCCGGCTATGGATATCCAGGTTCTCAGGATATGATTATCCTTAAGGATCCCGGCTATAACGATGGTTATTATCTTTTTCACAAGTATATTGAAATGAATATGCAAGGGCAAACTTATGAAGAACTTTGGATGAGCTATATTGATATGCAATTAGACAATGGGGGGGGGGATGTTGTATTCAAGAATGGGGTATTGTACAATGACCAAGTGCCACTTTGGTATTATTTAACGGCAGTAAGGCATCAGAACGGCAGAGATTGGTGGATTGTTCAGCCAATTGAAGAGGACTCTGTTTTTCTTACTTTTTTGATAGATGAAACCGGCATCCATCGACAAGAATACCAGAGTACGGGCTATTACTTTACCAGATTCAGATCAAGTGCCTCCGGCACTGCCAGATTTTGCCCCTATGGTACTCGATATGCCATTTACAATTATTACGACCAATTGCACCTCTATGACTTTGACCGGGAGACCGGACGATTAAGCAATCATCAAATTGTAGAGATATACGATCCCGGTTCAATTCAATGGAATTTAAGTTTCTTTGGAAGTGTAGAATGGTCACCCAACGGTCGATTCATTTACACTTCATCCAGTCAGGATTTATTTCAAGTGGATACCTGGGAGGAAAATATTCAGGATGGAGTAAGACATATTGATACTTACAATGGAACCATAGACCCATTTCCAACCCCATTGTTTTTGATGGTACAAGCTCCCGACTGCAAGATATATATGACTCCAAAGAATGCGTCCTACTCACTGCACGTCATTAATAAGCCGGATAAGTTGGGAAAGGACTGCGATTTTGTTCAAAATGCAATAATCCTTCCTAACGCCAACGGAGGCACTTTCCCAAACTTCCCCCGATTTCGGGTAGATGAGGAAGAAAAATGCGATCCCACCATCAGCTCGGTCTTTGGTCAGGCGGTCTACTATAGAAGGGACCTCAAGGCCTTCCCCAATCCCACCTCGGGCCCATTGACTTTGGAAATACCGGAGGACTTTACAAAAGGTACATTGGAGATCATCGATATACGGGCTGGCACGGTACATCGGCAGAAGCTGGATCACCCTCAGGAGCAGTTTTCTCTGGATATAGGTCATTTGCCAGCCGGGGTGTACCATATTGAGTTGTATCCGGAGGAGAATGAGGAGAGGGTGTTTTATGGGGTGCAGGTGGTTTTGAGTTTTGGCTTCGACTGACGCTAGGCCCGAGTAGCTTTGACGCCGCTCAGCTCAAGTAGTTTTTAGTCAGGGGTTCGCCCAAAACTACTTGACTAAAAAAAGTAAAAATTGTACATAAGATTACTTTTCGATTCAATGCAATTTTATCCCAACCCAACCACCAATTATGTCAATCTGGGTAATTATGAGCCCCATATCCATGGCACTTTGGACCTGAAAGTCTATGATATGTCCGGAAGATTGATGATGAATAGTAAAATCCATG
>RECS01000048.1 GCA_007693915.1 Saprospirales bacterium | reverse complement strand
CATCTGGTTTTTAGAAGGTCTCGGAGAGGACTTCTAAAAAATGCCTTTGATCAGGGTGTCTTTTTTTGTTTCTTTTTTTAGCCTGTCTCGTCCTAAGACGAGGGACAAGCAAAAAAAGAAAAGGAGAAAGTGAGAAATATCCCTAAAAGCAGGGTATCAAGAGAATTCATCAAATAAACTCTTATTTTGGACGCTTATGATTATTTCTTAAAATCCAACCTCATCGATTCCGGCAAATTAATAATATAAATACAACTTTCAATTTCTGTATCGTATAATTCCCAGGTGTCGTGATCGATTTCAATTGCATAATCATTATCTATAACAAGTGCAATGGTGAAGGGGTCAATGATAGTGATTCCTTCCGGCTTATCGTGTGCAGGGTCGTACCCATGTTCAAGCAAATTGATCCAGTGTGTGGTTTTTGCAGGAACAATTCCAGCGTTTCTTAAACCTTCTTCGTCGATTAACTGCTCAAGCGTTTTGCCGTTGAAGTCCTCAGACTTGATAGGTGTAGCCTCACTAATGTCAATTATATAAAGGTCATAAAAGCGATCATTGCCGCGAGTGGCATGGTCAATGACTATGAATTGGTGATCATTGATGGCTGTCATATCTCCGATTTTCCAATCTCTAAGACGAATATCTCCCATTTTATCTCTCATCACAAACGCGTAATTCTGAGTAGTATGAGTATGGGGATCCATTTCTAGAATTCGGATTATTCTGGTATCACTCATGACTGACATATTCGGATTCCAAAGAGGTGATTGCGGAATGGCATAAATCTTGCCTGATGGGGTATATGCTATGCTCTCAAAACCTCTGTTGGGTCTTCTTTTTTCATAAATTGAATCTAATGGAATTGCCTCATCGGGGATTGGTAAAGGACTAAATACCTCTTGAACTTGTCCCTGATTGTCAAGTTTCATTATTGCCGTTCTATACTCATCTGAGATCCAGAAATTTCCTTCCGAATCCATAACAATAGCTTCAGCATCTATTCCCCAAACGTCTGTACCTGCAAGAGTTCCATTTAGATCACTCCAGGCCACCTCCGGGTTTTCACCACCAAGCCCGGGTATTGGGAGACCGGTTAAGCCTCTTCCTTCTGGATTGGTTAATTCCATTGTTTCTAATACGTGAATTTTTTCCTCTCCAACTGTAACTCTCATTATCTTAGGCGAATAGTTCGGAAATGGAAATAATTTTAGATTCTTTCCTTCAGTATTCTTAGGATGCTCTGTAATTACTATATTAGGTCCTCTGTCATTTAGAAGGTAAAACTCCTTTTCAGTTCCTTCGATATAAAACATACCTGAAAAGCCACCCTCATATAGATGAATACCATTGTAAATACCAATTAGTGGAGGTTCCGTAAGACAGTATTTTTTTAAAGAAATTTCAGTATTTTGAATGCTTTCCTCAGGTGAGGAACAAGAATTAAGAATAAAAATTAAAACGCATAATATTCCTATCTGTATTGTTTTGTTCTCTAAAAAAATAGAATTCATAGTATTTGATTTGATGGTTACCGGCAAGATTTAAAATGACTTAATTTATCCCTGAAATTGTCGTAAAATTAAAAAGAATTGAAATATTAATGTTGACTAAAAAATATCCCAGCTTAAAATAATTTTTAGAATTTATATTGTTAAGGATTTTTGATAAACGGCATAAATTAGATTTAAATATATATTTTGTGATTTGTAAATTTATTTATTCACATTTAATTGATATATTTATCTGTATTATATGTGTTATGCCAAGGTTAAAGACTTAACTTTTAGGTAATATTTAAAATTAATTAAGCAAACAAATAAAAGCTTAAACCAATGAAAAACAGCTTTTTAGGCTTCTATTTTTCTCCAATATCCTTCTCAATAAAAATAAACTTTAGGTAAACAACCCTTAATGATAAGGTAATATTCAGCCTTTACCTTTGCATCAAATTGTTAAAGTAAATATCTGTTTATATGTTAAAGTTTTTCATACCCTTTTTGTTATTCCTACTTCCTCAGGTTCATCTTGCAGGTGAAGTAAGGGGGCTGATTACCGACCTGGAATCAAATGAACCGCTAATCGGAGTAGTCGTAAAAGTTGTTGAGAATGATCGATTCGCAGTTTCAGGTCTTGACGGTACTTATATTATAAGGAACCTTCAAGCAGGTGATTACAATTTGGAATTCTCCTATTTAGGTTATGCCACAGAAACTATTTTGGTTTCAGTAGGTGGTGGCGAAGTAGCTGAATTTAATGTCACTATGTCTACTGAAGGACAGACAATAGGTGAGGTTGTGGTAACTTCAAGAGCCATTCAAAACACGGAATACAGTGCACGTCTTTCTGAAAGAAATGCCTTAAATGTAATTAATGTAGTTTCTAGTCAAAACATTGAATTGTCTCCTGACATCACTGTCGCGAATGTTATGCAGCGAGTATCTGGTGTATCACTGGAAAGGAATCATACCGGTGATGGTCAACACGCTATTATCAGGGGTATGGACAAAAGGTATAACTACTCTTTAGTTAATGGGGTAAAGATTCCAAGTCCTGAACGAAACAATAGGTATGTGCCATTGGATATTTTTCCTGCCGACTTATTGGATAGATTAGAAGTAACCAAATCATTGACTCCCGACATGGAAGCTGATGCTATTGGTGGAGCTGTCGACATGAAATTAAAAGATGCTCCTGAGGAATTAATGTTGAACTTCAATTTAGGTGTGGGTATCAATACCATGTTTTTTGAAAGGGATTTCATGACTTTTGATAAATCAAGAGTGAACGACAAGTCTCCTTTAATGATACATGGAGATGGTTACAGAGCTACGCAGGACGATTTTCCTTTAGAGGTCGCTAACCATATAGTTGAAGACAGAGTTCCTGTCAACAGAATTATGGGAGGATCTTTTGGAAGCAGATTTGGTTCTAACAACCAATTTGGAGTGATTGCAGCTGTTTCACATCAACACACCTACAGGGGTTCGGAAAGCACCTTTTTTCACTTAAGAACTGATCGAGAAACTAACCTACCCGGTATTGATAATGTGTTGAGTGCAGATAGATCAACCCGACAAAAAAGAACTGGGGCGCACGTGAAGGTGGATTATAGAATAAATAGTGAGAATTACCTTAGTTTTTACTCTTCATATATGAATCTAGCTGAAGAGGAAACGCGTGTAATGGTGGATACTGCCTTGACATTGGGTCGATCAGGGATTGGAACAGGGAGAATTGAACAATGGATAAGAACCCGTCAGAGAATTAGTAATATTCACGCAAATGCACTGCAGGGAAATCATAAACTTACCCGAAATCTTGAATTGGATTGGTCTGCTGTTTACTCAACTGCCACTTACGATGATCCTGATATGGCCGAATTTATGACTATATCTGAAAGGAGAAAATCAAGTGATGGCGGGTTTACGCAATCTGATTGGGTATTTGACAACACTAATCACCGGGGGTTTTTCAGGAGGTGGATGGGAAACTCGGATACCGATATTGCAGCGTACCTAAACTTAAAATACAAACTTGATATACTTGGATTACCTGCAGAAATAAAAGTCGGAGGTATGTACCGCAATAAAGAGCGGGAAAATTATTTTGACCGATATCGATTGGGTACTAGTCCTGCATTCCAGGTTTATGAAGGAGATATCACCCAAAATACTTTTAACGTAGCCATTAATGGCTCTCCCAACAATGTGCTCAATTATGAGCTGACTGAGAATGTAATGGCCGGTTATGGTATGCTTACTTTTAGACCATTTTCAAGTCTTCAAGTCGTAACCGGATTGAGAATGGAAAGAACAGATCTGTCTTGGATATCCAAGGCTCCCCCAACTGTTCAGGGTGGTGTAGGCGAAAAAATTTATACGGAATTACTTCCTCACCTTCACTTAAAGTACGAATTAGACAGTAGGCAAAATTTAAGATTATCTTACTTTGAGTCCTTAAGTCGTCAGGGATATTTTGAAATCATACCATATAACTTCTACGAAGAAGATCAATTCAGAGAAAGTGGCAATCCCAACTTACTCCACGCCTATGCAAGAAATCTGGACATGCGGTATGAGTTTTTCCCATCGAGACTTGATCAATTCATGGTAGGTCTCTTCTGGAAGTCTATTGACAATCCAATTGAAACTGCCGTTATCAGGAGAGAAGACCTTGCCAATAGATTATTTTTAACTCCTCAAAATTTTGGCACTGCGACCAACATGGGAGTGGAGGTTGATGTAATTAGATATTTTAATAGATTTGGGATCAGAGCAAATTATACTTTTACCAATTCAGAAATCAGCTCAAGTAAGATTGTTCAATTCAGAAATGAAGAGGGAGCGCTTGACAGTAGAATTGAGGAGCAGGTAAGACCACTGCAAGGGCAATCCGCCCATCTTGGTAACTTTTCTTTGTTATATAAAAATCAGGAAAGTGGTACAGACCTTCAATTATCACTGGTTTACACAGGAAGAAGAATTGCTTATATCTCTGCCTTTAAAGACAATGATCAATGGCAAAGAGCATTTACTGCTCTGGACTTTTCTTTCGATCAAAGAATCACTCCTAGTATTACAGCATATGCCAAAGTTATGAACATACTAAATACGCCTTTTGAATTGGAAATTGTGCAGTCCAATGAAGTTGCAGCTGCTAGTGAACCTCATTTGCAGCCTGATGCTGATCGTATTTTATCCAGATCAGATTTGTTTCACAGGACTATTTTATTAGGCTTGCGATTCACTTTAAACAACAATTAATTTTTAACCAAATATTCAATCAAACAATTTTATTATGACTTTTATTAACCTTTTTATGCGTGCTGCTTTATTGCTAGCATTGAGTTTTTTGCTCGTTTCATGTGGAGACGATGATGATAATGGAAACGGGGGCATGGACCCTGATCCGGACCCGGATCCAACGGAATCTGTAGAAATTACTGATGAGACTACCGAATTATCTGGCAATATGCATGGAACATTGAGATCCGGTAGAACATACCTTTTGACAGGTGACTTAACTGTACTTCCAGAGAGAGAAATTGTTATGGAAGAAGGTGTTCGTATTGAATCTACTGCAGCAGGAGAAGCCGGAGGAGAAACTTTTTCATTCATCATTCAGGGGAGTTTCTATTCATTAGGAACAGAAGAAAATCCCAACTGGATTACAACAATACCTGAAAACAGAACCATGGAAAACTGGAATCAAGGCTATATCGGAGGATTTATCGGTTTAGTGGGGGCTAAAGATATTGTTTTGAAGTGGACCCATATGGAATATTTTGGGGGTAGAATGAGAGGCGCTTCCACTGTATTTGATGAAGGAGAGACTATTTATGGTTTTTATACTGAGGATGAAAATACAAGACTTATCATTGAGGACAGTTGGTTTAGGTTTTTTCTGGATGACGTTTTGCGTCCAGAGGGTGGTAAAATAGCAATCCTTCGTAATACATTCGAAGCTAATGGAGAAATTGAAGGTGAAACATTAAATGCTAAAAGTGGAACACCCGGCGTATTTGCATACAATATGATTATTGGCAACGCTACAAATGGACCCAAAACAGGTTCAGGGGGTGGACTTCCTACTCAGTCAATTATCGATGTATATAATAATACCATAGTCAGTAGTGGCTATAGAAGGATCGCTCCGGGCAGAGGTGGCTCTATGAATATCGAAAGAGGTGCAGGTGGTTACTGGTATAATAACGCTGTAGTGAATTGTAGATATGGGATGCGAGTGGTAAGTGATACTGACTATGAGAGAACATTTATTGGTCATACTCACTATTTTGGTCATGGTACTTTTGATGATAATGAAGGTCCACTTTCTGAGAACTTCTATCCTGCTACAGGAACAATTGGTGTTGACTTTCCTGAAGACCATATTGTAAATGACAATTTGGAAAATCTTGATCCTTTGTTCGTAAATTATGATGCGACCCAATTTACGCAGGCAGACTATAGATTTGCACACGAAAACTCTTCAATTGCAAACAGAAACCTAAGCATTATTGGTGATCAGGATTTTAGACTGCAGTCAAGCTCTCCTTTAGTGGGTGCTGGCAGTACAGATGCATTTGTTCCCAATGCCGTAATCACCGAGGTCGGACCAAGGGCTTTGACTTACCCGATTCCTGCCCCAAGTGCTGATATCGGCGCGTTCCCAACTTCAGGTTTTAACAATGGAGTAGGTAATCGTCATTCTGCTCGCGATTACTATCCACCAGAAAACTAAATAATATTTCATAAGTGAATAGTTTTATCCCCGATGCTTTTTTTTAGTATCGGGGATTTTTTTTTGGAAAGAAACTTGATGTTGATGTTTCATGATTTGGTTTTTTACCTTTGTGCTTTTAGAGTATAGATATATGGAACTTAAGTATTTTTTTTCAGATTTAAAAGTAGTTGAACTGGCTGCAGTCCTTGCCGGTCCTTCTGTAGGTATGTTTTTTGCCGAACTCGGTGCTGAGGTAATTAAGGTAGAAAACAAAGCCACCGAGGGGGATATGACAAGAAGGTGGCGTAACCCTAAAGAGTCTACGACCTCATCTATTTCCTCATACTATTCCTCTGTAAATTTTTATAAGAAAAGTATTTTTATTGATCTGACTGATCCTATAGAAAGAGAAAAAGTTCATCAACTCATAGCTAATGCGGATATCGTCATTGCTAATTTCAAACCCGGTTCTGCAGAGAAACTGCAAATGGACTATCCATTTTTAAAGTCCTTGAATCCTTCTTTAATATACGCTCAAATCAATGGAATGGCCGATGGCAGACCTGCTTTTGATGTGGTGCTGCAAGCAGAGGCAGGTTTTATTTCTATGACAGGAGAAAAAGAGGGGCAATATGCAAAAATGCCGGTTGCTCTAATTGACCTCCTGGCAGCACACCAATTAAAAGAGGCTATTCTAATGGCATTGCTTCATAAATTGAAGACAGGGAAAGGCGCCAAACTTGAAGTGTCTTTAATGGATGCCGGACTTGCCTCCTTAGCCAATCAGGCTACCAATTGGTTGATGTCCGGTTTTTTACCCCAGCCTATTGGAACCAAACATCCCAATATAGCTCCTTACGGCGATGTTTTTTATTCAAAAGATAAGGTTCCGTTTGTTCTTGCTGTTGGTACTGAAAATCAATGGAAAGCACTTTGTACCCTTTTTTCAGATAAAGAAAAGTGGATAGATATCGCCAATAACCAAAGAGTTAAAAAAAGAGATAGAATTGTTCTCCAATGCCAATCCGTATTTTCTGATTACGACGCCTTAGAACTTTTTGAACTTTTTAAATCTAAAAAAATTCCTTTTGGGAAAATCAAAAATCTTGATGAAGTTTTTCAATCTGATTCTGCACAATCTCTTTTGATCAAAGAGGAGCAGGAAGGGGTCAATAAAGTGGGTGTAAAGTCCGTTGTTTTTTCCATAAAAACATCTTCAGAAGTTTAAGGACTTAATCAATGGAAGTAAGCTTTCAGAATTTTTCGCCGGAATCATTACTTAAATCATTTCAAATTGATCAGAATCCGATATTTGTCACCATTCCCTGTTTTGCCGAAGAGGAACTAATGACCACCTTATACTCTCTTGATCAGTGCAAAGAATGCGGAAAAAAGCCAGTAGTTATTCTTTTGGTCAATTCTCCTGAAGGAGTTGATCCGGAAATTTTGAATAAAAACAAAACTGCTTATCTGCAAGCTAAATATTCAAAATTTGAATCAATTGCCATTTTTCCTGTTCACGTTTATGAGATTCCCAAGCGGATTGCAGGTGTAGGGCTTGCGAGAAGGATGGCTATGGATACGGCTAGTTTTTTGTATCGACACCTCAATAAAGAAAATCAACCAATACTTTGCCTCGACGCTGATTCTGCAGTTGAAAAAAACTATCTGAGGGAAGTCGTTCGGTTTTTTGAAAAAAATCCCAATACAGCAGCAGTTAGTATTCATTTTGAACACCCCTATACTGAAGAAGAAGATTTGGTTTTGAAAAACGGTATAATTGATTACGAGCTTCACCTAAGGTATTTTATAGAAGCACAACGCTGGGCTGGTCACCCCCATGCCTACCAAACTATAGGATCCTCTATGGCTGTTCGTTCATCAGATTATAGAAAACAAGGAGGAATGAATAAGAGAAAAGCAGGTGAAGATTTTTATTTCCTTCATAAATTCTCCCGAATCAATGCGCTCGCTGATTTGAATTCAACAACGGTTTATCCTGCCGTTCGCGTGTCAGATCGCGTTCCATTTGGTACTGGAAAGGCATTGAAAGATATCAAAGACGGTAAAAAGTTTAGTACTTACTCATTCTCAACTTTCATTGACTTAAAGAAGGTTATCGACGGTGTGAACAAATTGATAAAGGGAAGTGGTATGGATTTAAAAGATATATTTCCTACTACATTTTTTGAATGCTTTGGTCATGAACAAATATCTGCCGCGATTTCAGAATCAATGAAAAACAGTAGTTCACCCGAAAATTTTGAAAAGCGTTTTTACTATTGGTTTGATGCTTTCAAGGTTTTCAAATTTGCTCATTATTGCAGAGACAATTGCTACCCCAATCAAGAAGTACTATCTGCAGTGAATAATTTCTTTGATTTTTGCGAAACAGAGACTACATTTGAATCCAATGTGGATGCTTTAGAATATATGCGTTTTCAAATAAAAACTGTCAATTTTATTGAGAGGTGAAAAGATTTAAGAAATCGCTAGTGGTTGCATTAAAAACTTTTCCGGTATTTGTTTCTAAAACTTTTGCTTTGTGAATATACTCATTAGGATTTATTTCGAAGTTTCTCAATGAAAAATCAAGTAAAGAAATACAGTAGTTTGTCATTCTAATTATTTTTTCCGGGAATAATACCACTAGAACAAAAAGTTTTATTTACCTTAGTGTAATATATACAATAAGGTCGTTGATTCTGGATTTTTCTATTTCTCCAAATTATGATATTTTAGACTTAATAACCTTTCAATTATCTCAATTATATGGAAAAACTTATTGAAGCTTGCATCTTCGATTTGGACGGTGTGCTAACTGAAACCGCTCATCTGCATTATTCTTCATGGAAAAGGCTGGCGGCAGATTGGGGCTTTGAATTGAGTCAGGAATTGAATAAACAATTAAAGGGGGTGAGTAGGAAAGCTTCTCTGGATTTAATTCTAGAGTGGTCAAATAAAACTGCATCAGATGAAGAGAAAGCTGAAATGATGGAACGCAAAAATCATTGGTATCTTGAGGAAGTGGATAAACTTACTCCAAATGATTGTCTTCCTTACGCCATTGATTTTCTGGATGAATTGGATAGAAATAACATTCCCTACGCCCTCGGTTCAGGATCCAAAAATGCCAGGACTATTCTGGCTAAAATTGGCTTAACAGATAGATTTAAATGGATACTTGATGGCAATGATGTAGAGATTGGAAAGCCCAATCCTGAGTTGTTTATAAAAGCAGCTGATGCGATGAAATCAGATCGCAGCCGAACAATAGTTTTTGAGGACGCTGAGGCCGGAATTACTGCAGCCCTCAAAGGAGGTTTTCTGGCAGTAAGCTTTGGAACAGATGAGGAACCAAAAAGGATTTCTCACTTCCATTTAAATAGCTGGGAAGGGGTGACTTTGGAGACTGTGGAGCGAGGTGTTATTTCCATGTCTCGTCCTTAGACGCAGGCCTGTCTCGTCCATAGACGCAGGCCTGTCTCGTAAGGGCACGGAATGAAATGGAGTG
>RECS01000049.1 GCA_007693915.1 Saprospirales bacterium | reverse complement strand
ATCAAAAGTCAAAAGTCAACAGTCAACAGCCAAAAGTCAAAAGTCAACAGTCAAAAGGTATTGAATGACTTAGAGGTATAGTCTGATTATCGCTCCAATTTACTGTAATTTGCTCTTACTCGGACTTCGACCACTCGAGCTATATTATCACGGACAACAGCGGGAATGGTAATATCAAAATCAGCAACGGTTAGTTCGAAAACAGATTCACCCATAATTCCACCTTCTTTTATTACAAATTTGCCTTCGGCAACTACCGGCTGTTTAATTGATCTGATCTCCATTTCTCCCTCCACTACAAAAGGATACTCACCATCAGTGGTAAAATCAATTTTTTCATGGTCTCTAATTTTTCCCACAAAATTAGCTCTTGGATGCAGGTGCGACTCCATAAAGTTTTCATTAAAGTGCTCTTGCATCAGACTTTTTTCAAAAATAAACCCACGGATGAGTACTGAGAATTCCATTTCGCCTGTGGAAGCATTATACACTGTGCTGCCTCTATTGTTATGAGCTTCGATATCCTCCAAAGGGGCTTCTGAGAAAAAGCTGATTCTCCCTTCCCGACTAAAGTATATATCCTGAGCTTTCAGCTCTATTCCAAGCAATGTAACTGCCATTCCAAGTATTAAGAGATACTTCATCATAAATTCTTAGTTTTTAAGCTCAATAACAACACATCGATTAATAATGACATCGTTTAGAAATCCTGTACACACCCCTTGTACAACAACCCTATCCCCTGGGTTTATTGCCGGAATTTCCCTTTTATATATGGGGTCAGGCTCGCAAACCACTGCATCTAATATATCATCTACATCCAAACGAATAGCTACTACCTCACCATCAGACTCATCTACTGAAAGGACGATCCCTTCTACTCTAAGCAGTGTGCCTAAGTACATATCGTTTGCCGTTACCTCATTTTCAGTAAACTGGCGAAATAACTCAACAGCTTCTATTTCAAAATCCGGCTTGGCTGTAAAGGTATCAATATGACTCTTGTGGTATACAAAAAAGTAAACGTAGCCTGCCAACAGAAGCATGGCGATGAAGAAGAGAATCAGTAAATTTTTCGTTTTCATATCAGTCAATTTTCAGGAGCACCTAACTCTATCCAGGAAAGAATTTTATTAACTTCACAATCTGAAAGTTCATATCCTAAGGGAGGCATTGGAGAAAACCCCACTTCGTGTTTAATTGATCCCTGGACTCTTCCATTATCCACCCAAAACTTGAGATTATCATATCCCTCCAATACAATGCCTGCCTCGGCTACTGATTGGGAATGACACACAATACAATTCAGTTCAAGAATAGGAAGAATGTCACTTAGGTAGCTTACGTTTTCAGTGTCACACTTACTGTTAGGAAACAAATCCTCCTCAGTATCGTATTCGCAGCCGGCAAGCAAAAGCAAACTGAAAACCAAAACAAGAAATGGATAAAATTTACTCATTAAATAACACTTTTTTTACTAACAACTCTATTCAGGCATACCATCATTCACCCACGCAACTATCTGATCTACTTTACAATCAGTCATACTGCCATATAGCGGCATGGGAATAAAACCAGTATGTCTGCGAATGGTTCCGACCAAGGCTCCACTTTCTCCTATGGCCTTCACTTGTTCATAGGTTTGAAGGACTAATCCACCCTCAGGAGCAATTCCACCGTGGCATCCGGCGCAATAATCTGCAATAATTTCCCTGACCCGTCCTGTGTAGGTAATACCCTCTGTTGAACAACTTTCAGCACATTCATTATTCCGCCCACCTTGTTCTATCCATTTTCTAATGAGTTCAATTTGTCGCTCATCCGGTGCTGCATATCCGTCGGGTGGCATTTTTAAATTGGGATTAGTACTTGTCATTCGCTGATAAATCTGGCTCTGAAGCGGGTTTCCATGAACGACTCTGTTTCCTACACTTATCCCGAGGTAAGTAGTAAAATTCAAACTAGCTTCGGATGAGACTGGGTTATGACATCCACTGTTTGCACAGTAAGTCACCATAATCGGAAGTACTTGATTGACAAAATAGATGCTATCCTGATCGCACTCCTCCGAGAAAGTATAAGCAGCGGGATCCAAAGGAGGATCAGGTTCGGGGGAGTCATCTGAGCTACACCCGTAAATCAATAAAGTTGTGCTAAGGAGTAGAAAAAAAAGGCTATTGAGTTGCATAATCGCTTCTTTGGGCTAAAGATAAAAATAAATTTTAAATACAGTCCTTAATTTTCAATACTGAATAAGCTGTTTTTTATACCCCATCAATGCCAAAAAAGTTACTCAATTTCTTTAAAACCTTCGCAACCAAACCTCAAAACATCTTCTAAGGTGAAGTTTCAGTAAACGTTTACCCAATTCAACTGTTAGTAAAAGAAAAAAGGACAATGAGCAAAAAAGTAGCATTAATCACCGGTGGAACAAAAGGTATAGGATTGGGAATAGTTGAAAAACTGTTAGCAGAATCCTGGATTGTAGCATTTACCGGTAGAAATAAAGAAAATATTGATAACACCCTCTTATACCTCAGAAAAACAGAGGAATCCTGTCGGGGATATATATGTGATGTACGAGATTTTGAAGGACAAAAGGAAGTAGTTGATTTGGTTATAGATACTTTCGGGAGATTGGATTTACTCGTTGCCAATGCAGGAATCGGACATTTTGCCAATATCGAAGAAATGACTACTGACCAATGGATAGAGACGATCGATGTAAATCTAACCGGGGTCTTCTACAGCATCAAAGCTGCGCTGCCGGCATTGAAGGATTCTAAGGGCATGTTTTTAACTATTGCCAGTCTTGCAGGAACTAATTTCTTCCCCAATGGAGCGGCCTATAATGCCAGTAAATTTGGATTGGTAGGATTTACTCAGGCAGTAATGCTAGATCTCAGAAATCATGGCATCAGAACATCTACCATCATGCCGGGTTCGGTAGCTACCCACTTCAATGGAAATATACCTTCAGAAAAGGATGCGTGGAAAATTCAGCCTGAAGATATTGGACAGATGGTATTTGATTTATGGAATTTACCGGCGAGAACACTACCCTCAAAAATTGAGGTTAGACCAAGCATGCCACCCAAGAAATAAGCAATTTTTACCTTACTTAAAAATACACTATGAAGGCGGGCTTACTCCTCTTTTTTAATGCAATCACACTTATAATGGTGTTGATTGCCAACTTTATTTTTGGTTCCGGTGCATTGGGTATGGCTACTGTTGGAGAAATCAGTGCTTCCTATCCTACTCTATTGACACCTGCCGGTTATGCTTTCTCTATCTGGGGATTCATTTATCTTTTGCTGATTGGATTTGTAGTGTATCAGGCTATTTCTTATAAAAATGGCACTACACAAGACGCTCTTATTCCATCTGGATGGTGGTTTTCACTATCGAACCTGTTCAACATTCTCTGGATAGTTTTCTGGGTAAACGATATGTTAGCTATTTCTACTCTACTGATTTTTGGACTTTTGTTTTGCCTTATCAAGCTTACCTTAAACCTAAGACTGGAAATCTGGGATGCACCCTTGAGAGTTATCGCTTTTGTTTGGTGGCCTATTTGTTTTTACATAGGTTGGATTGTCCTTGCATCCGTACTCAATGTAGCTGTTTTATTGGTTGCTCTAGAGTGGGGTACATTTGGTCTAAAACCTGAATACTGGGCAGTGGGAACAACCATCATAGCCGTCGCCATTTACTTTTTCCTCACATTTAAAAGAAATATGAGGGAAACAGCTCTTGTTGGTTGCTGGGGCTTTTTAGCTGTAGCCTTTAACAGTAGAGAAAGTTCAGAATTAGTCAGCATTACTGCATTTGCTTCTGCAGCACTCCTTTTTCTGTTGGTTAATTTTCACGCTTTTAGGAACTACAACTATCTACCTGTTTTTAAATGGCAGAGGGGAGAAATCTAATATTGGATATTGGTCACACAGACCTTTTGAAATTGATCTCGTCAGTCCACTCCATTGCATTCTGTGTTCTTTCGAGACAGGCCTTTCCCTCTTTCTCGTCAAGCCACTCCATTGCATTCCGTGTTCTTTTGAGAGAAGCCACTTTCAATAAGACCAGTCTGAAATTAAACAACCATTATTTACCCTGATTTCTCGTACTATTCGGTACTGGGTATTTTGCAGCGTATTCTCTTGCCTTGGGTACTAACTTTGCTAAATTTTCTGCTCTTCGTTCAGGGCCGGGGTGTGTACTTAGGAATTCCGGTGGAGCTGCACCTCCCTTTGCCCCCATGCGCTCCCAGAAGGGAACTGCAGCCGTGGGATCATAACCTGCCATGGTCATCAGATACAAGCCTATTTCATCAGCTTCACTTTCGTGTTTCCTTCCAAAAGGCAGCATTACGCCTACCTGAGTACCTGCACCTGCAGCTACCATTATTAATTCTCGTGTTTGTTCAGGTTGCTCTCTCATGGCGACATCAAGTGCGGACATACCCAATTGCGCCCATACCATATGGCTCATTCTTTCATTTCCGTGATGCGCTAATGCATGCGCGATCTCATGACCCATAATCACTGCAAGTGCATCTTCATTTTCAGCTACTTCCATTATTCCTGTGAAGAAAACTACTTTTCCTCCCGGCATACAAAATGCATTGACCTGCTCACTGTCCACCACATTAAATTCCCAATCAAATTTTTCTAGTTCCCCTTCCATATTGTTGGCTTTGTAATATACATTCACCGCCTCAATCAAATCATTTCCTATTCTTCTGATTAGAATGGATTCAGGGGCATCTGGAGGCAGCGTATTATTGGCTGCCAAAAACTCATCATATTGGGAATAGCTAAGAGAGTTTATGGTATCAATTGGAATCAATTGTGTTTGTCTCCTCCCGGTAAAAGCAACCTGACTGCAGGCTTCCAGAACTAAGATGGCAACTAAGAGCAAAATGACACGCATAATTTTTTGTTTTTCTATTTAACAGTAATCAGGACAAGAATAGTTTCTTACCGCAAATTTAGTTTTTTATCAAAAAAATATGATACTGAAAATACAAATGATCCCTTCTACAGAAATTTTCATCTCAGGAAATTAACCTTATCTTTACATCAAATTAATTTATGAAAGTACAAATTGCTGAACCATATCAACACTTTGAGGAAGAATTGGTGAATGCCATCACCAACTTCGGTCATACCGGAAAGATTTTGGTTAAAGGGAGTCGCAACAGTATCCGTAAAGTAAAAATACAAGGTCAGCGACTTACTATTAAGAGCTTTCAACTGCCCAATTTTATCAATAAGTTTGTTTACCGCTTTTTCCGCAAATCAAAAGCACAACGTTCCTTCGAATACGGACAAAAACTAATAGAGGAAGGTTTTTTAACACCTAAACCGGTTGCCTGGATAGAGGAGCGTAAATTTTTTTCTTTAGGTAGGAGTTACTACATCAGCAAACGCCTAAAAAATCACTTTACCTTCCGTGAATTGATAAAAAATCCGGACTTTGAAAATCATGAGGAAATAATACGCGCTTTTGCTGGTTTTACCCATCGACTCCATCAAGCCGATATATTGTTCCTCGATCACAGCCCGGGGAATACTTTAATAAAAAAAGAAAAAAAAGGAGGGTGGAAGTTCTATCTTGTAGATCTCAACCGGATGAAATTTAAAAAATTAAGCGATCGGGAAAAAATCAACAACTTTTCAACTTTAAGCGCAACGCCTAAAATGCTGGATATCATGGCTACTGAATACGCAAAACTGGAAGGTTGGCCCATTAAAGAAACCATAGAAAAATTTAAAGTCGCTGATCAAAACTTCAGAAAGCGAAAGAGTAGAAAAAAAAAGTTAAAAAAGTTACTGTGGAAAAAAACTTAACCTAATCCCCCCCCAACATAAAGCAAGAGTCTTTCATTCCGGAATTCAGCATCTCTTTGTTTTGCAATTGATACATAGCTCTCACTGCTCAACTACCTCCACCAACTCTTTTTCAAAGAAAAGTCGTTTGGTCATATCAGATTTTAAGTCTTCAAGCGATCGGGGTCTTCTTGAGGTATCCCAGTTAAAACCCTCTAATTTAAATTGATCCGCTTTGGCCTTTTGCATGGGTGTTAAAATAGAATTAGGTTGACCAAAGAAAGCTATGGAAATTACCTCATTTTCTTCAAAGTTGAGTCGGATTTCGGAAGATTCGGACTTATTCACCCCAATGTAGGCGTCATTCTCATCCAGGACAAAATAAAGTGCCTCTGCATTACCAAAAGTCCTGACACTGCTTAGGCTACCATCTCTGAAGTGAGCGCGGATTTCCCTGCCCTTTATTTGGTTAAAGTATACAGAGTCCGGGCTCGTCAGAACCATAGCATTTCTGCGAATAAATGCAGATCTCATCTCGCCATCATCCATTGCAATATCGATTGTATCTCCGGCGAGTTGAGTAGTATCCATCCAGATCATGGGATCATACATCATTCTGAACATTCCATCCACTTCAGAATGCGACAAAGAATCGCATATTGCTTGCATATCATTTCTGTAAATGACCACATTATAATAAGCCAAAGTAATTCTTTGGGTATCTGCCTCAGCCGTCTGCAAAAAGCTTAAAATGGTATCTGCAGCCATGTACAGTGTATCCGTTTCAGAGGGATAACTCATTAATGGTCTCCCACCATAAGATTTAATTAGTCCGGTTGAATCGATAAAGTAGGCCTCATTACTTCTCAATTGCACACCGCTCTCTGTATCTGTCCACAACACATTACCGTGCAAAAAACCTATTCCCTCTTCCTCTCCATAAAAAACACTATCTGCCTCAACCTCATAGGTATCTCCCGCAAGCAAAGTTCTTCCTTTAGTGGTAAACTGTCCTGTCTGGAGATTATAAAAAACGGTATCAGATTGAATGGTCCGGTCCCCATCTTGAATAAATACTTTTTCAGTAATCACCGCTTTTTCCTTGTCAAGATCATAAACCAAACGCTGCGACCGAATAACCGTGGTATCTTTTTGATAAAAAACGTTTCCTATCAGCGTTAATAAATTATTGATGCCGTCAAAAATCATTGTATCTGCTGTCGCAAGCTGATCATTGGACTTGTATTGCGGATTGTCATACAGAAGGGCATTGCCGGTTTCAAGATCGTAATAGCCACCTTCGGTATAAATCGACGCTTCACCCTGTCTGATTAGAGTAGGTGCAATAAAATGCGAACGACCCGTCTTTGTGGAATATCTCAAAGAATCCGACTTTAGAAAAAAATCATCCCCTATGACTTCAACGCTGTCCCGGAAAAAAACATTTTCAGTATCAAGGTGGAAGCGTCCACTCAGACTTGTTAATTGATAATCTCCATCTGTCAGAACAGCACCTCTATTGTAGTAGGCAATTCTTCGAGCAGCATCGTATTCCAGAAAATTAGAATATAAGACACTCTGATTCTGCCTTACAAAACATTCGCCCGTCAAAAAACCATAACGCGTCACCCCATTGTAATTCATCGTATCACTAAAAACCTCAAGTGAATCTCCCTGAACGAGTATTACATTTCCTGCAGCAAAAAGCAGATCTTTTCTTAAAACCGAACTATCCGCAAAGAAATAAAGACTATCCTGTCTCAATTCCACATTGCCCTTTAAGAAATGAGTCCTAATACCGTCTTCTGTGCTTATTCTTACATCTCTTGAATCAATCCATTTGATCGGACTTCTAGGTAAAGTAGTATCCGCTTCAGTTTGCGGTTGAATATATTCCTGAGCATTTAATAGACCACTGTGTGACAGCTGAAAAAGCAGGGATACCAAAACAAAGGGCATGAATACAGCTAAGGATTTGCGACCATAGTTGTATTCCTCTACACCCAAGGCAGAGAGATATTTTTTTAAACTAAAAAAAAAATTAATCATTTTCATCCTTTTGCAAGTTCCATCGCTGCTTTTCGACCCAATAAAGGACACAGTGCAACACCCATACCACTTAAGCGAGCAGCAATAAGTACTTTTTTACCGACCCATTGGAATACGGGACTTTTTTTTGAGCCTACCCCCATGGTGCCGGACCACGACATAAACGTTTCAAATTTGAATTTAGGGTGAAAAAGTTCACTTTTCGCAAAATCAACCAACTTCTCCACTACTTCTTGTCTGACCTCCAGACTCGAAGTAAATTCCTCCTCTTTAAACCAGTTTCTTCCACCACCGATCAACAAATAATCACCTGCCTTGCGATAATAAATATAACCCTCATTGGTATGATAACAAGCAGCCAGGTCTAAGGAAACTGAAGGTTTAAGTATGCATACAACATTCCTTGCCGGTCTGATTTCCGGTAAATCCGGAATCAAATCAGCGGTAAAAGCATTAGTTGCCATTAGCACTTTTTTTGCCTGATAAACTATTCCTGACTCGGTTTGAAGATTTACACCTTCCAGCGTTTCATCGAATGCGGTAATTTTAGTACCATCAATAACTTGCACTCCCCTTTGTTTGATTTTTCTATTCAAAAAATGGAGCAAAGCAGCCGGATTAACTGCACCCTCACCTCGGATATCAATACAATTTCCACGTCTAAAAGACTCACCTACATTACCAATTGAATAGGGTCTGAAACCAGTTTGCGACTCAATCAAATAATTTAAATAGTCAAGTTTAGGGGCTGTATTTTTCCAAAGAGAATCTAAAGATGATGGAAAAAACTCTTTTCCACCCTGATAAGTAATTTCAGCCTCAATATCAGGTACATATTGCTTTATTAATTCCAATCCCTTAACCCTTTGAGATAGCAAATTTATGGCATTCTCTTCTCCCATACTTTCAATATCAGCTAGAATTTCTGAAGGGCTTCCATAACATAAAAAACCTGCATTGCGGGTACTCGCAGCCCTGCTTGCTACCATAGAATCAATGATGGTAATTGTTAAATCAGAATTATTTTTACTTAAAAAAAAAGCAGTCCAAACAGCGGTAAAACCACCACCTACAATGCAAATATCAGTTTTTAAACTCGGATTATTTTTCTCCCAGAAAGAATGTGAAAATAAGTCGCCTGCCATATATTTGACTTTTTTAAAAAAAAGATTAACTTTGGCGACAAAAATAACATAAAAATGATTCAACGTATCCAATCCCTGTTTTTACTTTTGGCTGCTACCAGTTATGTAGCTCTCTTTTTTCTTCCGATTGCCACCACTAAAACTCCATTTGGGACCATTATGTCTGATGGTATTTTTTATACCACGGAACACAGTTGGTTGACTGCTTTTGCAGCTTTGGCGACTGTGGTAATATTGGTAACAATTTTTTTATACAACAATCGGGGGCTTCAATTAAAAATGTGTTTATTGGCTACACTTTTTTCTGCTGCATGGCTTCTTACAGCACTTTATCAGATCGTTATTTTAGATCAAAGTGGAGGCGAGGATATATTTGTAAGACACTCCATCTCATTCTTCGCATTTATTGCCGGTATTTTTTTTACTGCCGCTGCCTTTTACAACATTAAGCAGGATGAAAATACGGTTCGTTCGATGGATAGTTTGAGGTAATAGATTGAAAGGAGCTTTGTTGGTTCTTAAATTTTATATACCGAATAGAATCCATATAGTGAACCTGCTTGTTTGAACAAATTCTTGGTCATACGGGTGGCTAGGTATTGGTATTTTATTAGATCCTGACAGTTTTAACCCTGATTTTTCACAAAATTTCTACTGCAAAGCCAAACTGTCGGCTATAATTGAAAATGCTCGAAATTTGTTATCCTCAAAATTGGGCAACAATTCCT
>RECS01000180.1 GCA_007693915.1 Saprospirales bacterium | reverse complement strand
CCATGGCTTGTTTTTGACCACAAGATACAGCTTTTTGTGTAATTAAAAAATATACTTAATATAAGCTGATAAACTTAAGGAAAACTGTTGATAACGCAATAGATATTCCTACGCGACAACCTTTAATTCAATCTAATTTCATCTTCAGTAGCGTCATAAAACTTGTATTCTATCATGCCACATTCAGGGGTTCCGACAACTTTAATCCACTTTTTATACTTAAAGTACCATTTGTGCTGTTTACTCGGAACTCCCTTTTTCAGATAAGCTCCAATAAAGGGATGTACTTTAAGGGTGATACTTTTATGCGACTTAGAATTGATAATAAAATCAAGATCCCTTTCTATTTCTGCGAGTATTTCAACATTGGTGTTTGACTTCCCTGTACCACTACAAGAAGGACACTTTTCAGTGGTATCAATTTTTACAGCCGGTCTTACTCTCTGTCTGGTAATTTGCATTAAGCCAAACTTACTTAATGGAAGAACGGTATGCTGGGCTGAGTCATTTTTCATGTATTCCTTCATTGACTTGTAGAGCATATGCTTATTCTCATTAGATCTCATGTCTATAAAATCTACAATTATTAACCCCCCCAAATCTCTAAGTCTCAGTTGTCTAGCTAATTCCTTTGCAGATTCCAAGTTAACGGATATAGCAGCATCCTCTTGGCTTTTATTCACAGATTTTGGGCCACTGTTTACGTCCACTACATGCATTGCTTCAGTATGCTCTATTACGAGATAAGCACCACTTTTCATTGTAGCTGTTTTACCAAAAGAAGATTTAATTTGACGGGTCACCCCATATTTATCAAAAACAGGTGTGGTTCCTTTGTAATAATTAAGGATATTGAGTTTTTTTGGCGCTACTGTCTGAAGGTAGCCCTTTACGTTATCAAACAGATCTTTGTCATCAATAATTATTCTATTGAAATCATCTGTTAGCATATCCCTCAAAATACTTGTAGTTTTATCTAATTCACTTAATAGCTTAACAGGCGGCTTTGAATGCACAAGTTGAGAACGAACACTTCCCCATTTCTCTAGTAATTGATTTAACTCTTCATGCAGATCGGATACTTTTTTCCCTTCAGCTGCAGTCCGCACTATAACCCCAAAGTTTAGAGGTTTAATACTTTCGATCAATAACTGTAAACGTTTTCGCTCATCAGAATTGGAAATTTTCTTTGAGATCGCAATTACGTTATTAAACGGACTAAGGACCAGATGCCTTCCAGGGATAGTAACTTCACAACTCAATCGCGGACCTTTGGTGGAAATGGGCTCCTTTAACACCTGTACAAGGATGGGGTCTTTTTTCTTAAAAACCTGAGTAATTTTTCCTGATTTACTGATCTGGTTTTGCAACTCAAACTTGTCTAACATTTGGGTATGTTGCCGATTGGCTATGGAATCATTTGCAAATTTAATTAATGACTTTACATTG
Source organism: Saprospirales bacterium (assembly GCA_007693915.1). Classification (GTDB taxonomy): domain Bacteria; phylum Bacteroidota; class Bacteroidia; order Chitinophagales; family Saprospiraceae; genus PWJY01. Next base: position 8,365 of record RECS01000180.1, on the reverse strand, counting down.
GGACCCAAATCCGTATAATGTAAAAATGCATCTCTTTTATGACCTATTTCAATGAAGGCTGCATTCAGTCCGGGCATAAGTTTTTTAACGTAGCCCAAAAATATGTCACCAACAATAAACTGCTGGTTTGTTTTTTCCTTGTGCAACTCTACAAGATGACTATCTTCCAAGAGTGCTATTTCAACATTTGTTGGTGAGGAGTTAATAATTAGTTCTTTCTCCACTTTTAAATTATTTTCATGATATAAATAACCAATAATCCTTCAATAGGAATGAAGGAAAAATTGGAACATGTCTGGGTTAAAAGGAGAGATTCAGACAACACCGGCAAAATATTACCGTCCAATTATAAAATTATGATTTGTTATATCCTCGAAATTAGCAGATACACACTTAATTTTGACCAGCAAAAAAACTGATCAAATTGAAGAATCCCTTAGAAGGATAAAAATAAAATCCTGGATGTTTTTTTAAAAAAATATAAGTTTGCCATTCATTTCTTTTTAGTTAACTCCTAAGGGATTTATTTAATTATTTCTTCTTCTTGTGTCTGTTTTTTCTTAGACGCTTTTTACGCTTATGCGTTGAAATCTTATGTCTTTTTCTTTTCTTACCACTTGGCATATTTAAATATTTTTTATGTTAATTATTCAATTTAATCAATCTTATTATTGCTGACAAAGTTCCGCAAACCTTGCCGCACTCAATTCATCTCCTGTTTCAATATAGGCTACAGGCAATAAACAAATTACCCTTTTATTGTCCGGTTCCAACTCATAGGCTCTTTCTAAGCGCTCTACTGCTCTTTGGTACTGACCGGTTTGTATAGCAAGACGACCCAAATTATAAAGAGCAGGTACATAATCCGGATTCTGTCTGTTCAATTCCATTAATTGGGTAATTCCCAACATCGGATTATTAGACGGTGGAAAGTCTGCAAGGGTAACTGCCAGATTTAACCTAAAATCCAAATTATTGGGCTCCAGTGAAACTGCATTTTCGAAACTGGCAACAGATCTGTTGCCACATAAAGTAGCTTCACGTTCAGATTCAGACCGCTGATAACAAATGCTATAGGTCGAACCAGCTATAGCCCAAGCATCTGCGGTCATTTCAAGCTCAGCTACTTGCTCCGCATGATAGCCTGCCAGAGAAGGCACTCCAAATTGCATCCAATTTCTCGACAAATCTTTATGCAAGCTAACTTGTTCTTCCTCACTTTCTGCCCTTTCTAAAGCAAACTCCAACGACTCTATCATATTTCGTTTTTCTGTGCTCATATCCTGAACCACAGATCGCTTAATATTGATAAAATCAGTAGGTTGAAAACTTAGTGCCCTTTGAGATTCAACATCCTTTATTGAGGGATCCACAATATCACAACTAAAATACAATACAAGAATTGCGAAAATGCTTACACCAATAAAAACCAAACGCTTTTGATCCATTACTTTACAGGCTCTTCTTTAACGTTTTCCTTTACCTGGTCGACAAAAACTTTTGCCGGCTTGAAAGCAGGAATAAAATGCTCAGGAATTTCAATAGCCTTGTTTTTCTTTATATGTCTACCAATCTTTTTTGCTCTTTTCTTTACAATAAAAGACCCAAAACCTCGGATGTAAACATTTTCTCCATTGGCTAAATTATCTTTAATTTCCTGAAAAAAAGTTTCTAAAGAAACCAATACATCTACCTTTGGGACACCTGTTTTCTCTGAAATCGATGATACTAAATCTGCTTTCCTCATTATTATTCTTTGATTTATAAGTAATTAGAAATGTGCTCACTTAAAAAGCGCTGCAAATTTCGCAATTTTTATCAATATACAAAAAAAAACACAATTTTTTCATAATCAAATAGTTCCATTTTTTTTTTAATCTTAACTTTGCCCCCCTTAAAAGCAACCATTGCAACTAAAGCACCGGTCTTTATTTCTGACAAAACAAAAGCAACAATAATGACATTTTCAATGACAGGTTTTGGAAAAAGCGAAACCAAAATCGATGATAAAAAGTACAAATTTGAAATCCGTTCCCTTAATAGCAAAGGATTGGAGATTCGAACCCGGCTACCAGAGACACTTAAAGAAAAGGAACTTGAAATCAGAAAGATTTTACAATCACACTTGTTGCGCGGTAAAATAGAATTTAATGCCACAGCAGAGTCACCGGATGGACAGGATGAGTTTCAACTCAATATAGAACTTCTCTCGCACTATGTAAACCTACTGGAAGCAGTAAAAAATAAATTGGGAGTGGAAGGTGACAGTCTACAGGCAGTAATGAAATTACCAAATGTTATAAAGCCCACAGACTACACCATAGAAGATAAAGATTGGAAATTAATGCAAGATGGCATCTTGGAAGCAGTCCACCAACTCAAAAACTACCGAAAAACAGATGGCAATGCAATGATGCAAGCAATGTCCGATTATACAAATAGTATACTCAATAAATTAGCGCAGGTAAATAATCTGGACTCTAATCGTCTTCAACTGCTAAGAGAAAGGTTCAAAAATAATTTCAACACCATAGCAAAGGATGTTAAAGCAGATCCCAATAGGATGGAACAAGAAATCATTTTTTATCTGGAAAAAATGGATTTTAGTGAAGAAGTTGTCAGACTTGATCAACATTGTAAGTATTTACTTGAAGTTTTGGAGAACCAATTGGATACAAAAGGACGAAAGCTCAATTTCATCACGCAGGAAATGGGTAGGGAAATCAATACATTGGGTGCAAAAGCGTATGACCCTGCTATTCAAAGACTGGTAGTTGAAATGAAAGATGAACTTGAGAAAATTAAAGAACAAACAGCAAACATACTTTAATCCTTATTTCAATGTCTAAAGAAAGTTTTAAAGGTAAACTAATCATCATAACAGCGCCATCAGGCGCAGGTAAAACTACCATAGTCAGACACCTGAAGGAAGTAATACCGGAACTCGCTTTTTCTGTATCTGCTACGACAAGGCTTATACGCAAAAATGAAATAGAGGGTCGTGATTATTTCTTTAAAACTAATGATGAGTTTTCAGAATTGATAAAAAATGGTGATCTTGTTGAATGGCAAGAGGTTTATGAAAATCAATTCTATGGAACTTTGCGCTCAGAAATTTACAGAATTTGGGAGGAGAGCAAACACATTCTTTTTGATATTGATGTAAAAGGTGCGACTAATCTGAAAAATAAATTCAACGATAAGGCATTAAGTATCTTTATTAAACCACCGAGTCTGACTGTATTGATGGAAAGACTCATCAATCGAAGATCTGAAACTCCAGATGACCTCAGGAGGAGAATTAAAAAAATGAAAGAAGAATTGAGTTACGAAAGCGAATTTGATATCTCTATTGTCAATGATGATTTGGAGGTGGCCCTCCAACATACAGAAAAAATAGTCCGTCAATTTTTAGTCAATTAAATTTTCGGCTTTATCGTTATATCTTGAATTGACATTTAATCCATTCTTTAAAAACTAAACCATATGTTTTCACGCATTATCATGTTGCCGTTTGGATTGTTAGCAGCATTCAGCTTGTACATGATGATTTTTTATCAGGACTTTTTCTACACTATCACCATGTCCGGGTCAGTAATCGTTATTGCTGGGGTGCTAATGCTTGAAAAACAAATAAACCTGTGGTGGACTTCTAAAAAACCACCTAAAACCGATCCTCAATTAAAAAACTTTCTCTATAATTACATTCCATTTTACAGAGGCTTAGCAGTGCCTCAGAGAATAGAGTTTGAGCGGCGCTTGGAGATTGCAGAATCACGAATGGAAGTATACTCCAAAACAGAAGAAGATATATCAGATGATGTAAAAACTCTATCTTGTATCTATCCAATAATTTTGGACTTTCGAACCGAATTAAAACTGGATAAAAAATACCACCATGTTGTGCTTTACGGACACCCTTTTCTAAGCCCGGAAAGAATGGAACACGTACACGTCTCTGAATTCAATCAGGAAGATGGGGTTTATATCTATTCCTTAGAACATTTACAATTGGGTTTTAGAAGCACTCAATTTTTCAATATTGCCCTCTACGAAGCTGCCAACGCTTTTCTATCTCTTTACAAGCAAGGATATAAAATAGATAACTTATGTGGGGACAGTTCCCAAATTTTCGAACTCGGTTCTTGGAGTGAAAAAGAATTAGCAGCCTATTGTGGTGAGCTACCGGATGTTCTCCCTGCGCTTTTGATTCACCACTTTTTCATTTTTCCCGAAAAAGTAAAAAAACAGTATCCCTTAGCCTATGAAACACTGAGCGGCATTTTCGGTGATTATCACGTATTGAGTGAGAAGCCATTTGTTTTTTAATTTTTGATACCTACACAAAAAGCCGCCACCTTGAGTATTTAAACATCGATTAACTGTAAAATATTTAAATAGTAGCTGACTTCTGACCTTTTGTTGCTGGCTTTTGAGGATTTTTAAACATGCTTATTCATTACAGCATTTGAGTTTTCCAACTCTTCGACTTAATACGAGACGCTCATCAAAAGTTGTTAAAGCTGCACTCGCTTCGGTTTAACTCAGCGTATCGCAAGGCAAAAAATTTACCCCGTGAAATTCACTTGGTAAAAGGCTTTCCTTATTCCACTGGGCAAACCAAATCGCTTCGCTAAACACCCTTCGACTTAGATTGCTCATTTGAAGAATTTAAAGTTGAAAAGTTGTTATTCTGGGAGGCTTAGTCTTACCAGTTTCTAAGAATAATTTTTTGGATGTTGTAGGTTTCTCGATTTGATTGGTAGACTATAGATTGTCAGCTACTAACTGAATTACCCTTTGGCTTATGACCATTGGCTTTATGCTTAAGATTCCTGATTTAACGTTAATAATGTTTAAGCTGCAGGTAACATTGGTTCAATCTCATCCAATTCATGTTTTATTTTAATACTCGGATTTTTCTCAAAAGACTGGAAAACGATCAAATTAAGATGGAATTATTAAATAAACCTTGGATGGATCTGTGTATGGTATGTTGAAAAGAACAGATATTTTTAGATCGTCATTGACTGATTTGATAACTGCTCTTTTCCTTGAGTTACCTAAGTTCGATTATTCTAACTCACATAATGAACTGTAAGTCAGAGACTAAAAACAAACGGAAATAAAATTTCTAGTAATTTTCCTCGAATTTAACGGATGTCCTACAAAATTTAAAAAGTTCTTGTAAAACTTTCCTATACTTCGTTCCTTTTAAAAACAGCCTCCTCTTGAAAGTTTTACAACTTTTTCCTTCTCGACACGCAAACAAATTATATAGTTTTGTAATTGAGAAGGAAAGAATTATGGTTCGTGATAATAATCGAACTCAGGCTAGTAGGATTTTGCCCTCGAACACAAGGTTATTGTTTTAATATTAACATTTGTTTTTCAACTAATAATATATTAATTCAATACCTTATGTTTAACATTTTTTACATTATTTCTAATGCATAATTCACGTTGATTTATCAAAAGGGATAAATTCAGCCTACTTGTTTCATGAATTATAGGAGATTCAAAAATAACTGATACCAGCAAATAGTATCAACCATTTCAAAAAATTAACAACCTATTATTTTACTTGCGCGTAATTATCGTAGTAATTGGTTGTTTTCTATATTGGATAGGGTTAAAAATAATTAAGTTTTAAGGCTTGCTCTCAACGTAGCTGGTGGGCGTAAAGTTTAACAGGGTTAATTCAATTTTCAACCTTTAAACCAACATTTATCTAAGCCTAACGCTACCTACTCTCAATTCTGGTGGCCGAACAGTGATGAAGGGGACTTGTTCCATGGCATGACATGAGTTACACTGCAGCGTAAAAAGCTCAAAAGCCTGATCGAAGTTTTCCTTATTTCTGCTTTCAATAGCCTTTTCCATATCTGGGATTACAACATTCATAAAGTGCTGAGCAGATTGCGCTCGAGCCGGTCTTCTTTCCAGCCCATCTTCAAGAGCCTCCTCCATCTCTTCCAATTGGTAGGCTGCATAATCCCAATTTTCATCTTCACCGGCCCAATAGATTTCCATATATCTGTATTGAACTTCCACCATAGCTCTGGCAAACCCACCAATGTGATTGGTAACTGTCTCAAATTTCTCATCTGTAGTGCCGCTTAGCCAACCATCTCTTCCAACGGAAGTTGAGGGGTCGGCAGGGGCACATTGCCAGATGAATAAACCCAATAGCAAAGTAATTGTCGTAAGGCGCATCCTTTTTTAGTTTTTTGTTTAAAAACGAAGGTAAAAAAAATTAGAAAAGATTTTTAAAAAAACACAATGTTCAATTAAAAAAATAAAGATTCCGTCATTCTATCAAGTAATTCATGGAATAAAATGTTTAAGGTTGAATTTTGTAAAACTCCATAAAGTAAATACAAACCCAAAAAAAATTATTATAAAGGAATGCAAAATCCTGCAGCATCCATTCCAATCTAATTTAAATCCTTGTAATTGACAAAAAAAGATTTTATTTCAAAGATGTTAGTATCAGTATTTTAAAATAGAACACTTTATATAAGTGAATTTAGTTTATTGGTAAAAAAACCACAAGGTTCCAAGTTCTCACAGGGAACTTTGGAAACCATTCCAAATATATCTGTGTCAATCCTCTGTGGTCTTTGTGTTCTTCGTGGTGATTTTTTATAAGTCAATCACAATTCAATAAAAACCCAATCAAATAAAAGGAAATTTATCCTGATATTTAAAAATTGCCATGTTCATAGAAGTAAGCTAAAAATTTATATGCTGCATTAATTATGATTTCCTCCCGTTCAACCCGAATTTTGTATTTTGGGTAATTTTATAGAGGATTTTGGAGGATTATTTAATTTTTTTACTATATTTGCTTCCAAAGACTTTTTTTTAACTAAGAACTAAAGCCATGAAACGATTTTTTACTTTGGTTTGTATTCCTCTACTTTGCTTCTCGATGCTGATGGTGGGGTGTCAAAAGAAAATTGAAACTACAGAAGTGCTCACACCCAATGTAACTCTGGAATCCAGTGAAAGGACCTGCGTTGACGATTGTCAGCCATGTATCAACCAATGTTGCTGTGTAATTGAAGTTCTCGATCCCATCCTAACTCCTGTTCTAATCCAATTTTGCGGAGTATTGGCCGGATGCACGGGAATTGGTACCTGTTCAGTAAACGCCACGGGAAACTGTCCTGAAATTAGAGGAATTCTTGTGGAGGAAGAATTAAACCCAGCCATACCCTTTTTATATTGCCAGGAAATAGATGAAGCCATTCGCATCACCAATACTGAATCATTTGATGTCCTAATCCGAATTTCCTGTTTTGTGACCGATTCAACGGGTACGCCGTCCATCATAAATGTGTTGATCCCCGGTTTTGAATCAAAGACCATCCTCGTAAATAACAATTGTGAACCGGAGGAGTGCAATTGAGAAGCACGCTGATCAATAAATCAAATTTAACCAGGATGGTTGCAGTTATTCGTTTCAAAATGCGAAGCCATATCAATGGATATAGGAGTCTGCTTCAATGGGGACTATTCATTCTATTCCTTTTTCCGATTGAGTTTCTGTCTGCACAACCCTTTGAGGTGATTGTTAGCCGATTTAGTATACAATCTGTTGAAAAGGTAACCTACGATCTCGATGCCGGAGAGTGCAGCGATCCGGAGTTTTTTGCGTCAGCTTCCTTTTTTACACATGGATTGGCTCATTGTCCAAATGGGCAAGTGTTTGGTTGGAAAACACCTCCACCTATGGATGGGCTTTATTTATTGGATGAAATAAACGGTGAATTTATATTTTATTCGTCTATTCCTGCGGGTTTGCCACCTATAACACTTGGTCTAATTTGTCTGGAGGATGATATTTTCATTGTTCGATCTTCTGATTCCTACCATAAAGTAGATCTCATCCAGGATACCATTATAAATTTACCACCCACAGGATATGGGGATAATCCTATTACCACTTGGAATGCTACCGGAATGACCCTTATGAACGGGAAGGGGTACCGACCATTCAACGACACTCTAACTCCCTCCAATATAGGCATTGTGGAATTTGATCCTCTGGACCCCTCCAACAGCTCCCTGGTGGTGGAAACCGGTGGCATTCCGGACTATGTCAGCGGTTTGGCACCTACTCCACACTGCAATATTTTGATCGGATCTGCCGGGGGACTTATTTGGGGAGATAAGTCTGCCTGGGTGTTCAATGTGGCCACCGGAGATTTTTACAAATTGTGCGACTACGACTTGGATCGAAATATTCGACAAATGACCACTGCTTATGAGCACGAAGAGCAGGATTGCCATCTACTCATCAACCTGGACTATTTGGAGGAGAGCGATGCTCCGGAATACGATTATCTCAATCCAGAGC
>RECS01000051.1 GCA_007693915.1 Saprospirales bacterium | reverse complement strand
TGCTCGGCAGTCTTGCCCCAGGCAGCTACTTTCATCCAGTTGGTTCTCTTTTGACTGATGCCATTGGAGTCTTTGAAGTACTCATTGACTGCCAGTGATAGTCTGCAAAGGGTGCTTCCATTGTCAAATACTTTTACTTCGGGATCAGCACCAAGGTTCCCAATTAATTGAACAGAATTACTCAAATTTGTCATAGCGTTAAAGTTTTAAATGATTAAATAAAAAAAAGATTCTGTAAACGTCAATCATTATTGACAATGCAAATATGAGACAGCCCGACTGCTGTAGCCGTAGAATAAATGTTTGTTTCCGTTTGTAAACGTTTGATAGTTTTTGTCTTGTGAAAAAGATAAATAAAACTAGAAATGTCTTTTACATAAGATAAAATTGATTGGATTTGTCTTTTTTACAAGCTGAGCTCAGGCCTCAATCATGATTATTTCTATTCACTATTTTCTCCAAACGCAATACATCGCTGTAAACACCAAGTGCAGTAATCGCACCTCCGGCACCGGGTCCCTGAATTACCACAGGCATCTCTCCAAATACATTGCTATAAATTTGAAATAAATTATGTGATCCCGATAAACCACCGAGTGGCTCACTTTTTTTAACTCGAACCAATGCTGTACGAAGTTGCAAGGGTTCTAAATTTATCTCTCCGATATACCTAAGTACTTCATCTTCTTTTAAGTCGGATTTCAGCGACTGAAAATATTTATCCAATTCCTTAGTGGCAGCTTCATCATTGATGAGGTCAGCGGAACGAAGAGAGACCGGAATGAGATTTTCAATACTTACGTCACCAATTTCTGCTTCGACACCAAGTTCCCGCGCCAAAATCAAAACCTTACGGGCAACATCCATCCCGGACATATCCTGAGCGGGATCAGGCTCTGTATATCCCAATTTTTTCGCTTCTTTTAAAACAATAGAAAAACCAACCGATTCGCTACAAAACCGATTGAAAATATAACTTAGGGACCCACTAAATACCCCATTCACCCTTTTTATATCTGCCTTGGAGGCTTTCCATTGCGCTATAGTCTGCACTATGGGGAGTGCCGCACCCACATTGGTTTCATACAGGTATTCTTTCTTGTGAAGTTTCAATGTGTTTCGCAGCCTTTTGTAATAGGAAAAATCAGCTGCATTGGCTTTTTTATTAGAACTCACAAGGTGGTATCCGCTTTGTACCATCGTAATGTAATGGGCTGCAAATTCGTCACTTGCTGTATTGTCCACCACTACCACATTGGAAAGGCCGGTCTCGTCGATTGCATTGATGATCGCTTTAATGTCGGAAGACTGACCTTCTTTCAATAACTCCTGCCAATTTCCATCCAAACCATTTCTGTCGCAGATCATTTTCTTTGAATCTGCCACCCCAATTAAATTGAGCTTACTCTCCTCATTTTCTTTAAGACCGTTTAAAAGTTGGCGAACAAATTCACCCCCTACTTCACCTTTACCTATTGCAAAAACATTCAGCACTGTAGGTTTTTGAAAAACGGTGTCGTGGACTACTTTTACGGCTTTATCCAAGATGTTTTTGTCCGTAATTAAACTGATATGTCTTCCACGGATACTATGAGAAACAAGATGTATGGGGATTTTATGCTTGTTTAAGCCCTGAATGGCTCCGGCAAGAGCCTTGCTGTGTCGTCCAATGATTACCACTGCTGCAATCTCATTGTTAAAATCAATACCTGCAATATCGCCTGCTGCTATATCTGCGGCAAATTCTTTATTTAGTTCTTCTACCGTTAATTCAGCATCACTTTCATCTACGACAAACCCAATCTCTCTTTCAGAAGATGCCTGAGAAATCAAACGTACATTGATCCCTTTTTTACTTAAAGTGCTGAAAATCCTTCCATCAATTCCAATCTTACCTAACAGTCCATTCCCCTCAATGACGATAAGGGCGATATCTTTTACGGTCGTTACTGCTTTCGCATTACCTTTTGATTTTTTAACTGAAATTAAGGTTCCACTTTCTTGAGGCTGCAAGTAATTCAAAATCTTGAAGGGAATTCCTTTTTTCATAATGGGCAAAAGGGTTTTAGAGTGCAAAATATGCGCTCCAAAGTTAGCCAGATCATTTGCCTCAGAATATGACAGTCTTGGAATGGCTTCGGCTTCAGGGACTATTTTAGGGTTAGCAGAGAACAATCCACTTACATCTGTCCAGTTTTGTATTTCTGATGCATTGGAAAAAGCGGCTATCAGTGAAGCCGAGTAGTTGCTTCCATTTAAGCCGAGATTGGTAGTCCGCCCCAGATGGTCTGAAGCAATGAAACCTGTAATAACGGGTGTGGTATTTATGTCAAGATCGGAGAATAAATTTTCGATGGCTTTCTGTGATTTTCTTTCATTGATTTTTCCATCCTTATCCAAAAAAAGATATTTCCGGGCATCAACGACCTGCGCTTTTACACCTCTTGCTTCGAGGAGTGCAGCAACCACTTTTGCGCTCATTAATTCACCCTGAGCGAGTACTTTGTCTACCGCAGTTTTTTCGGTCCATCCCAGATTTGAGATGGTACTTAATCCACCTTTAATCTCTTCAATTTCCTCTTTGATAAGATTTTTATGGATTTCAAGATGTTGGTATTCAGTAAGCTCTTTAAATTGCTGCTGATAATCTTCTCCTGAGGCTGCCAAATTTGAAAGATATTGCAATCCTCCAGTAGTCTCTCCTCTTGCGGATACCACCAAAGTTATAGGACCATTTTTTATTTCGTGGGTGATTATTTCCAGAGTTCGCCCTAATCCATTTTGATTAGACAGTGCTTTACCGCCAAATTTCAATAATTTCCTCGGTGATATGCTGTTTTTCCCATTGAGAAAATCGGTTAGAGCTGCACTGATTTTTTCTGTTTCCAATAAAAATCCATCATGTCCGTAGTCTGTGGGTATAAATTCATAAATGGCAGCCGGCATTTCCTTCGCGAGCAGCTCTTGTTCTGAATTGGGAAATAGCAAATCATCCTCAAAAGCCATAATCAAAGATGGGATTCGGATAGATTGCAGTGCGGTGACTATGCCACCTCGGTTCCGTCCCAGATTATGGCTATCCATAGCATGGGTTAGGTAATAATAGGACCAGGCATTGAATCTTGCCGCCAATTTCTCACCCTGATAGTTCTGATAAGAGGGCGCCCTGTCGGGAAAAAGAAAATCTTTACTCAGTGGTTGTTGAGATTTTTTGTAAAGTTTGTAATTGCGGTAGGAAAGCAGCGCAACTCCCCTTGCTGTTTTCATCCCCTCCATTCCGGCATCTGATTTGGTTTGCCCCCAGTCCGGACTGCGTTCTATGGATTTACGTTGTGTTTCATTAAATGCAGCGGACCAGGGAGAATTGACTGCACTACTTGCCAGAACAGCAGTTTTTTTAATCCGCTCGGGTTCCATATATGCCCATTCCAATACCTGATAACCTCCAATAGAACCACCGATAAGAAGATCTATTTCTTCAATACCCAATTCTTGTCTGAGTAGAATATGGAAATTAACCATATCTCTGATGGTCAGTTTTGGAAAATCGCCATAGTATGGTTGACCCCTTTCTGGATTGATGTCAAGAGGAGATGTTGAACCATATGGAGACCCTTGGATATTGGCGCAAATGATAAAATACTCCTCCGGATTAAAAAAGCCATTGGGACCAAACAATCCGGGCCACCACTCAAAGACATTACTGTTGGCTGTAAGTGCGTGACAAACCCAGCTCGTTTTGGTTTTCCCTGCTTTATATTTTCCCCATTTGTGAAAGGCAATTTTAGGATGATCTAGTTGCCCTCCATTCTCAAGTGTAAAACTTCCGTTTAGCTGAATGATCTCAGGAGCTATATTCATTGGTTTTATTTTTAATTTTTGAAAAATTGGACAGATAGCATAGTACAACTATTTTTGGAGCTGCAAATGCTAGCTGCCCAATACTGCAATAGTTTTAAGTTTAATTTAGAGGACATTATTGACTTTTGTCAAAAGCTTGCTTGAGGTCATTTACGATATCGTTTACATGCTCTATTCCCAATGACAGGCGCAATAGACCTTGTTCAACCCCTGCAGCTTTTTGTTCATCTGCACTAAGCTGCTCATGCGTAGTTGAAGCGGGGTGAATGATGAGCGTTTTGGCATCACCGACATTGGCGAGATGGGAAATGAGCTGCACTGCATCTACAATTTTATCCGCCTGTTCTTTTCCTCCTTTTACTTTGAAGCTAAGCACACCTCCGAACCCATTTTTCAAGTATCTCAATGCGTTATTATGATCCTCATGAGATTCCAGACCCGGATAATTGACCTGCTCTACTTCAGTTTGTTTTTCCAGCCATTTTGCAATAAAAAGCGCATTGTCAACGGTTCTTTGTACACGCAATGACAATGTCTCCAATCCTTGAAGCAGAAGAAAGCTATTAAATGGACTGGGTGCTGGACCAAAATCTCTTAAACCTTCTACACGCGCCCGAATCCCAAAAGCCACATTTGGTAAACCGAGGGGATTATTAAATCCAAATACCTCGGAAAATACCAACCCATGATAACCTTCAGAGGGTTGTGAAAATTGTGGGTATTTTCCATTGCCCCAATCGTAGTTTCCGCCATCTACTATTACCCCTCCGACTGATGTTCCATGACCTCCAATCCATTTTGTAGCCGATTCAACTACAACATTGGCTCCATGCTCAATAGGTCGTATTAGGTATCCTCCTGCTCCAAAGGTATTATCGACAACCAAGGGTATATCATGCTTTTTGGCAAGTGCTTTAAAAGCAGCAAAGTCGGGTACAGAAAACTTTGGATTTCCAATACTCTCCAAATATAGCGCCTTGGTATTGCTGTCTATGAGCGCCTCAAAAGATTCCGGATTGTTGCCATCCGCAAAGCGTGCCTCAATCCCAATAGATTTAAAGGCCACCTTGAATTGGTTGTAAGAACCTCCGTAAAGATTGGATGAACTGATAAAATTGTCTCCTGCCCTCAGGATATTATTGAGAGCAATAAACTGTGCGGCTTGACCTGATGCAACTGCCAATGCATTGGTTCCGCCTTCAAGTGCAGCAATTCTTTTTTCAAATACATCTGTTGTCGGATTCATGATACGAGTGTAGATGTTGCCAAATTCTTTCAGCCCAAAGAGGTTTGCAGCGTGTTCCGAATTGTCAAACAAGTAAGAGGTTGTTTGATAAATGGGCACTGCCCGGCTTTTGGTGGTTGCATCTACTTCCTGTCCTGCATGCAGTTGAAGCGTGTCGAAATGAAATTCTTGTTTACTCATAATCTAATTTGTTTGAATGGTTAAGAAAACTGAACCGAACGGGGGTAAACAAATAGATTATTTGCTGAGCCCCTTTATCCGGGATTCAGCATTTATAAAATTTTTCTGTTTAATGAATTTATTTCATACTGCTGTAGCCCGGCATATTAGCCATACACATACAGCAACACATAATTGAATTGAAAGTAAGACCTACGGAATGTGGTCTATTGATGTTTGTTGATATCGATATGAAACTTTGTAATTCCACTTTGAAGTTTTCAAGTTTATATGGCAAATTTAAGTCGGATATTGATTTTGGCAAATAATGGCATGTTAAAAATTTATTAATTACTAAGACATTTGAGTCTTATGGGGCTAACAAAACCAAATTACAAAGGTAGTCCCACATTAATTTTAAAGGCTTCTTTTGCAAAGCAAATCCCTTTTTTAAATCCAATCCATTGCCCTGCACTGAGCGGCACTTAAGGAGTTTCTAGTCTTTTCCAACAAACCTCTTATAGTATCCAAATTAATCCTCATCCTCTATAAGTGGAATAGTATATCGTATTATAATTTCATAGAAAGATGACGTAATATATTTAAAATAATAATCCTCATTTTCCCAATCCCAATCATCATCATTGGTGTCATCTATATCAGGCAAAGCAGCGAACTTCTCATCAAATTCCGCCTCGGATAAACTATATTTTAAAACTTTTTGATACAATTCAGATTCCTGGAATGATTGACGTATATTAAATTCGACTCTATACTGAGTTGATTCAAATGGAAAATTTCTCGCTGCCTGATCGACAATAGATGAAAAAATCATTCTTTCAGTATCACGAGTTACCCCAACGTCATGATCTGAAGGGAAATAACCAAATGGAACCCCAAACTCATAGTTGATATAATCAGTAATGTCAATATTTTCATGAGGACTTGTGAATTCTTCACCCCCACTTTTATAAACCCTTCTGATCTGAGGGTAGATAATATTAAGACTCATATAGGCATGACAGTTTTTATCAGCATCGGGTGTCCATAATGATGCAGAGCCTGTTGGAAATGTAAGTAGGCCATCTTCCCTTATTTCTTTTCTGTTCTCCGGTAGAGTGCAAGGATCAGGATCATCATCTTTACAGCCATCACAGGAAACCAGAGTCCCTATTGAAAGGAAAATAATTACTAAGTAAAAAGTACGTTTGGTGGTCATAAGAAAATTTTGGTAAAAAAAATATGACAAAGATATGGTAAGGGGTACTAGCCTTAAATGAGATACATCAATTATTGAAATGATAATGAACATAATAGTAATAATGAGTGAGTTTAAACCGCTCTTTGGTGATCTAAGCTAGAATGTTTCATTTCATATTTTTAAAAAGGCTCAACACCTGTTGTTAAACTAACTATTTCCCACCATATATCAAATACTTTTCGTATTTTCGCATCCTTGTTTTAAAAAGTAATTAATAAAAAGTAAAAAATGAATAACATTATCCTTTTTGGCCCTCCCGGTTCAGGTAAAGGGACTCAGGCTGAAAAACTTGCTGAACATTTCGGATTATTACATATCTCCACCGGCGATATGTTTAGATATGAATTGAAAAATGAAACTCCTCTTGGTATAACAGCAAAAGGCTATATGGACGAGGGCAAATTGGTTCCTGATGAAGTGACCATCGCTATGTTGCGCGAGAGAGTAAAGAATGCCGGTGAAGTCAACGGAATTATTTTTGATGGATTTCCCAGGACAGAAGCTCAGGCTGAGGCATTGGACGAAATGCTGGAAGAGGCTGATAGCCCGGTAAAGGGTTTGTTGTTACTTGATGTAGCTGATGATGAGATTGTAAAGCGGATTCTTTTGAGAGGAAAAACGTCAGGAAGAGCCGATGACCTTGATGAATCTATCATCAGAAACAGGATAGCTGTTTTTAACGAGCAAACAGCTCCCGTTTACAATTACTACCATGAAAAAGGTAAAGCACATAAGGTAGATGGGATCGGGTCCATAGACGATATCTTTGGTCGTCTTCAGACTTTAGTAGAGAGGTTCTAAAACCTAAAAAAAGGAATAAGTGGCTTCAGCAAACTTCATCGATCATATAAAAATATACTGCCGATCCGGTTCGGGTGGAGCGGGTTCTGTACATTTTCGAAGGGAGAAATTCGAACCTAAGGGTGGTCCTGATGGTGGGGACGGTGGTAGAGGAGGCCATGTTATTCTCAGGGGTAATGACCAACTTTGGACCTTGCTGCATCTGCGGTATAAAAGACATATAAGAGCGGATCATGGACAGCCCGGAGGTGGATCGAGGAGTACGGGAGCTGATGGTGAAGATATTATAATAGAGGTACCTTTGGGGACAGTAGCCAGAGATGGTGAAAGTGGAGACTTCTTAATGGAAATTACAGAGCACGATCAGGAATTGATTTTACTGGAAGGGGGGAAAGGCGGCCTTGGTAATTGGCACTTTAGATCTTCCGTAAATCAAACGCCAAGGTATGCACAGCCCGGAATACCGGGAAAAGAATCCGCTGTAGTGCTCGAACTCAAATTGCTTGCAGATGTGGGATTGGTTGGTTTTCCCAATGCCGGAAAATCTACCCTTTTGTCTGTTTTATCTGCAGCAAAACCCAAGATTGCCAATTATCCATTTACTACACTAAAACCCAATCTGGGGATTGTCTTTTATCGAGACAACCGTTCCTTTGTAATGGCTGATATCCCGGGAATAATTGAAGGCGCTCACGCAGGAAAAGGTCTGGGACTTAGATTTTTGAGACATATTGAACGCAATTCCTTGCTACTTTTTTTGGTGGCAGCCGATGCCGATAATATTCCAAAAGAGTACCATACCCTTTTGAATGAATTGGAAATGCACAATCCTGAATTGCTGGATAAACCTAGACTATTGGTTGTATCAAAAGCTGATCTGCTTGATGAGGAGTTAAAAAATTGGATCAAAAAAGAGATGCCTGAAAATATCCCGCATTTGTTTATTTCTGCTGTTGCCCATCAAGGACTTGACGAACTCAAGGATCAGATTTGGAAAATGTTAAACCAATAAATTTTTGCCTGTCAGCAGCAGCTTAAGTATTTTAAGAGTAATTAAGCTAAGATGAACCCTTTTTCGTTAAAGTATTTACTTTTGCAAATCTTAATTTCAAGTACAATTTTTAAAAGAGAATAGTAGTCGATGGATGTACTCATAATGGTTTCCCAATTGATCCTGAGTTTAGCAATATTAGTCGTATTGCACGAAGCAGGTCATTTTATTCCTGCCAAATTTTTCAAAACCCGGGTGGAAAAGTTTTATCTGTTTTTTGACCCCTGGTTTTCACTTTTTAAGTACAAAAAAGGTGATACTGAGTATGGAGTCGGTTGGCTGCCACTCGGAGGATATGTCAAGATATCTGGAATGATAGATGAGAGTATGGACAAGGAGCAGATGAAAAAACCGCCCCAGCCCTGGGAATTCAGATCAAAACCGGCCTGGCAGCGGCTGATTATTATGTTGGGTGGTGTGTTTGTCAATTTTATTCTAGGCTTTTTTATCCTTGCAATGTTGTTGTTTGCCAAGGGAGAGACCTATCTGCCTAATGATTCAGTTGAGTTTGGAATCTACGCTGATAGCATTGGAGTAGAAATGGGACTCAGAACAGGCGACCACATTTTGGCAATTGGTGACCAGCCTTTTGACCGATTTAACGAAAGGGAAGTCATTAGGGAAATAGTCATCAATGGAGCGAGAGAAATAAGTGTCCGCAGAGATGGAAGAGAAGTTATTGTTCCTGTTGAAGATAGATTTGTCAGACTACTCTCTAGTCACAGCTTCAGAAATCAGAGTTTGTTCATGCCCCGATTTCCGTTCAAAGTTGCACAAATGCAGCCTGGAGGCCCTGCTGAGGAAGCCGGAATGAGGGATGGAGATGAGGTACTCAATTTTGATGGCAGACAAATTCGCTTTTTTGATGAATTCAGGGAATTGGCACAAGAAAATGCAGGGAATGAAGTACAACTCGATCTGAAAAGAGGGGATGGATCTATAACCAGCTTGAACGTAAACCTCAACGAAGATGGCCAGATTGGCGTATTTCCATATCCCCCCGAATACTTTTTTGAAACCGCTACTCAGGAATACGGCTTTTTCGAATCCCTTCCATTGGGTGTCGTTCGCGGCCTTACCTTCCTTACCGATCAATTCAAAGCGTTTGGACAGATGTTTACCGGCGATATAAAAGCAAGTGAAAGTCTTGGTGGATTTGGTACCATCACCAGTTTATTCCCCACCACATGGAATTGGGCTGACTTCTGGAGAGTTACTGCCATTTTATCCCTTATTCTCGGATTTATGAACTTACTTCCCATTCCTGCTCTGGATGGAGGACATGTTATGTTTCTGTTGTGGGAAGTGGTAACCGGCAAAAAACCTAGTGATAAATTTATGGAGTATGCTACCATTATTGGGTTTCTAATTGTTATTGCCCTTGTACTTTATGCCAATGGACTGGATGTGATGCGTTGGTGGGGTGGGTAAATGATCCTTCGACTTCGCTCAGGACATCGTACTTCGACTTCGCTCAGGACATCGTACTTCGACTTCGCTCAGGACATCGTCCTTCG
>RECS01000080.1 GCA_007693915.1 Saprospirales bacterium | reverse complement strand
AGATCTGACAACTGCTGTTGCCTGGATTTTTCCGTAGCAAAAGGCGGCGTTTTGGCAGCCTATCGCTTTGATGGCGAAAGAGAATTATCACCGGAAAAATTGGTTTGGGTAAGTTCGAATGAATAATTTAAAAAGCATACAAGTGACTCTCGTTTAGGATCGAGGCAGGCTTAAAAAAAGGAAAAGAATATTATTAGATTAAAATTATTCCAAAATATGGATTTAGTCCAAGTAATGTTCCCTGATCAACAGCATATAGATGTGTGAAGCGTTAATATTTTCTGAAACCTTGTAATAAAATTAGCTTTACTCATTTGGTTTTTAGATGACCTCGGAGAGGGCTTCTAAAAAATGCCTTTGATCAGGTCAACCCGTCCGCTTTGCGGTTCCTTCGTTTGAAGATCCCCCGGATCTTCACCCAAAAGGGATCACTCAGTCATTTTGTTTCTTTTGGAGCTTGTCACGCCCGATGGCGTGGGAAAAGCAAAAAAAGAAAAAGTAAATAAATAGGGATGGGACTTTTAACGACTGAGTTTGCCAAATTTTAGATGAGAAAGTAAATTTTTTGCTGAATAATTATCAGCCTTTGTTCCCAAGAATTGGTGAATAAAGACAAAAACACAAGCGTCCAAAATAAAGAAAAAGAACTTTGTTTTTCTTTTGCAAAAGAGTTTTAGATTGTAAGGACAAAAGAAAGCGGCCTTTAAGGATTTAGCGTTAAGAAAAATTGCTTACTCATCGTTAAAAAATTTGGGACTGTCTGAAGGAGATAGAAGTTCAAAGGAGAATGGAAACTGATTTGTTGAACCAAAAGTAAAAAAGAATTATGCCCTTAATATTAAAGAGGAGAACTTCTATAGACTGAGTTTGCTCTCGTCAAGACTTGACGAGATGTTAAGACAAAAAGTAAAAAAGAATAATAATGAAATAAGACCTTAAGAACGAGCTTCTAAAAATTTAAAGGGGTTAGGTTTTAAATGTCATCAGAATCATTGATAATTACTTGATAAATAGTGTAAGCATCTTGGGATTAAATTTATTTTGGACAGGTATGTTTTTAGGACAAAAATAGATTCTCAAAACAAAATATTTTAGTCGGGAAATTAAGTGTTTCAGAAAAGAACCTCTTATTTCAATAAACTTATGCAAAAGGGATAGCAAAAAAAGACTGCTGCCGTTAGAATTTTAGATTTTGTTTAAGATAAAACCCCTGATCACCAGCATATAGATGTGGGATTGTCCGATCTCGTAGAGTGAATGTCCGGGGGACATTCAAGGGAAGGAACCGCGAAGCGGATGGGCTGGCTGTCCTATGGACAAAAATTCTAGGGTTCACTCAGTCATTTTGTTTCTTTTTTAGCCTGTCTCGTCCCAAGACGAGGGGCAAGAAAAAAAAGTACAAGGAAAAGTAAGTGCTATAGCAAGATTTGTAGAATCAAATTAATCAATGGAGTAAGTTCTTATTTTGGACGATTTTTAAAAATCTCTATGTCAATAAGTTAGAAATTGAAAAAGTTGATTAAACTTTATATTTTCCCCTTAGAAAACAGCTCAATTCTCCTCATTTTCTCACTAAAGTCAAAAATTGTTGAACTCTCCTGACGTGAAATCAGGATGCAATACTCTATGGTCCATTCATTAGAATCATAAAAGTCATCTTATTATTTAGACAGCAGGTAGATACTAGCCCGGATTTATCTGACATTTCCCTGGAATTGGGGATTGACCGTTTACTTGAAATATTTCAGGACAAAAAATCGTTTTTTCATTTTGGTGCATAAGTATTATCTTTTGCATGCCAATAGCGTCACACAAGTATCTCAAAATGAAGCTCTCCATCATCAAAATTCTACTCTGGACCTCAGGCGCCCTGGCAGCTATCTTAATTGTTCTGCTACTCATAGTTCACCTTCAACACGATCGCATAAAAAACACCATTACCCAAACGATTAATGATCAGATTGAATCCCGCTTTTCCTATTCCGATTTTGAGTTGTCACTCATCAGTACTTTTCCTTTTGTCAGAGCGAGAATGACCGATGTTTATCTCACGGGAAAAGACAGGCTGCCTTTTATCCACGCCGGCAATCTGGATCTGAAACTGGACCTGAGAGCTTTGATGCGGTCAGAAATTCATTTCCGGAATATTCAATTGAATTCAGGAACTGTTTATTTGATTGAAAGTGAGGACAACAGCTTTAATTACCAAGTTTTTAAAGGTGGTAGTGAAGAAGGCGACGGTGCCATCAATCTCATCCTCAGAAATATCGACTTGACCGATATGATTTTGGTGATAGATCTGAAAAACAGAAAACAAAGATACCGGACTTATATACCCAATCTTAAGGTCAAAGGCAAGCTTTCTGAGGGCAGTCTTCAATTGTCAGCCGATGGCGAATTGGTAGCCAACTACCTAAAACTGAATGATACTGCATGGTTTGAAAATGAAGAAATAAAAGTCGAGATAGAGCTGGAATATCTTCTTGAGCAAAATAAAATTGTCATTCAGTTTCCATTAATTGAAACCTCAGCTATCAGGGCGGAAGGAAAACTCACTTATGACGGAGAAAATGACCTTCTGATAAGCGAGGTAACATCACTGCCTTTTTCTATCTCTTCCCTTATTCGCACACTTCCGCAGCAGCTCAGTACCAATGATTTTTTGCGGGCCTTAGATGGCAGCGGTGAATTCAGACTTAATCTCCGACAACAAGGCGAGCAACATTTCTTACAGATCGACCTGGATCTCCTGAATGGAGAATACAGTAGTCGTGAGCTTTACATCCCACTCAGTCAAATGAAGGGAAATTTCAGTCTTATTCAGGAGTCCACTAAGCCGGTAGTTTTTTCGATTAATGACCTGAGTGCCGTTGTGGAGGAAGAAAAAATCGCTGTCAGTGGCAGATTGCTGGATTGGGGTGAAAAAGAAATGAATTTTTCTGTTGATGGAAAAGTACCACTTTTGCCTATTTATCAACTGATAGGAAATGAAACTCCTGAAAAATGGGAACTGGCCTCTGGTTTTCTCACTGCAAAAGATTTCAACTGGAGTTCAAGTAATCCCGGAGGTGAGAACTTTCGTATCAATGAGTTGTCCGGTTTGCTTTTTCCGGAAAAAATAATCCTGATCCTGGCGGGAGAAGAATTTCAGCTTGATGGAGGTAGGGTTAATCTGGAAAAAGATAAAAAAGGGATGATCTCTTTGGTCAATATTGAAGGCAATGGGTCACAGTTTAGCCTAAGTGCGCAAACGAAAGATTTCAGTCCTCTAATGGAGGGGAAACTTGAACAAGAACTGGAAATCATGATCGCTGCCGAGCAGATACAATTGGATGATTGGCTCGCTTTTTTTCAAAAATGGAATGCACAGGAGGAAAAGGAATTGGAGGAAAAAGGAATTACACCCGAGATGAAGATACAATTGGCAACAAAAGAACTGAACTACCAGGGCACACAATATCAGAACCTCAGCAGTTATCTTGGAATCAGAGATGAGGGAATAATTTTTAATCTCGAAGGCAATCATGCAGAAGGTTCACTCTCCGCAGACGGCTATTACAGTTTTGGCGAGATTCCCTTTATGAGTTTCAGATTGAATGTACTGGATATGGATCTTCCTGCTGTCTTTAGAGAGTGGGAGGATTTTAATCAGGATTTTATCCTCCACAACCATCTCGCCGGACATTTGCAAGGTCACATCAGTGGAAAAATATTCTGGGACGAGAACGGAGATTACAACAAAAACCATTCGGAGGTAATTGCTGCTTTTGAGTTTCACGATGGTGAGCTCAATAACTTCCCTATGCTGCAATCTTTTTCTACCTATCTGAAAGCTGAGGAATTGAGTAATATCCGATTTGACAAGGTCAGCAACATCATCTGGATGCGTGACGGGACTTTTTACTTTCCGTCCATGTTCATCAGAAGCAATGCCGTAAATCTCACCGTCAGTGGTGCACACACCCTCGATCACGAAATCCGCTATGGCATCCGTCTGAATGCTGCGCAGACTTTGGGTAGGCGCTTAGTCAGCAGAAATCCTTCCTTTTCACCACTTCCCGCCCGCGAAAGGGGATTTTTAAATCTGCATTTTCTGCTCACGGGCAGCACCGATGAGGTAGCCTATCGAAATTCCACAGCTGAAGTCACTTCTCTTTTTCGTCAAACAGAAGGCCTCAGGGACAGGGCTTTGGCTGAACTACTCGACACCTTCGGCGAACTCCCCTATTTTGAAGTTATGGAATTTAGGGAAGAAATACCGGAATTTCATCAAGAGGTAGAGTTTGAAGAGCTGGAGTATTTACCTGGCTTTGAGGGGTGAAGATAGGATTCGCGTTTTGGGTATCTCTCGCTTGAATCCTCGAATTGTTTTGTTCTTTTTTTACGCCAATAGTTAAGGATTAAATGCTCAAATTCCCTAAGTATTACTTATGGTGCAATAGTCGACTGAACGGATCATCTAATCTAGGCTAACCATATCAATATGCCAGATTCCGTCTTCTAAAAATTTTTCACCAACTGCTTCAAAACCAAAGGATCGATAAAAGTCGAGGAGATAGTATTGGGCCATAATTTTTATTGGTATGCCTTTGAAGTTTTCAGCGCAATAGCTCAGGCTTTTTTTCATAACAGCCTTGCCTAAACCTTTTCCCCGCATGCTCCTGGAACTGATGATTCTGCCTATCGAACAGCACTTGGGATAAGGGATATTTTCTGGCAGTATTCGAGCGTATGCCACTAAGTTTTTCTTTTCATCATAGCCCAGCAGATGAATAGCTTTCTGATCCAGATTGTCTAAATCCTGGTAAACGCAATCCTGCTCCACAACAAATACAGCAGACCTAAGTTGAAGTAAATCGTATAATTCCTGAGTATTGAGTTGATGAAACTTTTTGAATTCGTAATTCACCATAAGTTCTTAGTTTAATCGATCAGCAAGAACTGCCGTAAGCCTTTCTTTTTTCCGGTCTCCATTGATGTTGTGCAGCTCAATGAGGATGACGTAAATTCCGATATTAGCTTTTTCACCACTGTTGTTTTCACCTGACCAGAGAATCACGCCATTGGTTCCCAGACTTTCATTTCTGACCAGATTTCGCACCAATCGACCATTCATGTCAAATATTCTGATATTGGCTACATATCCGGGGTCATCTATTCGATACTCCAGTTGCAGAAAATCCTCAAATCCGTCGCCATTTGGGCTGAATGTACGGGTGGGAAGAAAGAAAAAGTCTTTGCTGTCTACTTCTGCCACAATTCTTTTCTGACTATTTTGTGCTGTTGGTGTCGCACCCCCGGAAAAGGTTGAGGCGGAATACCATGCAGCCGAAAAACTACCATCTAAAGCGGAGTCGGTCCGCTCAAGTGAAATGCCGCGAGTATTCCGAAGCAGTGGATCATGTAAGTCGGAAGAATAGGAAATACTATCTAATACCACCACCTCATCAGTGTGAAAAGCTGATAAAACCAAACTTCCGGAATTGTTATCTATTGAAAAAAGATCAAGTGTATGTAACCACTTCGGGTTTTCAACTTCATAAGCTGAAGATATCAATTCTGTTTCTCTGCCTATGGTTAGTAAATCTCCTGTTTGGATAATGCGGTCTGATGAGGGACGAAGAACTACTTCGGTTTGATTGGATCTTTTATGGTAAAAAAGGAGGTCTGAAAGCCTGAAATAGTTTTCCTCAGAGACATTATTCAATTCGATGAAATCACGAACTCCTACAGGTGGATGGTAGAGTAATTCATTGATTACCAATTCTCCGGGATTTGCCGGAACCGGTACTTTAAACTCGTAAAAAATTGATCCACCTGTCACATCACCGGCACAAGAGGTCAATCCCTCAATTTCAATGCGGTAAAATTGGTCTTCCTGCCAGGGTTCCTGAGTATTTAGTTCCAATTGAAAAGGAGCTCTCGGATCCACTAAAACTTGGGCATCACCTTCCAAAGCATCAATATTCAGAGCAGTAATACTCAATCCGGCATTCCAGTCCAGTTCCCTATCAAAAACAAGAGTAAGTTGCCCGGCATCCGAAAAACTACCATAAGAAATTTCCGGCGCTCCTGGTGTAAAATCGGCATCAAATACGCTATTGACTGCACCCGGTGTACCACCGGAAGCATTATTACTCAATCTCCAGTTATCCCGGCTAGCACACAAAATATTCGGATTGATCAGTTCTAGAGAATAGCCACCTTCTGCCTTTACGGCATCGTCAAACCAATTGGGGCGGTAAGAAACGGCAAACAACAATTCACCACTTGCGGATCTCAATTCAATATCGTCATTATTGTTATTGATGCTGGGAAAAATATCAAGCCCCATTGTCCTGCCAAATGACTCCAATTGCCCAATATCTGAGGCGCTTGCTACTAAAAGGAATTCACCTGGAGACAGAATTTCTTCTTTTAATGTGGCAGTTCTTGAACGATCCGAAAAGGTAATTCCCGACAGATCAATAAACTTATCGGATGGGTTATAAAGCTCGATAAATTTAATTTGTGGCATCAGGGTATTGGCTGATGGAAGGCTATGTATTTCATTAATGACCAAGTCTCCGGGCAAGGCTAATTCCGGTAAAATAAAAGTAAATTCCTTTTGGTCGAAACTCAGGTTGCCGCTCAGGTCTTCAAGTCCATTTAGTTCCAGCAAGTAATTTTCACCATTTTCGAATTCCTGCTCGAAATAGAGCTCAATTCTGTTGGAACTTTCGTCATCATAGATGATTTGATTGGGGTTGCCTATTCCCGGGATAGAATAATTTTCAGTTAGCAGTACACTGTTCGCATCGGGCAATTTGCTCAAGCTAATCTGAATACCGTCCGGGCTGAGCACTCTGATGTCTGAAATCTCAATGATGGTGGTGTCCGGCTGGGGTGTACCTATTCTCAGGTTATCGAAGAAAAAAAGTGTAGCTCTGGTAACCGTATAGCTGCAATGCAAACCAAAGAAATAATCTCCCGTATCCAAAAATGCACCTTCCACACTTCTCCTGTCCGGAAACAGTTGTTCGCCTTTATAATCTGCCCACAACTCCCACTCTCCATCGCCGTGGTAAGTAACTTTTACTCTTGCCTGAGCAGGGTCAAATGCCACTGCCCCAGTTTCCATTGTAAGTAGAATCTCGTCCGCACCATCCGTCCGTCTTACGAGATAAATGGGCACATCATTTCCATTTTCACCAATATCGAGATAAAATGCATCGGACTCCATCAGGTTACTGTCCTGAGCTGCGAGATAAATCCTGAGTCGATTGCTCGCAGACGGATTGAAGTTCATCCGAAAGTATATATCCCATTGCATTTCTTCTTCTCCCGGATAGGATAAATAGATCATTGAAGTCCCGGCAGCAGCATCATTGAGTTGAAGTTGTTGATTGTCATTGATGATAAATTTGTCCGTTTCACCCATCCAATCCGGACCTCCGACAGTTAAATCAGACCTGTCAAAATTGTCCGTAACTTGCCCATAAGAGCTTAAAAACGTAGCCAATAATAGTAAACAAATAGTAAAGGTCCGCATTTTTTTCAGATTCTGCTTTTTATCCTAAGAGCATCAAAATTAGTAATTTTACAGAAAAGGAGGACTAATTTGGCTATAAAATAATCATTATCTCCTACCTTCGTAGTTCGATTATTTTTGACTTTAAAAATTAATGCAAGGCAATAAACGTTAAGATAATTGAATTTGCATACCACCTGATTTAAATGGAGAATGATCTTTACGTCGGGTGATTGAAGAAATTTGGTAGTTAAGAAAAAAGTTAAAGTGAGGCAGTTAATTCACATTGGGAAAAATACGAAGATGGTGAACAATTAGAATTTACTTACTTTTTTCTATGAATGAGTTTGATTTTTTTGAAAGGTCAAGCTGACATAGTAATTTTTGCAGAGAAAAATTTTGGACTAATGAAGAAAAGATTGGTATTGTGGGGGAAGACCCCTGAAAACGCAAGAGTATTATTAGCAATAGGTTATGACGATCAATCAAGCATTGTAAGCACCTACATTTTTGACGAAAAAGAAGTCACCGAGGAATTTCACAATCAAATGATGAACCTTTGGAGAGATGGGAATGAAGTACCTTTTCCTCCTCCACCTGTTCTCCATAAACTAGAGCAAAATATCGCGGAGGCTTCCTTAATAATTCCGGAGGGATACAGTTCAGAACGCGATGATCTGATTGATAAAGCCCGGGCGGAGTGGAATTATTTGAATATGTCTAATAAGCTTGCTTCCGTTTATAAATCAGAATTGGGGGATATTGGAGAAAAAATTGATAATGCAAGAAGATATGAACAATCCAATTGGGATGAATTACGCGATTTCTGGAACAAAGTTCAGCAGCAAATTCGCGAAAAAAATCTTTTTCCCGGACACTACAGAAACTTAAAGAATCAAGTCAATAAATTGTTTGATCAACTTAAATCCATGCGTAAGGAAATGGATGATTTATTGAAAAAAGATTCTGAGTCCAATAAGGACGCTTTTTACAAAAAACTGGATGAGGTAGAGGAGAAAATTAAGGAAGGACTTAGTTTGCAGCCGTTGTTTGAAGATTTGAAAGGCATACAGAGGGAGTTCAATAAATCCCGGATGATCCGACAACATAAAAACAAGGTGTTCAAAAGGCTGGATGACCTCTTTAAAGTAATAAAAGAGAAAAAGTTCGGCGATACAGGCAGCAAATCGGGTTCAAGTAAATTGCAAAAGAGGCATGAAGGTCTGATGCATGCTATGAAAAAAATGCAAGGCTCTATAGACCGAGATAAAAGGGAGCTCAGCTTTCAGGATAAGCGCATTGAGTCCTCTGATGCCGGTCAACTGGAGTCCCAAATCAGGCAGGCCAAAATAAAAATGATCGAAGAGCGCATGAAATCCAAACTGGTAAAACTGGATGACATGCAACAATTGAAAGAAAAATTAGAGGAAAGGATTGAAGCGGACAAACGAAAACAAGAAGAGAAGGCAAAGCAGCAGGAATTAAAGAAAAAAGAGGAGGAAGCTAAAAAGAAAATAGAGGAAGAGATGAAGGCTGCGGAGGAAGCAAGAAAAGCAGAGGAGGGTAAAATCAAAAAAGCTGCTGAAAAAATTGCCGCAATCAAAGAAACCGATACTAAAAAAGTGGAAAAGAAAGAATCCAAAACGGAAAGTGGAGCGGATGATTTGATTGCACATGCAGCCGGAATTGCCTCAACTGTAGTATCTTTGGAGGGTGATAAATCGGAGGAAGAGTGATGGAAATTGAAAATTGAAAATTAGCTTGCCTCGTAATAACATAAAATGAAGTTACGAGGAAGATAAAAAATGAAGGACAATAGCAAATGGTGAAAAATTGATGCGTACCATAATCATCCATCTTTTCACTACAAAAATCGTACTTTCAACTTTAAACACATTTAATCCAGAAGTCAATAGCTAATTAAAATTATATTTGCAGGTCAGTTAAAAAAACATTTAAATCCAAAATCGCTTGTAATCTTTGCTTATGCTACCATTTTCTATACACTTTCAATTTCCTTTAGAGGATCCGGTATTGGTTTTTGCATTGGTACTTTTTATTGTACTTTTTTCTCCAATAGTTCTAAGTCGCTTCAAGATACCATCCATTATCGGGTTGATTATTGCAGGGGTGATCATAGGTCCCAAGGGCTTGCAGATAATTGCTTCCGACGAACCCTTTAAGTTGTTTGGAAGTGTGGGTTTACTGTATATCATGTTTCTTGCAGGGCTTGAAATCGATATGAATGATTTCAAGAAAAACAAGTGGAAGTCTATGTACTTTGGGATGAATACTTTTATCATCCCCATGGTTTTGGGTTCGGTAATTGCGCATTACGTTCTCGGTCTGGGATGGATGTCAGCCATTCTTATGGCCTCCATGTTCGCTTCACATACCCTGTTGGCTTATCCCGCTATCAGTAAAATGGGTCTGGTAAAACTCCCTATAGTAAATATCACAGTTGGCGGCACCATGATTACAGATACCCTTGCACTATTCGTTTTGGCGGTAATAGCAGGTATGACCAGAGGTGAAGTGGGTCAGGCATTCTGGATAACGCTGGGGGTTTCGTCAATTATTTTTACACTTATAGTAATGATAGGGTTCCCAATGCTTGCGCGTTGGTTTTTCAGAAAATACGAAGATGCAGTATCGCAGTATATTTTTATTCTTGCACTGGTTTATCTGGCAGCCTTCCTTGCTGAGATAGCCGGCCTGGAGGCCATCATCGGAGCCTTCTTTGCAGGACTGGCATTGAATAAACTCGTTCCTCATACATCGCCTATGATGAATCGAATTGAATTTGTTGGTAATGCTTTATTTATACCGTTTTTCCTTTTATCAGTGGGTATGATAGTGGATGTTCGCGTTTTGGTTCAAGGATTCGAGGCCATTATTGTAGCAGTAGTGATGACTGTCATTGCATTAGGTGCAAAATGGTTGGCTGCTTGGGTAACGCAAAAAAGCTTTGGTTGGAATACTGCGGAGAGGAACCTGATGTTCGGTCTCTCCTCGACTCAGGCTGCCGCTACACTTGCGGTTGTTTTTGTAGGTGTAAATCTGGGCTTATTCAATGAAGCGGTACTAAACGGAACAGTGGTGATGATTCTCGTTACCTGTCTTGTAGGTTCGTATTATGCAGAAAAAGCCGGTACTGAAATAGCCAAAACTGAGGGAGAAAAACTACCCGAAGTTGAAAAAGTGGATCAGCGAATATTGGTTTCAGTGCACAGAGACGATAGGGTAAAAGGGCTTATTGACCTCGCCTCATCGGTCAAAAATGCAAAATCCAAAGAAAAATTCCATACAGTTTTTGTTGCTGAGGAAGGAGACCAATCAAGAGAATTACTGGCACAGGGTCAAAAAGTGCTGGAGAAAGCGACCAAATATGCCGGTGACTATGGCCATGGTGTGGAAGATGAAACCCGCGTAGATGCAAATATCGCCAATGGAATCCATAGGGCTGCAAGAGATACTCATTCCACAGAAATTGTCATGGGTTGGTCGGGTCAAAAGGACTCTTATCAGGCCAAGTTTAACATTATGCTGGATGAGTTGATAGAAATCAATAATTCCACTTTATTTATCTATAAGCCGGTTCACCCGCTGAATACGCTCAAAAGGATTTTAGTAGCCGTACCTGCAAATGCAGAAGAAGAGGTTTCATTTGAGTTGTGGCTGGGAAAAATTATCAATTATGCGAAGTTAAGTGGTAATAAGATTCACTTTTTCTGTACAGAAGCCTCCAAAGACGCCATAGAACCCATCATACAGAAAAAGTATTCTGCCAAAAATGTCAATTATAAGATTTGGAGCGGCTATGAAAATATCCTGATGCTTTTCAAAGATTTAAAGGATGATGATCTACTGTTTGCTGTTTCAGCCAGAAAAGATTCACCGGCTTATTCCACTTCACTTGTCAGTATGCCCGGTATTCTCTGTTCCAATTTCAATGAAATGGACATAGTCTTCGTCATACCTGAAACCACCAAACAGGAAATTAAAGAATCTGAGCCAACAGATGATTTTGCAAGTTCCCAAAGTTGGACCCTGGGGTATAATCTTTTTAATAAGCAGTAAGGGATAGTTCGTTCGTACTCCATTTGCTAATGAATACTGCTTTCAGCATCCTTACTTTTCCATCAATTAGCTATCTTTGATGGAAGGTTGGCCATTCGGGGCACACACAGCGCATAACAAAAATGGCGAGATTTGTGGCTGAAACGAGAGTTTTGTGTATTTTTAGCAACTTAAAGTTTAACCGAAAAATTAGCGCATTTTAAGTTGTCACTAATATTATACGTGAGACGTTGCCTACAAGTGTAGAAAAAAAGCCTACCTCTACAGACAGAATTTTCAGATATTGATTATCTTTGTTTTTATGAGAACAGTAAATTTTAAAATACCAGATAACGTTGACCTTGACGATAAAGATATAGCAATGTTAGTTGCTTCAACTCTTTATGAAAAAGGAAAACTCTCCTTGGGACAAGCCGCTGAATTAGCAGGACTTACCAAGCGAACATTTGCTGAACTCCTTGGAAAGTATGACGTCTCAATCTTTAACTACCCGCCATCAGACTTGACAAGAGACGTGGATAATGCCTAAAATAATCGTCTCAGATACAAGCTGTTTAATAATTCTCACTAAAATCAGAGAACTTGATTTATTGCGACAACTCTACAAAACGGTGACAATAACGCAGGACATTTTACTGGAATACGGAGAGCACCTTCCTGACTGGATTGAAGTTCAGCAAGCCAAAGACCATTACCGACAACAATTGCTTGAAATGCAAATCGATAAAGGAGAAGCCAGCGCAATCGCATTGGCATTGGAGACAAGTGAGAATATCATAATTCTTGACGACTGGAAAGCACGAAGATTAGCTGAACGATTAGGACTATCTGTAACAGGAACTTTAGGAGTGATTATAAGAGCCAAGAATAACGGAATTACTCCCTCAATCAAACCGTTTTTGGATAAAATCAGGGAAACGAATTTTAGGATTTCAGAAGAATTAGAACAAATTGCGCTGAAAGAAGCAAACGAAAAATAAACCAAGACAGAAAACGCCAGTAGGCAATCGAGTAGGCGGCTCCGCTCCCCACAGGGAACGGACTGCGTGCTTCGATCTTACTCCATTTGCTAATGAATACTGCTTTCAGCATCTTTACTTTTCCATCAATTAGCTATCTTTGGTGGAATGTTGGCCATTCGTGGCACACACAATGGGTATAAAACATAGAGCGATCAGTGGTTTCCGTAAGTTTTCGGCACTTAGACAGCTCGGTTTCGGGCAGACAATTAAGTACTCCAAAATGCCCTACGTTTCATACCCTAGACCGTTATGCCATTTTTATAAAACGACTATAATTACAAAATAACTTAACCAATTTGTATATTTGGAACAGAAGTTGTACATTTGTAAACATATAATGCTCTTAGCAACGTATTCTCAATTTTCTATATAATAGCGAGAATGCCAAACTTAGAGCTTTTTTATTTTTATACATATGAAAAAACGAACTGCAATTTTAGTAGATGGAGGTTTCTTTCTTAAAAGATACCGCTCAATTAATAAAGTCAGAAACCTTGACCCTGTTAGAACAGCCAATGACCTTTGGGAAATGTGTCTTAAACATTTAACCCAAGCTAAGGGAGAATCATTTGATCTCTATCGAATTTTTTATTATGATTGCTTACCCTACGACAAAAAGCAACATAACCCAGTCACAGGAAAATCAATTGATTTTTCAAAGACAGATCAATATAAGTTTCAATTAGATTTTTTAGAAGAACTCAAAAAAAAGAGGAAAATAGCTCTACGACTTGGAGTGTTAGATGACAGAAAACGCTGGATAATTAAACCGTCAAAAACTAAAGATTTACTGGGAAAAAAGTTAAGCATCGATGATTTGACAGAAGAAGATGTTCAATTTGATTTCTCGCAAAAAAGAGTAGATATAAAAATTGGGCTTGATATTGCTTCAATGACATTAAAAAACCAAGTTGAACAAATAATTTTAGTTTCAGGAGATAGTGATTTTGTGCCGGCTTCTAAGTTAGCGAGAAGAGAAGGTGTCGATTTTATACTCGACCCAATGTGGAATCCAATTAAGCCACATTTATTCGAGCATATAGATGGTTTAGCTTCAAAAATTAAAAAGCCAATAAAAAACAACAATGACTAATCGAGTAGACGGCCTCACCAACCCATTAGGTTGATGAATATACCGGAGCATAGTGACCTTCTGGACATTCCGGTGATACTGACCCCTTTTTCGGCAAATACTGAACTTAGACAACTCCATCCCCAAAACCACAAAAATCACCACCCACCTATTAAAAGTCTCCAATAAATCGCTAAAAACTCCTTTGGATTTTATGGAAATTGTTTAGATTTGGGCTGGTAATGTCCGGATTATCTAATTCAAGCGATCTGACATAGCAGAAATTGACGCATGTTTTGGGTGAGTGGTGGATATAGGGATGTTCTACTCAATTAGAAAAATATGAAACATGACCACAAAACAGGTTTGACCGAAAATGATTTTAGAGAATCGTTTTCAAAAGTAAAGTTGACAAGCAATGAAATAAATTTGCTAAAAATACTCTATGAGTCTCCAAACCATAAAGCAACTGGAATAAAATTAATGGAAATTCTTAACAAGAATCATCCGGGAGGAATAAATTTAACATTTGCAAGAATCGCTAAAAAGATCAGCAAGGTAACAAATGTTTATCCTTCTTCTAAAAGAGAAAATGGTAATTATAGGTGGTGGAGTTTATTAGCAATTGGAGGGGAAGAAGGAAAGTATTTTACATGGGAGTTGAAACCAGAATTTGTAGGTGCATTAGAAAAAGAAAAAATCTTAAACCAAAAAATAAAATTCAAATTAGAGGAGGTATTTCCAGTAATTAGAGCTATCATAAGAAATTTAAATTTATCGAAGATTTGGGTTGATAGAGATGAAATTGCAACTGAATTAAAGAAAGATAAATTCATTCAAGAAAAATATTTAAATGGAGTAACCGACATTAATTGGATTTCAGGTAATATGGTTGATTGGTTTAGTGCATCAATAACAAGGGAAAGTATAATTGTACAGGAATATTTGTTGGAATTTGAAAGGAGAAAAATAGAAAAGCCGAACATCAATGGTAGAAATAGAAAAATATGGGCATATCGAATCAAGAACGTTTTGTTGCCAGAGGAAGTAGAAGAAATAGATATTAAGCATATTGAGGGAAAAGTAAGCACCGTTCTCGTAAATCGATATGAAAGAGATAGTGAAGCGAGATTAAAATGTATCAGGCATTTTAAACCAACCTGCCAGGTCTGTGGATTTAATTTTAGAGATAAATTTGGTGAACTTGGTAAAGACTTTATACATGTTCACCATCTTAAAGAGATAAGTTCGATTGGCGAAGAATACGAAGTGAACCCAATTGAGGACTTGATACCCGTTTGCCCAAATTGTCATGCAATGTTGCATAAAAAAAAACCAGCTTTTACAATTGAAGAATTAAGAGAAATAATGAAAACTGAGCAGAACAAAGCATACAACGGTCATTTCAGCTAAACACCCTCCCATTGCCAATCTGCGAAATTGACCAGTCTATTGAAGACAATAATCCTTTTTTAATAAATTCTTTCCACCTTTAAACATTCCCCATTATCTCAACTTTTCTTACTTTTGGAGCAAAAAGAAAATGGATATTACAAACGACAAAAAAATTGCAGATATTCAGAGAGAGTTCTCTGAGAAGTTTCCCAAGCTGAAAATAGAGTTCTATAAAAAGCCTCACGAAACAGGAGAAGGTAGCAAAGATGAATTAAAACACGATCCCAATAGTACTATTGGTGAAATAAGAAAAAAGGGGTCTGAAGGCGATCTCTCCATCCATGGCAATCTCAAAGTGGAAACCCTTGAAGCTAATTTTCAAGAACAATTTGGACTGAATGCACAGGTTTTTAGAAAATCAGGAAATATCTGGTTGCAAACCACCAAAACCGATGACTGGACACTTTCTGAGCAAAACGACAGGGGCGCTTCCTAAGCCGGGATAATTCAATTCTACAAAAAGGGATTTTGTAAATCGGGATTGCTCAAAAATGTGGTATCAGTTAGCATTCTGAGAAACTCCATCAGGTCATGGAGTTCAAATTCATCCATATTCAAAGGATAAATCAATAAATCAACATTGTCTTCATCCGGATTTGTAGGACGGTGTCCACCGCTATTGTAATGGTTTACGACATCCTCCATCGTCTCAAATCTACCGTCGTGCATGAAGTTTTTTCTCAACTCCCAATTGATCAGGGTTACCGTTCTGAACTTACCATAATCTCTCTCCCTTCCCGTCACGGCTCCACGCCCCGGGTCAGGGTGGTCAAATAAGCGTTCAACAGGTGTAATGCCGTTATTGATGTATTCATTGATATTGAAAAGCGGGCGAATATGGCAATGGGCACACTCTGCATCCACTACAAGTCTATTGGCGTCAGTAAACATTTCCCAGCCATTGAGTTGCTCATCAGTAAAACTCAATTCACCACGCATCACCTTTTCAAATTGAGATTCTCCACCTGCTATGATTATCCTCTGAAACTGAGCCAATGCTTTGGCGAGCAAATCTTTATTGATTTCGTCTACATTGCCTATGCCAAAGGCTTTTCTGAAGCGCACGCTGTAATCTTCATGATCTCGCAATCGCTGAATAGCTTCCTCTAGTGGAAGATTCATTTCAACGGGGTCTTCAATGGGGTGCAGCGATTGTTCCTCCAAAGTCATGACTGCTCCATCCCACAACAGACCATTTTGATTGAATCCAACATTGATCAAACTCATGGTCTTTCGAGTTCCCAATGCACCTCCGATACCCACAGCTATGGGATTGTTATCTGAAAATCCTTTTTCAGGAACATGACATGTAGCACATGAAATGGTGTTGTCGAGTGATAAAATGGGGTCAAAAAACAATCTTCTCCCCAATTGTACCCCTTCATAGGTCAAGGGATTGTCCTCCGGAATCTCCATCTGTGGCCAACCTTCCGGGATTTCTAATTTGTATTCAACAGGATCAAACGGGATGAAACTCAAGTCACCTTCATTCATTACCTCATCTTTACAGGCATAAATAAAGAGCATTACTAAAAACAGAAAAACCAACCCAAAACGAAAATTCATCTGCTTTTTTTATTGACTTAATAATTCTAAAGAAAAAGCTCTGCCGTAATTATCAGCAATAAACCTAACTAATGCCAGATCTCCGGCCGAATGATCAATGGGTGTCTCCTCAATATCTACGAATTCACCATCTTCATTAATCAGAAGTTTTTCGTGATCAATGACTATTTTTAAACGTGTAGTACCTCCCTCGCTTATGGTCAATGGGATGTTTGCCCTCAAAATCCTGTACAGCTCATCCTGACCACTGTGATAAATGAAGTTTTGACTAAAGAGCCCGTCATCATTCACATCCAATCTTCCCTCAAGTTTTGCAAAAATATAACTATCCCATGCATCCCAGTAATTTCCGCCTCTTGCAAGTGGATGGGACGAACTAAAGTCCGAAGGAGTTTTGCTGTTGAGTTCCGGTGGTACACCTATCCCAAATTCAAAAAAAGAATAGGAGCCGGCCGGCACATTATTCAATACCAAAAACTTATCTGTTAGCCCGGTACTTTCATCCATTTTGGGTTCTCCCAAACTGACATATTCTATCTCACTCAGGACAGTTGTTGCAGATGCTGTGCCGAGGCTGATATTTCCGAGATACATGTCAGAACGGATTACTCTGATATCATTTCCGCTTGCATAGGAGAAATTAGTAGTTGGTGAGATTAATCCCCTGTCCTCACCGTAGATTGGCTCAAAGAAAATCTCAAGTGTTCCTGTCGGCGTTCCATTGTCATCATCATCACCACAGGCTGAAAAGACGAATAAAAATAAGGGAAGGAGGATAAAAAAGTGTAATTTATTCATTGTGTAAATTTTGTTTATAAACGGAAAATTGACCCCAATAGGTTTACGATCATCCAAGTTTATAACAGAAAAACAGAAACTATAATTCTTATTGGAACAACTTTAGTGCATCTTTCAGATTTTCCCGTATCAATTCCTCTGTCAATAGTGGATCGGAGATAACTTCATCTAATCTGCCAAGTAGCTTTTGGTAGTCAATTCTCAAAGTCAAGGTAGTATTTTGTGCTTTGAATAGCTCAAAGGGTCCTTCAAAAATTAACTCACTCCTTAAGTTAGATGTGCGTATCCTGAAGGTGTCAGCGGTCTCCGGGAAAACCACGGTCGCCAAAAAATGTCTGTATTTTTCCGCTTCAAAATCATATCGCGTTTCGAGTGCCAATGGATGACCGGAAGGATAATCAGCCGGAGCTACCTCTGACCACTTTTCAGACAAACCAGAACTAAATTTTATAGATTGGATGGCACCCGGTTTTGAAAAGGTTCCGGGGCTGGTATTGAGGGCTGTAAGATTTACGGAAAACACATCATCGATACACGGACAATTTTCTATGGAATTATTCACAAAGGCTATTTCTTCTTCTACTCTGATTTGTTCTCCATTTTCTCTTATGAGTATCAGTTCATCTGCCAAAAATTCAAATGACAAGACCTTGAAAGGAGTTCCGGAATCCAATAAGTAAGTACTGTCTGCAAAAAAGCGAATACTGTCAGCCCCATACCTGTGTTGCAACTGTAAAGTAAGTGCCGGATAATTACAGCAACAAGGGTCATCGGCAAGGGGATTAAAATTTACCGCATTGATATCTGTACAAGCCTCCTGCCTTTCGTAACAAGAGTTTAGTGCAAGTAAAAGAAAAGCGGTAAAAAGTAATACTATCGACCTATGCATAAATGAGTCCGTTATGGAAAATAATACTGATTTTTCTATTGTGCTACAAATCCCTGCAATAACTTCATTGTGAAGCCTCGTATTTCTCAACCAGCTTTTTTATTAAGGATTTAACCTGATAGGAAAAGTCTTTATTGAGCATCCACTCATAATACTTTTTATCTTTTGCCAACAAGGGGGCAACTTCCTTACCGACATACTTTCCAAAGTTAAAAACTATCCTCCCCTTTTCATCATATTTCAACCTCCGGGTAGCATCAATCATATTGTAGTCATTGGTAAAATCGTGAAGTTTCCCTATATCGTTTATAATGGGACTGGGAATGATTTCACCGTCGTTAGTTCTCAGATCTTTACCTTCGTACATTTTCAACTGACCTGCCAGTATTTCCGCTGTGGCTTTTACATCTGCTATGGCATCGTGCGCATTTTCCATTTCTTTTCCACAGTAAAAACGGTAAGCGGCAGATAAATTCCGCGGTTCCATTTTATAAAAAATTCGCTGGACATCCACCACTTTGCGATTATCCATTTCCA
The DNA here is from genome assembly GCA_007693915.1 of Saprospirales bacterium. Classification (GTDB taxonomy): domain Bacteria; phylum Bacteroidota; class Bacteroidia; order Chitinophagales; family Saprospiraceae; genus PWJY01. Next base: position 18,181 of record RECS01000080.1, on the reverse strand, counting down.
ATTCATAACCTGACCTGTAAAGTTCTTCAAGCAACAAGGGCACATCATAACTCAGTAGATTATAACCCGCAAGGTCTGCATCTCCTATGAAGTCAACGATCTGTCCTGCAACTTCTTTGAAAAGGGGCTTGCCTACAAGATCCTCATTGGAATAACCGTGGACAGCTGTTGCATCCGGATTGATCGGGATTTCAGGATTAATAAGGATATCTAATTCTTCGGGTTCTTTTCCATCGGCGAAATACTTCACTATTCCTACCTGTATAATGCGATCGCGTATGACGTGTAGTCCGGTCGCTTCCAGATCAAAAAAACAAAGGTCCTTTTCTAATTTAAAATCCATTCAATTCTTTTTTGATGATCGGTGATAATCCAATCTTTTTTAATTTAAAAATGGTTCAAAACCTGCTGTCCAGGTTTTTTCTGTTTCACCCTCCTCATTAATGAAAATGAAAAAAGCTTCGGCTCCATCTATATTCTCTACCATATTCATAGCAGCAGGAAAGCCCATTCCGAGTGCACCTGTAGCCAAGGCATCGGCATGTGCTGAGTCTTCATACCAAATGGTTACACTTAACAATCTATTGATTTCGGGGAAGCCTGTTCTTGGATTCAGAGTGTGACCGATAATTTGTCCTTCCACTTCTCTGAAGTTTCGATAATTTCCCGATGTAGCTACACAACCTGATTGAAGGGTGAACCGCATGGTAATTTCACTTGCCGGAGCCGTAGGATCGGGACTGTTTACGCCGAGTACCCAGCCGTTTCCATGGCGACCCTTTCCGTTTACACAAACTTCACCCCCGATGTCAATAAGATAGTTGCTTATTCCTTTTTTTTCAAAAAAATCAGCCAATACATCTACCCCGTAACCTTTTGCTACTGCGCTAAAATCCAATTGAACACCCGAATTTTCCTTACCGACAAAAACTCCTTCGTCACGCTCCTCAATAAATATTTTTTTCCAACCGACATAATTCAATAAACTATCTACTTTATTAGAGTCGAGCTGCTCTGGCGCTTCTCTACCTGCGAATCCAAATCCCCAGTAATTGACCAAAGGCATGACAGTAGGGTCGAACCATCCGTCAGTCCATTGCACACAATTGTCACTTATTTGAATGTTATCCAAAAAGTAAGGAGGCAAGTCGGCATCTAAAAGAATTCCGGTTTCAGATTGATTGAATCGGGAAATGGTGGATTCCGGTATCCAGGTACTCAGTTCCTGATTAACCACCTCGAGTAAACTATCCACACTAGTATGAATTTCCGGCTTTTCCTCCATACCCTCAAATACTATGGAGTAGGAAGTGCCCATTGTTGGTCCAGTCAATTGAAAAAAAGCTGGCTCTTCCGCACCTTCAGAACAAGCCTGAAAAAAGATGATTCCGGAGAGAATAAATATAAGCCCTAAAAAAAGTCCCGGAGACTTAAAAGAAATTCGATTAATCATTTTTGGAGATTTCAAGCTGATTCTTTCTTTTTTTATTTCTGGCATGCCACCAGGAGTATATTACACCAATTGCGAAGATACTATAAAGCCAGCTAACGGGAAAACTCCTGATGTTTAAGCCTGCAATTCTAGTCTCCATATCTTCTAGTCCTTCCAGTGCCAATCCAAGTCCTACCATAGCCAGAAATATAAACATGACAACCATCAATTCGGGATGACTTTTGATAAATCGGTAGATTTTTACGAAGAAAAAAAGCATAATTGTTCTGGATATAATAAGACCGATTGCCAATAAATAAAAATCTCTGGACACTGCCAAAACTCCCAAAAGTGAATCATAGGAAAAAACCAGATCGATAGCGGCAATCCACATGATGAGATAGGGCCATGACCAATTGGAGAGCAGCAGTCCCTTAGAGGTTTTCAAATCTTTTTCACTGAAATAATCTCTGATTTCCAATATGGCATGTAAGATTAAATAACTACCTGCTATGGCAAATACCAAACCTCTGCTTCCCACTTCGGAGGAAAGTCCCGGTATGGATATACTGAAAAGGTGAAAGGTTTTTTCCAATAGAGTCAATGCAGTACCCAGAATCAGAATACGAAGAATAGCTGAAAAGAAAAAACCAATACCTATAGCCAGTAACTTATTGGCCACCTTTTTCTTTTTGAAGAGGCTGAACAGAACCACGAGATTATCCATGCCCAGGATCAATTCCACCAGGATAATGGCAATCAGCGTAAGAAAAATATCTCCCTGTAAGACTTCCAGCATGCAGCGCGGTTAATATTAGAGAGCAAAAATAGTCAGCATCTATTCAAAATGGAATAGTTTTAATCAAAAAGAAAAATAATTCAATAGGTAGACCTCTTTTCTAAATTGTATCTCGAAACAATAATCGAGCGCAGCAAATTAACTACCAACTCACTGCTTCCTCCAATACGGAGTAGGATTGCAACCTGCCCCGTCTGTTGAAATTTTCAGTGCGGACAGTTCCGTATTTTTCAGCAACATACTCTTTGACGCTCCCTCTTACTGATAATCCTGCCCGAACGGTGGTGTCATAGGTAATTTCCCATGTATCCAACTCCCCTACAGGGGTAGAAAGCGTTGTTTTGCCCTTTACCTCTCTGTTAAAAATGTGCATACTGGCATTGATAGTAATTATTCCCTTAATTGTGATATCCATTCGTGCATCCGGTAGATTGGTGCCTTCATTAATTTGATTGGGTAATGATATGTCATCACCCTCTATTTCTATGTCAATACCATCAGTCATGCTGGCTGAAAACTCATTGAGGTGAGCCCCCTCCATGTTAATAAAATACGTTCCATCTGAACAACGGGCTGTAAATTGATTCTCCATCAGCCTTCTGCCGTCAGCTTCTCTGATAATGAGATGAACGGTAGCTATTTTTTCCCCATTCTCTTCTTTTAATTCCTGAACTTCCCATGTTTGAGAACCCTCGTAGCGATCTCTTGAATCATATGACCCAAATGTCATTGAACGAAAGTGCTCGAAAGGAAAATACTGATTGCACACATCCTGTGCCTGAAGAGGTAAGATTAACGAAAAAAGAAAAATTGCTGTGAATAAGTGTTTCATGATAAATGTTTTTTAAGATGACTTACAAAGATATTAAAAAGGCTTGGGTTAGTGAGTTGAGTTGAGCTTTTTTTACCATAACAATATAGAAAAACGAAACGGCTGTATTTAAAGCCCATTTTCCCTGCTTGTTTTTTTTAATTTAAACCCTTTAACTATTACGGCACATTTCTTGCACTTGAACCTTTGATGAACTAATGTTTTATCTTTGTAGAATAAAAAAGGAAATAAATGAAATTTGAGACAAAAGTAATCCATGCAGGTATTGAGCCTGATCCACAAACGGGAGCAGTGATGACTCCTATTTATCAAACTTCTACCTATAAGCAAGATGCACCTAATGTGCACAAAGGGTATGAATATGCACGTACCCAGAATCCGACAAGAGATGCTCTTGAAAACAACTTGGCTGCTTTGGAAAATGGTTATGGTGGGATTTGTTTTGGAAGTGGATTGGCTGCAATGGATGCAATTATAAAGACGCTTAAGTCAGGAGATGAAGTTCTCTCCACCAATGATTTATATGGAGGTTCTTACAGGTTATTGAGAGCTATTTATCAAAAAATGGGCATTCAATCCAATTTTGTTGATATGAGAAATCCTGAAAATGTAAGGGACAATATCAATGAAAACACAAAACTTATTTGGGTGGAAACGCCCACCAACCCTATGCTTCAAGTGGTAGATATTGAGGAGATTTGTAAGATTGGAAAAGAAGCAGGTGTAAAAGTGGTCGTTGACAATACCTTCGCTACTCCATATTTGCAACAGCCATTGAATTTAGGTGCTGACATGGTTTTGCATTCCGCTACAAAATATCTGGGTGGTCACTCTGATGTAATCCATGGAGCTATAGTTTGTAAGGGAAAAGAAGACTATGAGTCTCTTAAATTTATGCAAAATGCATCTGGAGCTGTTCCCGGGCCGCTAGATTGCTTTTTAATTTTAAGGGGGATAAAAACACTTCATTTAAGAGTTCAACGGGCTTGCGAAAATGCTGAAAAAGTTGCTAAATTCCTGAAAAATCATCCAAAGGTGGAGAAAGTATACTATCCAGGCTTCTCTGATCATCCCGGTCATGAAATAGCAAAAAAACAGATGAAACACTTTGGAGGAATGGTTTCCTTTGATTTAGGAGGTGATCACAATAGAGACTGTAATAAGGTATTGGAAAAAACTCATTTCTTCATTTTGGCTGAATCCCTCGGTGGAGTAGAAAGTTTGATCGGACACCCTGCATCTATGACGCATGGATCGATCCCAAAAGAAGAGCGTCTTAAATCCGGCCTTACAGACTCCTTGATCAGATTGAGTGTAGGTGTAGAAAATTCGGATGACCTGATTGCTGACCTCTCTAATGCACTGGATGCCTTGTAGAATGGTTGCTTTAATTCCAATTGGGATATTTGTCTAGGGGACTAATTCTTAATAAAGTTGTAAATCGCCAATGGCTGTTTCAACTCCCATAAATGCATTGGGAAACGCTTGCCTTGTTCTATTTATAATTTGACAAGAGCAGGCTAGGGCTGTTTCAGTCCTCCAAATATAAATTTTGGAGTTGACTCATCAAAATTCCCACTTTCTAAATTAGTGGTGATCCATTTTCAGCAAATTGATCATTTTTTCCTTCATGGGCTCTGAATAGGCTCCATATGCACTTACTAGTACTCCTTTGATGTCTTTCGAATCAGCGGAAATAGCATAAAGCACTGAAGAGTCTGCCGGATTAGATTTGCGCTCAAACCGATATACATGGTCAACTGTGCAATCCTCAGGATCGAGTCTAGTCCCGGATGTGGTGCATTTCAAATGATCACCGGTAATCTGCAAATCAATCGTATACCCCTTTTGTTTTAAGTGCCTTAGTGCATCTACTAAACTTTCGAATTCTGTGATCATCTTTATGCTTATTGTTTAATACACTAATAACCAAATCCTTATAATTGTTTAGATCGTTGGATGAATTCTGCTAAACGTTTACAAACGGATACAAACGTTTATTCTACGGTTAATCGAATCAGTTGATCTCATCTTTGTGTCGTATTAATAATCATTTTTTAATTAAAACTTTTACGTTATGACACATTTAAGTAATCATGTACAATTGATCGGACATTTAGGTCAGGATCCAGAATTCATCACATTCGACAACGGAAACAACCTCTGTAAAATCAACGTTGCCGTGAATGAATACTACAAGGACAAGGCAGGAAACAAACAAACCAACACCAGTTGGCACAGAGTTGTAGCCTGGGGAAAAACCGCTGAACTGATGAATCAACTATTGAGAAAAGGTTCTAAGGTTGCACTAACCGGAAAAATGGTAAGACGCGACTATGAGGACAAAAGTGGGAATACCCGCTATGTAGTTGAGGTGCAGGCAGATCAGTTCCTCAACTTATCACCGGTAAACGAGAAGGTCGCAGTTTAATCCATCTTGACGATCCGGGGAAAGGAATGACGAACTGTATCTGTGTTGACAGATGACCGGTTCGGTTAACACCGATCCAAACAAGGCCTTACCCACTTTTAGTAGAGTACCCTTGGCAGTTTCAGATTTCCTTTCCCAATTTTTTTTAAATTTTTCCTCTTTCTATTTCCAATATTTTAAGTCTGTTGACTTATAAAGATAATTTTCTTTTACGGGACTTTTAGTTTCGTTAATAGCAAATAATGACCGATTTTATAGTCTGTTATAGGGCTCATATTTAGAGACTGAGGGGAGGATAATTAAATATTTGGATCTGCTGCTTATCTTTTAAGTGGTAGAACCGGATTTTTTCACTTTACTTCAACTTCCGATAAACCTATGGAAAGCCTTACTTTCAATAATAAAACCAATAATTCATCTACCATCAAGTCTTGGGCCGCGGAAGATCGTCCAAGGGAAAAATTACTTTATCAAGGAGTCAGAGCCTTAACTAATGCAGAGCTCATGGCTATATTATTAGGCTCCGGCTCAAAGAATCAATCGGCACTCGCACTTGCTAAAACCATATTGAGCAGTTGTGAGAACAACCTCAATGAATTGGGACGCTATAATATTGAGGATTTGAAAAAATTCAAAGGTGTCGGTCCTGCCAAAGCAGTAACTATTGCAGCTGCTATTGAACTTGGACGTCGTCGAAAAGAAACCGAATCAAAAATAAAGCCGCTCATCTCATCAAGCAGAGAGGCCTGGAACCTTATCAGTCCCCATATAGCAGATCTGGATGTGGAGGAATTTTGGGCAATCTATCTCAACCGGGCAGGCAGAGTTCTAAAAATACAGATGATCAGTCGCGGGGGCGTAAGTGGTACAGTGGTCGATCCACGTCTCGTTTTTCAACCGGCTATCCATTTAAAAAGCAGTGGTGTAATTCTCGCACACAACCACCCCTCAGGCAATCTCTCACCAAGTCATGCTGACCGCAGCCTCACCCAAAAATTAAAACAAGCCGGAAAAGTATTGGATGTTAATATACTCGACCACCTTATTATCTCATCGACAGGCTATTACAGCTTTATGGATGAGGGTGTGTTATAAGGGTTTTAGCCAAAACCTAGGGTGCGAACAATTTTAGACAGCAGTTAATTGACTTTTTCAAAAAAGTCGAGATTAATGATCAATAAGAAGCTGTTTGTACTAGACTTCTACTTGTATACTTAAACCGGATTATTCATGAAATTTCGTTTCGAAAAGCAAAAATGTCAATAGAATTGGGAAGCGCAGAAATTTTTATCCGAAGGAATTGTAGCCCAATTTTGAGGATAACAAATTTCGAGCATTTTAAATTATAGCCAACAGTCTGGCTTTGCAGTAGAAGTTTTGTGAATAATTCGGTTTAAACCAAAATATTGTTACAATAATATTAATTTGAGACTTGATTAAAGCAAATTTTCTTAGAATCACATTCTTTAAAATTCAAAAAAAACGAGAGCTTCAGGCAACCTTTTTCAGTTAAAAGGTCTATTATACAATAAATGAAATTGAATGAAGAAAAATTTTACCTCAATATTTTTTTTATTTTTAGCTGTTAAACTATTTGCCAATTGCGAATGTATCGACTGTCCATTTGATATACCACCCGTAGGTATAGATTCCTCCCAATTGAGTGTTTCGGGTGCTACCAATAATATTTTAGGGCAAAATGGGCAACGATTAAGAGCAGTTCACTTAAATTTTTTGCATGATGGAATTGGGGAAATTGAACTTACTTTAAAAGCTCCAAATGGAAGCACGGTTACACTTATTAACCAAAGCTTTTTAGCCCAATTTAATAGAAATAATACTTTCGATATTTGTTTTGTTGATTGTGATGAACCGGTTGATCCACATCCAGGTACATCTGAAAATTTTGACGCTACTGAATTCAACGTAATTGGCCAGTCATATAGTGGAGTATATTATCCATCAAGTCCAACAGCATGTCTTGGAGATTTAACAGGAAGTGTAAATGGAATTTGGACATTGATTTGGGATGATTGGTTGATAGTGACAGGCGGCACATTGTTTGAATGGAGTTTGGAATTTGAAGACAATAGTGGAACTGAATGTGAACCGAGTTGTTTGGCAGCAATTACTTGCAATGCGAATGGCGGAAGTATTAGCCCACTGTTTCAAACCTTTTGTGAAGGATCCCCCGGACTAAATTTCAATATTCCCCCGGACTTTGGTGGGAATGTTCCAAATCCGGATTTATATGATTATTACTATCTTATCACTGATGAGAATGATGTAATAATAGACTATTTAACCGAACCTAATTTAACAGGTTTTTCCCCGGGAACCTATAATATTTGTGGGGTATCTGTACTTATCGATGATTTTTCATTATTGCCAGCACCAAATGGTCTCAACAATATCAACGACATACAAGTTGGAATAGATGATGAACTATTCTGTGCCGACTTATCGGATTTTTGCCGAACGGTAATAATAATTACAGATGATTCAGACCCTCAGATAAGCGGACCTGATACCGTTTGCGTCAATGAATTAGTAACCTTTACGCTTGAAGGACTTCCCACAGGAGACTGGACAAGTGGATCAGTAGAGGGGCCCTTTTTAAATTTGGAATTTAATTTACCGGATATTGAGGTTGCCTGGGCTCCGGGTAGTGATATCAGAGAAATATGCTATTCTTTTTCGAATGTTTGCACTACCGGTACGGTTTGTAAAGAGGTATTTATCATTCAACCCCCTGTTTTTTCTATATCAGGACCGCTTGAGGTCTGCGAGGGAGTTACCTATTTTTACGAGATAGATCCACCAGCACCCGCGGGTACATCATGGGATGTAACATTAACTGGTGGCAATGTGATCAGTGTATCGAATGACGGATTTGAAGCAGAGTGGTTTGAAAATGGAGGGAGCAATTTTGGAGTAATTGTGCTTACAGGTGGTCCATGTGGGGATTCGCCTCCCAATACCATTTCAGTTGAATTGGTATCCGTTGATGTACCGGATCTTATTTTGCCGGATGAATTGTGCATAGATGATGAAGGCAGTGTTTCTGTGCCTTTTGATCCCTTGGTGGATGATTATTTTTGGTCTGGTAATGGAATCACTATTTTGTCCGGTCAAGGCACCAATGGGCCGGTAGCGTTTTCAGTAGATCAATTGGGTGTGGTGGAAGTTTGTCTGGATATAATCACTTCCTGTGGCGCTGTAGACCCTGTTTGTGAGACAATAAATGTAATTGAGCCTCCAAGTCCGGAAATAACAGCAGTAGATCCTCAGTGTGAATTTGAATTCACTTTTATAGCAGATATTGGTGCCGGATCAACGGGCCAATGGACACAAAGTGGAGGTCCCGGAGGAGTGGATATTATAAGCCCTCAAAATAGTTCAACTGATGTTGTTGTTTCAGAGTCTGGGGTTTATATTTTTGAATTTACTGAAGACAATGGTAGCTGCGAAGGAAGTACTGAAATTGAAGTTGAAATACTCCCTTCACCTGAGGTCGAGGAGGGCGATATATTTTGTGCAGGTGGCGAATATGAAGTTGAGCTGATCATTTCAGGTGGTGCCGAACCCTATTTTGTAGATGGGGTTGAAATAAGCGGTACTTTATTTTTATCGGATCCCATAAATAGTGGTGATCCTTACTTTTTTATAATAACGGATTCCAATGGGTGTGAGGCCATAGCAGAAGGGCTGATAGAATGCCCGTGTGTTGCAGATGCAGGAACCATGTCAGCTGAACAGATTAACATTTGTATCTCGTCCGGTCAGCCAGCCACTGGGATACACAATGGCGATGCCACTTTTGACATCAATGATATTGGAGTCTTCATTTTACACGATAATCCGGGCACTACTTTGGGCAATATTATTGAAATCAATGACACAGGGGTATTTAACTTTCAGGCTGGTATTGTCCCGGGACAAACTTATTATATTTCCTATGTCGTAGGTTTGGAAGATAATGGATTTATTGACCTTTCCGATCCATGTCTATCTGTTGCCTTTGGTCAAGAGGTAATTTTCTATGAGGATCCGATAGCTGAAATAATATCCCCGCAGGAATTTTGTCAAGGGAATGGCACACTTGAAGCTGATCTTTCACCTGATGTTACTCAAATTAGCTGGACACAAACTGATGGCCCTGCTACTGCAAATATCCTCAACCCAAATCTGGCTTTTACACAGGTGATTTTTGATGAAGCCGGTATATATGTTTTTGAATTGACGGTCTCCAATCCGGCTTGTGAATTGGTTGTAGAATGGGAGCTTGAAGTTTTTGCAAATCCCATTATTCTGGATCTTGAAACCGAATGCCTCAACTTAAATGAATATATTTTAAGTGTTGAAATTGAGTCATCAGTGCAAATCGTTAATATCAGTATTCCAGGAGAACTCGATGGATCGGCCTTCACTTCTGATGTTCTCGATCCCAATCAAGTTTATATACTTACTGTTGAGGATGAAAATGGCTGTATAACGGAGATTCAGATTGATCCTGTAGATTGTTTTTGTTTAAATGAACGAGGAACAATGGAAAGTGAATTGCTTTCAGCTTGCTTATCCTCAGGAGATTCCATCACAGTTTTTTACAATAATGACGGAGTCTTTCAAACCGGTGATATTGGTATGTATTACCTTCATGATAATCCCGGAATAGACCTTGGGATCGTATTTGCGACTAACGATTCTCCGGTATTTGGTTTTGTCGATGGGATGGTGCCCGGGCAAGTATATTACGTTTCATTTGTCATCGGGCGGGAAGAGAATGGATCTATTGACGAAACAGATGAGTGTCTGAAAGTTGCCATTGGACAGCCTGTCGTTTTTTATGAAGACCCTGAGATCACGGTCGATTATGATGATTCCTATTGTGGGTTCTCTGCTTTGTTGACGGCTGGATTGGATCCGGCAAATGAAATTATCGAATGGCGCTATTTATCCGGTCCGGGTAATGGTGTATTCTCTGCTCCATTTTCATCTCAAACTGTTTTTGATGTCGATCAGCCCGGACAATATCAGATTGAAGTGGTCATTGAAAACCCAGCCTGTATTTCAGTAGATACTATTGAGGTCGCATTTAATCTTGAACCAATAGCAGTACAGCTTGAAACTGAATGTGTAGCATCCGGATTGTTTATTATTTCATTTGAAATAGAGGGATCAGGTGAGGACTTTAGTATAAATCTTCCCGGTACGATTTCAGGAAATGAATTTGTGTCCGATACGCTTGAAGCTGAGATTCAGTATGTATTTACGATTACTGATGAATTGGGCTGTTCCACTGAGTTTTCAGTCGATCCTGTATTTTGTAATTGTTTGTCCTCATCAGGTACGATGAGCGGTGATAGTATTGTGATTTGTGAAACAGAACTTTCTATTGATCTCGACTTTAATTTTGATGCCGATGTTTTTCCCGGAGATACTGCAGTTTTCATTATTCATGAAGGTGATGGTCAGGAATTAATCAATCCTGTTTTTATTACCAATAGTCTTGCGTTTTCTATTCCCGATACTCTTCAAAGAGACCAATGGTATTTCATTTCTCATGTAAGTGGTTCACAAAACACAGAGGGAATTGATTTGGATGATCCTTGTTTGGATATTTCGGTTGGTCAGCCGCTTTTTATCTATTCAGTACCGACCTTTGAATTGCCTGAGGATAGATCCATATGTCTACAGGACCTAATTGTTGATTTTATTGGTGATGGATTATATGAGTTGATTGAAAATAGCAATGATGTAAATGTGAATTTTGTCTTTCAAAATGACAGTTTAAGTATACAGACTGATGCAGCATCGGTTTTAGTTTTTGAGTATACTGAAACCAATGGTTTATGTGAAGCTACTGATTCATTGAGAATTGAGTTTTTTGAGCCGCCTTTTGTCGAAAATATTGAGACCACTTGCATAGCTGATCAGTTTTTTGGCAGCTTTGAGATAAGTGGCGGCAACTCACCCTATTTTGTAAACGGAACTGAAATTGATGGTGACTTCTTTATCACCGATACGGTAATGTCTGAAACAGTAATCACTTTTGAAGTGGTTGATAATAATGGTTGTTCTGCTGCTATAGTTGAATTGACAGAGGATTGTGCATGCATCGCCCGGACAGGTGAATTCCAAATTGATGAATTGGAACTGTGCGAGGGAGAAGATATTGAGTTAGCTGCTTTAGATCTTCAAGGTACGATTGATGATGAGGATTTTGAGTTGTTTTTTGTATTGCACGATGGTGATGCGAATGATGTAGGGAATATTTTGGCGGCTTCTCAGGGTGATCCCATCGAATGGTCTGCAGGTTTCGAGTTGGGGAGGGCGTATTTCATTACAGCAATCATTAGTACTTCCGAAGAGGGTGAAATCAACTTCGATGATCCCTGTATTGATTTTTCTGTGGGTATTCCGGTGGTATGGGTTTCCGGGCCAAATGTTGAGATTAGCGGATCTATTGAAATTTGTTTGGGAGAGGACCTTTTTCTTACTGTAGAGAGTGAGGGGCCGTTTCCATTTAATATTGAACTTAATAGTAGTGCCGGCGATACTATAGATGTCGAAATAACAGAAGCAAATCAGCAAGTCAATCTTCCCCAAAATGCGGGAGAAACTATCTGGGAAATCAATGCCGTAGTAAGTGAATGCGATGGTATCTTTAGCGGGGAATTTATAGCTATCGTCTCTGAACCATTAGAACTTAACTTTTTCACTGCTCCGCTAATTTGCAATAACGCTCTATTTGGCTCCATACTCGATTTGAATGAATTAATCATTGGCGGGACTATTGATGGAACATGGATTTTCGATGGTGAAGAGGTATTGGATGGGGTAATCGATTTTGATGGATTTGATCCGGGGCAGTATGAATTTTTCTTCAGCACTGAGGGTTTTGAAGACCCCTGTCCGGGAAATAACTGGTTGGTGTTGATAGATGTAATTGGCTGTGATTGTCCTCCCGTGAGTTTGCCAACGGCGCTGAGGATATGTTCAGATTTTGACCCCATTCCTTTAATGGATATCTCCGGAGAGGCAGTAGAAGGAGTGTGGACGCTAAATAATCCCAACTCCAATAATCCTGTACCTGTAATTGAGGATGGCTTTTTGATAACAGATTTAGCGGTTTCAGGTGTATTTGAATTGATATTTACTGTTACTGATTCTCTACCGGAGGAGTGTACATCAGAATATACGGTGATTCTGGAGATTGAGGAATTCAGATCTGCAGGCGAGGTAATTGGAAGCCCTGTGGAATTGTGCGAATCTGAATCCAATGAGGTCAATTTATTTGACTATCTCACAGGCTTTTCGGAAGGAGGAGTGTGGCTGGATGAAAATCGTGAAATAATTGGTGGTATTGTAGATTTATCTGATAGTGATCTGCCATTGAATACCTTTTATTATCTGGTCGAGGGCGAGGGGCTGTGCAGTTCTGATGAGGTCGAAGTCAATATAGCACTTTTGTCAGCTCCTGAGTATGAGATAATAACCATAAATCCGACTTGTGCGGGAGAAAATAATGGCTCAATAATCGTAGAGAATCTAGATTCAGAAAATCCAATCACTATAGCATTTTTGGATGGCAATGCAGTCACCGCTGATGATTTAACGCTACTTTCCGCGGGTACTTATACTTTGCAATTGGTTGGAGCAAATGGTTGTAGCGGAGTTGTTGAAGTGATAGAAATAATTGATCCGCCTCAATACAACCTTAGTCTGGGAGATGATTTAGAACTTGATTTTTTGGAGACTACCACCATTGAATTCACTACCGATATTCCGGATAGTCTGGTGTCATCAATTTTTTGGTCAGACGACTCGGGAATAATTGCGGAAAATACTCCACAGATTACCTTTGTCGCCGAAACAGAAACTACCATTAGTGTCCTTCTGATCAGTGTTGATAACTGTATTCTGGAGGATGAATTGCGCATCTTTCTTGGAGAAAAAGACATCTACCTTCCCAACGTCTTCAGACCTGCCAGTGATATTGAAGCCAATGCCCGCTTTGGCCCATTGGGTACACAGTCTATTGAGCAGATCAATCAGTTCAGTATATTTGACCGATGGGGCAACAGGGTACATGAGGTCAAAGATCTAGCTCCTGACCATCCGGCTGTTTTTTGGGATGGTAGAATTGACGGACAAAATGCACATGAGGCAGTCTATGTTTATCAACTGATTTATGTAGACTTTAGGGGTGCTACTATTGTTAAGGCCGGTGATTTTGTTTTACTCAGATAAATATTTGTGAGTGCACTCCCCCAATCCCATCCAAAGGACATGCTGCCCAAAACAATAAGCCCGCAATCCCGTTCTATCCTTTATTGTTTTTTATGGAGCAGCAAAAAAAATCTCTGGACTTAGATATCTTCAAAAGGGTAATTGCACTCGCAAAGCCCTATAAATTGCTGTTTTTTCTTTCGCTTTTATTAGCAGTAATACTAGCACCTGTCTCCATACTGAAGCCCTACCTGATCAACGTAATGGTTGATGATTACATATTTGAGTACGATTTACAGGGCATGACCACTATGGCCATAATACTGGTGGCGGTGCTGATGAGTGAGTCTTTTTTTAAGTACCTCTTTATGTTGTTTTCTGCTCTTTTAGGACAAAGCGTTATCAGAGACTTGAGAGTCAGAGTTTTTAAACACCTGACAAGCTTAAGATTAAGTTATTTTGATCGAACCCCAATTGGAAGATCTACGACAAGAACCATTAATGATGTTGAGACCATCAATCAGATATTCTCTCAGGGTGTGCTTACCATTATTGCTGATATTCTGGGGATTACCGCTGTGCTTGCCATCATGTTTTATACCAGTTGGCAACTGACTCTCGTCATCCTTACTACCCTTCCTGTACTGATGCTTGGAAGTTATATTTTCAAGGAAAAAGTAAAAAAAGCTTTTCAAAGGGTAAGGAATCAGATCTCGATAATGAATTCCTTCCTTCAGGAGCGTATATCCGGCATACAGGTTGTGCAGGTATTCAACGCGGAAAATCAGGAAAGAGATAAATTTCGTGATATCAACAGGGCCTATACCTCTGCCAATCTGAACAGTATTTTATATTATGCCATTTTCTTTCCTTTTGTGGAGATCGTGTCAGCTGCCTCTTTGGGATTACTGGTCTGGTATGGGGCAAAGGGTGTTCTCGATGGGCAGGTAACCATTGGAGTATTAATCGCTTTTCCATTGTACATCAATATGCTTTTTCGTCCCATCCGAATGCTTGCAGACCGATTTAACACCCTTCAGATGGGCTTGGTGGCAGCAGATCGCGTTTTTAATGTGCTCGATCATTCTGAGTTTATCCCCAACGAAGGTTCTTTAAAGCCCAAAAGTCTCAAAGGGGATCTGGAATTCGATAAAGTCCATTTTAGCTATGACGGGGAAAATGACATACTGAAAGGAGTGAGCTTTAAAATAGATGCCGGACAAACTATGGCTATTGTCGGCAGTACCGGCTCGGGCAAAACTACCATTATCAATCTCGTCAATCGATTCTACGACATTCAAAAGGGGAAAATATCGATAGACGGAGAAGATATCAAGGATTTTGAACTGTCTGCTCTACGATCGAGAATTGCACTGGTATTACAGGACGTTTTTCTTTTTGGAGGTAGTATTTATGAAAACATCAGTTTAAGAGATCCCAAAATCAGCAGAGAGGAAATCAGAAAAGCAGCTGAAATCATCGGAGCAGATAAAATTATCAATCAACTTCCGGGGGAGTATGAATTTATGGTGACTGAGCGCGGCTCCAATCTTTCTCTTGGTCAGCGTCAATTAATATCTTTTGTTAGGGCACTTGTCTTCAAACCAGATATACTCATCCTGGATGAAGCCACCTCTTCAGTGGATACCGATACAGAATCAATTATTCAACATGCTATCGAAAAACTGATCAAAAAAAGAACTTCCATCATTATTGCGCACCGCTTGTCCACCATTCAGCATGCAGACAAAGTCCTTGCCCTTAAAAAGGGAGAGGTCGTTGAGTACGGAAAACAGGAAGAACTTCTTGCTAACTCCAACGGCTATTACCGCCAGCTTTACGATAAGCAGTTTATACCGGAAGTGGTAGGGTGATGCTGACAACATGTAGCTGATATCTGCCCTCATAATTTAGGCTGACAGCTTCCCCCTAAACCCTATATTATGATGGCACTAAGCTAATTTACTTTAAATCAAAAAGTGACTAATCCGTTAATTAAATACTCACAAGATGGATGTCACCAAAAACAAGCTCTCTATTAACCTCTAAAAATCCTTACCGAAATTATATTGCAGACCGACTTGTAAGCCGTAGTGGCGGAATTATTTATCTAAAAGAGACTGAATGATTTTATAAGAATTATTTACAACCATCGGAGATCGTTCAATGCTAGTTCTTATAATTTCAGTTTGTTCCCTATTAATAATTACTAATGTTGGGAAGTATTGAACCCCAAAATCCCGGTAAGAATCATGTGATAATAAGTAGAGATTTTCAAAACTATACCCAAGTTTATCTATAATTGGAGCAGCATCACCGGGATTTTCTTTTCCAATAGGGCTATTGATCGCAAAAAATACAATTTCCGGTTGCTCTTGAAATTCGTCTTTCAATTTTTCAAAATTCGGAAATTTTTCAAAGCAAACTGCACAGCGGGAGTGCCAGAAATCCAGCACCAAAATTTTGCCTTCAAAACTTCTCAAGCTTAGTGTGTCTCCCTGATGGATAAATGGAACATCCTCAATTTTAAGTATTTCTACTGAGGTTAATTCTATGTTTGAAATATTTTTGGAAAGAATTGGCAATCCAAAAATTCCTAACAACAAAGGTAAAGCAGTTAACGATAGAGCTATGGCACCAATTTTTTCTTTTCCTGCTATATAAATACCAAAAAAAATTCCCATAGCAATACCCAAAAATGAGGGTATTGAAATATCCCAGAAAAAATCATGCGCATCCAATAAGACCAAGACGATTGAGTTAATAGGAAAAATTGACAATATGCCTATTATCTTTAATAGGGATAAATTGGATTTTTTTGAGAAATAAGATACAATAAAGGAAAAAATGACCCAAAAACTTATTCCTAACATATGATCCTGCACGGTAAATAAAAAAGTCAAATAAGATAGAAAAACTAACAAAGCAAGAGGTATTAAAGGAAATTTTTTGTACAACCAATTACCTAAGTATAATCCTGAAAAATGTAAAAATAATAGGGCTATTGGCAAGAATATAATAACCCGTAAAATGATGTTAAGGGATTTAAGGTTTTCTGGATTCATCAACAGAAAAATGCAGCTAGTTAATAAAAGAACCGATGGAATAATCCAACGGTTCATAAGTCTATTTGCATTTATGGGAGAAATTAAACCAATTATAAAAACTGATATATGAAAATTATAAGTCAACACTAAAGGATTAGCTAAAAAAGCAATTGAAATTGATAAAACTAATAATAATAAACCCAAATAATAGTAAAATTGGTAATTTTGATTATTCTTGCTCTTCATCTATTTTATGCTTTTAGGTTGCACAAATTTATCATTAAATTAGTGGCATCTTCCCCAACACTCTCTCAATAAAAGCCAACCACATCCAATCCATGGTCTCCTACAGTTGTAATCCACGCAATCATAATCAAAATCATTAAGAAAATTACAACTCATATTTCTTCTACAAACGCACCTTTTATTAGAGTCATCAGGATTGGGTCCTGGAATAAAATCAGGATAATCCCAAAAAAAAGGAGATTCATTTAGTGGCGTAAAAGAAGTTAATAATTGCAATGTCTGAATACTATCAAATTGATAAATTGCAAACGCATCCTCGACCCAGGATTCAATATAATAATTGATTGACTCATGGTCAAATTCTTCAAAGTAGATGCTATCTTGAAAGGAAATAAATGAAATGAGGTCATTCAAAAAAATTTGCTGAATACCTGAGTAAAACAACTTACTTTGATCCAAACGTTCCAAAATTATTGACTTGCGTTTTGATGGCGTCATTTGATTGAGAAGTACTATTTGAACCTCCATCGGTTCTTCGCCAATTTGTTCCAAGCTGACTGAGTCAATAATAGAGTAATTGGTATTTATATACTCCTCAGGGGTAGTTGAACTTGATCTTTCAATGGATTCGACTTTAGTCATTTTTTCAGCCTTATCGGTTATAGTTTCCTTTATACAAGCTGAAATTAAAAATATTCCCAAAAGGAAACTAGCTATTAATAGATTATTTTTCATTTTTATTTATTTTTATTTAAAAAACGATAATTTTTTTTGCCAGATTATTATATTCCTACCTTTTAAAACCCGTACTTCCCTTATTTCTATAAATCCGAATGTCAATCTGAATCTCGTCCATCCGTTTTTGATTTTGTTTGTAGAATTTGGGTTTCCATGGTCTGTAAATAATAAAAACAACTTGACAGGACTTTTTCAACTTGGTTGAATTTTCAATAGCTACTATTTTCCTTGATGACAAAACAACAAGCTGATAAGTGGAAACTCATCAATTCATTTTAACATCCTTGTCAAAAAGGAATTACAAAATTTTCATTTAACTAGACCAGGATGTCAATCTCAAATCCTGTTCACAAAACCCACCCCGTCCGTACAACCGAGAAGGACAGAAGACTTTAGGATGCTCTGCTCCGTGGGAATTCCCGGC
>RECS01000176.1 GCA_007693915.1 Saprospirales bacterium | reverse complement strand
ATTATAGCCGACAGTTTGGCTTTGCAGTAGAAATTTTGTGAATAATCCGGGCTAGAATACCAAAACAAGAAAGGAGGAGCCTTTTGTGAGCAATTATACCACAAGAAGGGGTAATTATTCAAAAAGGGATGTTTAAAAACCCCAATTTAACATAATATAAATTATAGGACAAAAGTGGCTTTTACTTTTACACACTTTACCTTGGTCTTGACAAGAGCTTATGAGCTATTAATTAGTCAGGGCAATTTCTTTACACTTTCCAACTAATCAACTAAGCTTCATAGAACCTTTGGTAATAGTCTCTGTATTGACCACTTGTTACTTTTTTGAGCCATTCTTGATTATTGAGGTACCACTCAACGGTCTTTCTAAATCCTTCAGATGAATTGGTTTTGGGATGCCAATTCAGCTCATTCTTAATTTTGGAAGCATCTATTGCGTAGCGTCGGTCGTGTCCTGGGCGATCTTTAACGAATTTAATTAACTTCCTGCCGTGGCCTTTTTCACGATTTAACAAACCATCTGTTAGATCGCATAAAAGATGCACTAGCTCTATGTTTTGCATTTCATTATCACCACCTATGTTATAGGTTTCTCCGGCTATGCCATTGTGAAAAATAACATCCATAGCTTCTACATGATCACCTACATACAACCAATCACGGACATTTTTTCCATCCCCATATACTGGTAACTGTTTGTTTTTTAGTAGGTTATTAATCATTAGTGGAATGAGTTTTTCTGGAAATTGAAGTGGTCCGTAATTATTAGAACAATTGGAGATAACCACCGGTAATCCATAAGTATGAAAGAAAGCCCTTACAAAGTGATCTGATGATGCTTTGCTTGCCGAATACGGAGATCTTGGGTCATAAGGCGTGGTTTCTGTGAATAATCCTGTATCACCCAAACTGCCATAAACTTCATCTGTAGAAATATGGTAGAACAATTTATCCACATAGTTTTCTTTCCAATATTTTCGACATTGATTCAGTAAATTTAATGTTCCTATGACATTTGCAAAGGCAAATTCATTGGGAGAATCGATAGATCTGTCCACATGTGATTCAGCGGCTAAATGAAAAATGCCATCGAATTGATATTTTTCGAATAAGCCTTCAAGAAATTCATTGTCACAAATATCTCCTTTTATGAACTGATAATTTGGTTTATTCTCAATGGGCTTCAGGTTCTCCAGATTGCCAGCATAGGTCAGCTTATCAAGATTAATGATGGAATATTGAGGATATTTTTTCACCAGCAATATTGTTAAGTGTGAACCAATAAAGCCAGCTCCTCCGGTTATTAAAATGTGTTTTTTATAGTTCATTGATTTTAGTTTTAAAGTATGGTATAGTTTTTAACAAACCTTCTTGTCTGTTTATTTTAGGTGACCAATTGTATAGTTTTTTTGCGAGATTAATGTCAGGTTGCCGGACTTTGGGATCATCTGTTGGTAGCGGATGAAAACTGATTTTAGATGTTGACTCCGGAATTAATTTTAAAATCTCTTCAGCAAATTCGAGAATACAGATCTCTTCCGGGTTTCCAATATTTACTGGTTCTGCCCTATCTCCCATGAGGACTCTAAAAATGCCTTCGATCAGGTCATCTACATAACAAAATGAGCGAGTTTGTTTGCCATTTCCAAAAATAGTAATATCCTCATTTTTTATTGCTTGGCCAATAAAAGCGGGTAATGCTCTTCCGTCTTTTAAACGCATTCTTGGACCAAAAGTATTAAATATTCGCACAATTCTGGTTTCCAGTCCATGATACCTGTGATAGGCCATGGTTATTGCTTCTTGAAAACGTTTGGCTTCATCATAGACTCCCCGAGGACCTATCGGATTTACATTCCCCCAATAATTCTCATTCTGCGGGTGTTCAAGTGGATCACCATAAACCTCAGAGGTTGACGCAATCAATATTCGAGCTTTTTTTTCCCTAGCTAAACCCAATAAATTATGAGTACCCAGAGAGCCCACTTTGAGCGTTTGAATAGGCATTTTAAGGTAGTCTATTGGACTTGCAGGTGAGGCAAAGTGCATAATGTAATCCAATCTACCCGGAACATGTACAAATTGGCTGACATCGTGATGATAAAAGGAAAAATTCTCTAGCTCAAATAAATGGCTTATATTGTCAAGACTTCCTGTAATCAAGTTATCCATTCCTATAACCTTAAATCCTTCCTGAATAAATCGATCTGAAAGATGAGAACCTAAGAAACCTGCTGCACCAGTAATTAAAATCCTTTTCATATATTTTTTTTATCTATATTTTTATTTCACACTCCCCTACTCTTTTCTAAACCCAATTTTAAGTTTGCTATGATAAAATCTTGTTGCTCTTCGGATAATTCAGAATGCATCGGTAAGGACAACACTTTTTGAGATAGGTTTTCGGCGATGGGAAAATCCCCTGATTTATACCCATAATTGGAATAAGCTTTTTGTAAATGTAAAGGAAGGGGGTAATATATGGCTGTAGGTATTCCTTTTTTTGCTAAAAACTCCATTAATTTATCTCTCCCATCATCAATGATTAAAGTATATTGATGAAAAATATGGGTAGCATTCTTGGGTCTTAGAGGACATTTTACCAATTCAGTATTTTCCAACAAAGCATCATAATAATGAGCAGCATTTATTCTTGATTGGTTGTAATCCTTGAGATGGGGTAATTTTGCCAACAAAACAGCTGCTTGAAGGGTATCCAGCCGGCTATTTATACCTACTCTGTCATAATGATACTTTTTGTCAGCGCCGTGGTTAGCTATAGACTTTACTTTTGTTGCAAGTTCATCATCATTGGTCATTACAGCACCTCCATCCCCATAGCAGCCTAGATTTTTGCTGGGAAAAAAAGAAGTTGTTCCCAGCTGTCCCATGGTACCCGTTTGATATGTTTTTCCATTAGAAAAAGTATACTCTGCTCCAAGCGATTGGGCAGCATCCTCAATGACAATCAATTCGTGTTTATTAGCCAATTGCAATAGCGGTTCCATTTCTGTGGGTCTTCCAAATAAATGAACCGGGATAATGACCTTAGTTTTATCAGTAATTTTATCAGTAATTTTCTGTGTATCCATATTAAAGGAGTCAGGACAAACATCTACAAAAACGGGTTTCAATCCAAGTAGGCCTATTACCTCCACTGTAGAAACAAAAGTAAAGGGAGTGGTAATGACCTCATCACCCGGTTCAAGGTCGGCAGCCATAAGCGCCAATTGCAAAGCGTCAGTACCATTGCCACAGGGTATGACATGTTTTACATTGAGAAACTTGGAAAGTGAGTTGGAGAATAGGTTTACATGAGGACCATTGATGTAGGCTGCGGAAGCTAATATTTCATCAAATAAAAAATGGATTTCATCTTTTATTTTCAGATATTGAGTTTGTAAGTCCACCATTTTGATGTCTCTCATGGATTTTTTTGCAAAGATAAGAATTGCAAATTAATAGTGGAGCTGCGGGGAGTCGAACCCCGGTCCAGACAAAGTATTAGGCAGCTTTCTACATGCTTAGTTTTTACTCGAAATTGTCGGGAAAAGGATAAGCGTAAAAACCGGCTTTAGTCTTTTCCGTATCTTCTTAAATCTCGGATTTGAGTCGAAGATCCTCATTTCCCAGCCCGAAATTGATGATGTGCGGCAGTCCGTGTATCGGACGTCAGGTGCTGCGGCACAAAAGCTTTCTAATCTCTTAGATTAGGCAGCCATGGCGAATTTGTTATTGCCATTTAAAATAGGTTGAAGGACATTTGTTAGCGGAGTGATCCAACCTGCTCCGGCATGCTTACTACGAAATGGTCTTTCCTGTCGATTCCAGTTCAGCCCCATATTTTCAAAGAACTCAATAACTTAAACTTTATCTAATGCGATATGGTTCCCCTAATTGCTAAATATTACTATTACCTAAAGTATTCAGACATTGAAAAAGTTATTACTTTAGCGTTCATTTTAAGCATTGAAATGTAAAGATAGTTTATCTCATAAAATAAGGTCTAATTTATACTTTAAAATTATTTTCTAAACAATGGAGTTCACCCGAAAAAATAAATAAATATGAATATTAAGTTAATTCTGGCTTTGATGATTTTTTGCATTTACAGTTGTTCTTCAAATTCACAGACTCCTGATATCGATGAAGCGGATTTAGAACTTTTTAACCACTTGAAGGAACAGGCTATAGAAAAATCTACCGAAGACTTAGTGAATACTTTGGCAGCTGAAATGGGCAATAAGAAACTGGTCTTGATGGGTGAATCCACACATGGGACTTCTGAATATTACACCAATCGCTATTTATTAAGTAAAAAACTTGTTGAGGATTATGGGTTTTCATTTATTGCTGTAGAAGGGGACTGGACTGCAATTTACAAGCTAAATCTTTATGTTAGAGGAAAAAACAATTATTCAAGTGGAGAAGAGATAATGAAAACTTTTGACCGCTGGCCCGAGTGGATGTGGGGAAACCGAGAGTTTCTTGAATTAGTGCAATGGTTAAGAGATTACAATAGCGAAAGGTCATTTAATGATCAGGTTGGTCTGTATGGTATGGATGTTTACGGGCAATGGGCTGCTCTTGAGGATTTAAAATCTGCAATGTTGGTATCCGAAGCTGAGTATTCAAATAAAGTATTAGATCACCTTCAATGTTTCTCTGAGCACAAAGGTGATGAATGGTCTTATGCTCGAGGTGTTGCAAGACGTATGATTGAATCATGTGAACCTGATGTCAATTGGGCCTGGAGGTCTATAATGGAGGCATATGACCTTTCACAGTTAACTGAAAACAACTATCCGACTTATCATCTATTACAAAAGGCGAAGGTGATAAAAAATGCAGAAAGGCACTTCAGGCTATCTTCTATTGATTCGCGTGATTCATGGAATTCCAGAGTTTCACATTTTTGGAATACAGTTAACAATCTACTTGTATTTTACGGTCCACAATCAAAGGGTATTGCATGGGCACATAATACCCATGTCGGAGATGCGAGAGCATCCATGATGAGCCAACACGGACAGAAAAATATTGGACAATTAAGTAGGGAGGCTTTGGGTGAAAGCAATGTGTATATTCTCGGTTTTGCTACCTACAAAGGGAAAGTAAATGCGGGTAGTTCATGGGGAGAATCTATGAAAATCATGGAAATTCCACCTGCACAACGCAATTCTTGGGAACATTTATTAAATGAGATCTCCAAGGACCAATTTGTTTTGTTGTTCGATAGTGGGGATAGGTATTTTCCACCTTTGATGGAGCCAAGAGGCAACCGGGCTATAGGGGTTACTTATAACCCTCAACAGGAATCCGGAAATTACGTACCTACCCTATTAGCACATCGCTATGATGCAATATGGTTTATAGGAGAGACCAGCTCATTGGTTCCGATTAAGTGATAGTAGTTGGGATTTGTGATTGCTGATTTATGATTTTTTGTTGCAGTTCATCAGAAAACCACTCATAATAAAGCCCTACTAATCAATTGGTGAAAGTGATAAACGCCTTTTTCATGTTTAGGGGAATATCTTCCTCTGGTGTAATTCCTTGACCCAATGCCTTTCTGAACGCGCATGACTACTTCCTGGTCTTCCAGTTCTACTTTGTCCAGACCTGCACCGGCACTGTTAGCTAATTTTGCACCGGGTAAGACGTAGGTCTGATACTTTACCATAACGGAATCAATTCCTTGGGGCAAAATCTGATTTACGGACAATCCCCATGGGTAGAAATTAAGCATGGTGGATGGAAATAGGTAAAAATAGTATGCTCCTACCCTACTCCCGTAATCCAGATGCCCCTTCGGCAGGTCAAAACAGTTAGTATTTCCCTCTGCCATGCCAATCTGCAAAATCCATTCTTTATCACAAATTACCGGGTAAACTTCATTGGATAGGGCTTGATTTAAATCGGGATGTACAAAGGGAATATGGAAACCCTCCAGGTAATTTTCACAATACAAAGCCCAGTTGCAATTGATGGCATATTCAGTCTCAAAATTTTCTGCCTTTTGCAATCGATCAAACGGGAAGAAATACATGTACTTTTGAAAAAGGGAATCCGGCACCAGATTCTTAAAATTATCATCCGACAGAGTTCCCCACAAAAATGAATTATACCTATACAATGCAATCTTTTTCAAATGATCACAATCGGATGGGAAATTCTCTACCTCCTTAAATCCGGGCATAAACTGAAAATTCCCTTCCAGATCCCATCTCCTTCCGTGATAAGGGCAAATAATTCTATTTTTAGAGCAATTTTTCTTTTCAATAATCGCACCCCGGTGTGTACAAACATTGGACAGCATATGAAAGTCACTTTCCTTTTTTGAAAGTAAAAGGGGTTCGTCTAACATACCGGGATACACATTAATTGGAAAGAGGTTGTTTTTTCCATCAAAGCAGACTTCGTGCCCAATCCAGAATGGATATCTACAGAAGATATTTTCTTTCACAGATTCGTATAGGGCAGAATCCCGATATAAGGCGGAAGTTGGAGTGTGTGCTTTTCCAATAGGATTGTTATCTATCACCTGATTAATATTCATAGACAATAGTTTAGGAACACAAAGCTCCATTGAGCATCATTTAAAAAATAAGAGATTTAATTTAAATTATTCTTCCGAAGAACTTCCACAAAGTTTTTGTAATTCTAAATCTATAAAATACAATGATTGGGGACTGTCACCAATCAAATTAATTTTATCAAGAATAGTTCTTGCAAGATCTTCTTCTTCTCTTTGTTCCTCTACATACCACTGTAAAAAGTTAAGCGTGGTATAATCCTTTTCCTTATAAGCTAAATCAACCAGCTCATGAATCGATTGAGTGACTTTTTGTTCGTGTTCATAAAGCATTTCGAACAGCTTCCCAACAGACTCAAAATCTTTTTGGGGTTGATCGATGCCCGGGCTGATTGCACGACCGTCAACTTCACTTAAGTAATTGACAATTTTTATCATGTGGAACCGCTCTTCATCAGATTGTTGCATTAGGAAATTTTTACAACCCTCCAATCCTTTGGCATCACACCATGCAGCCATAGCGAGATAGAGGTATGATGCATTTCCCTCGAGTCGGATTTGGTCGTTAAGTGCTTGTTCAATGTTTTTAGAAATCATAGTTTATTGATTTTTATATTTAGAAATTATTTCATCGCAACTTTTTTCCAGCATTTCATAAACCTCAGGAAATCGATCGTTCCAGTATGGATCTGGAACATCTCTGTTTTCGCCAGGAAAAGCTTCATTTAAAATGAGTTTTACTTTTTTACGGGAATTTTCTGAATCTGCATGCTGTATAATGTCGTGATAATTACTTTTATCCATAGCATAAATGATATCGAACTGTTTAAAATCCAATTTGCTAAATTGCCTTGCACGTTGAGAAGTGATATCAATTCCGTTATCCGCTGCAGTCGAAATCGATCTTGGATCCGGCTTCTCCCCAACATGATAAGCTGATGTGCCAGCAGAATCCACTTCCCAATCCAACTTACTTTCCAATACTTTAGCTTCCATTATACCTTGTGCAAGTGGAGACCGGCATATGTTCCCAAGACAAACCATTAGAATTTTCATACTGAGTTATTTATTATATCTGCAAATTTAATTTACAGCAATCACTTCATCATATGTAAGCATCTAAAATTTGAATTGTTTACCATTCTCGCATTTAAGAGATATAATATCGAAAAAAATAACCATTACACCTATCATTAAAAAATCAATTACATTTGCACATAAACTAATTTAGTAATTTTTATTCAATGAAAATTGTAATAGCCGGGGCGGGAGAAGTAGGCTTTCATTTAGCGCAGCTGTTAGCATATGAGCAACAAGATATTACCTTGATTGACTCCAATCAAACAGTTTTGGACAATGCTTCAACAAGGCTGGATGTAAGAACCATTAACGGTGATTCTTCCATACGCTCTATTTTGATTAAAGCTGGTGCAGATAAAGCTGACTTGGTACTATCGTTAACCACCTCAGAGAAAACCAATTTGGTAACTGCTCTTTTTGCCAAAAATATGGGAGCCAAGAAAGTAATAGCAAGAGTTCACAATCAGGAGTATTTGCAGCCGGAGGCCATAGCGGCATTTAATGCTATGGGAATTGACTCCTTAATTTCACCTAATCAGTTGGCAGCCAAAGAGATATCGCGTCTTCTTGACAAAGGATCAGTAACTGATTATTTCGAATTTGAGGATGGTTTGGTTTCTTTGATGGGATTAACTATCAACCTGAATGATGCTTTGGTTTCTAATCGAACTGTGGATGAAATAGAAAAGCTGACTCCTGATATTCACTTTAGACCGATAGCCATTTTAAGAGGTAATAAAACCATTATCCCGGATGCTAATACCATCATCAGAAAAGGAGACCATGTATATTTTATCATCAGAAAAAATGAAATTTCGGAAATTCTCAGAATTTTAGGTAAAAAAGAAAAACCTATCCGATCGGTAATGATTAATGGGGGAACGGATTTAGGTTATGATACTGCCCTACTCTTGCAAAGGGATTATTCTGTCACCTTAATAGAAAAAGACGAAGATCGCTGCAAATGGTTGGCTAAAAACCTAAAAGATGTACTGGTAGTCAATTGTCAGAATTACAAAATAGACCAGTTGCGAGAAGAAGGACTTTCTGAAATGGATGCTTTTGTCTCGGTTACTGATGATACCCAGGTGAATATATTAACCAGTTTGCTCGCCGGCAATATTGGGGTATATAAAACTGTAGCCTTGGTTGATAGTATTGATTATACCCGTATTTCTCAAAATATTGGGGTGGATACCATTATCAATAAAAAACTTATTGCTGCAAATAATATTTTCCGTCATGTACGAAAGGGAAAAATTGTAGCTATTACAGGATTGCACGGGCTTGAAGGGGAGATTATTGAATTTGTAGTTTACAAAGACAACAGGTTGACTTCCAAATCACTAAAAGATGTTAAATTCCCCAAAGGTACAGTAATTGGAACAATTGTTAGAGAGGGTAAAGTCCTGTTTCCTGACCCTGAGATGACTTTAAAAAAAGATGATAAGGTGATTATTTTTGCCATGCAGGACGATATCAGCAAACTGGAAAAACTCTTCCGATAAATGAATTTCCAACATATATCCAATTTTGTCGGAGTTACTTTAATAGTTCTGGGTGTTCTAATGCTCAGCGGAATTCCGGTTGCTTATTTTATGGAAAGTAATGACCAAATGGCGCTTGTTTGGTCATCTTTAATCACTGTTTCCACAGGTATTGGATTATGGTGGTACAAATTCAATACCGCCGGAACGCTTAATCGCAGAGAGGCCTATTTCAGCGTTTTTATCACCTGGATTGCCGTCTCCTTATTTAGTATGCTGCCTTATCTTTTTGCCGGCAGTCTTGATTCAGTCGTGGATATCCTATTTGAAGCTGTATCGGGTATTACCACCACCGGAGCTACGATTATGGAAGATATTGAATCCCACCCGGCAGGATTGCTATATTGGCGAAGCATGACTCAATGGATAGGAGGAATGGGTATTATCCTTCTGGGTCTTGCCATTTTTCCACTATTGGGGATGGGGGGAGCTGAACTTTTTGTTGCTGAAAATTCAGGTAATTTGGTAGAGCGCATCCATCCGAGAGTAAAAGAAATTGCCAAGTGGATGTGGGTGATTTATTTAGGGATGACTATAGTTTTGTTTTTTATATTATTGGTAGCCGGCATGAATTGGTACGATGCCATTAACCATGCTTATACTACCATGGCAACAGGAGGATTTTCCACCAAAAACGAATCTATCGCTTATTGGAATCTACCGGAAATTCAATACCCTATCATTTTATTCATGTTGCTTTCAGGAGTGAACTACAGCCTCCTTTTCATGGCTTTTTCAGGAAGACCCGGAAAAATGTTTAAAAATGAAGAAGTCAAGTGGTATTTTTTATTGGTACTGATCATCACCCTTTTAGTATTTTTGATAATTTACCCTCAATTCTACCAAGGCAATCAAATAGAACAAGCCTTTCGGGATGCCCTTTTTCAAGTCACCTCCATAATAACTACCACTGG
>RECS01000052.1 GCA_007693915.1 Saprospirales bacterium | reverse complement strand
ACAGGGAGCGCAGAGAAAAACGCAGAGATTTGTTTTACCGCAGAGGACACAGGGAACGCGGAGAAAAACGCAGAGGTTTGTTTTACCGCAGAGGACACAGGGAGCGCGAGCCTCTGCGATTTCCTCTGCCATGCTTTCAGCTTGGTAAACTCCCTTCGCGCTCTCTGCGGTGAAAATTTTTACTCCACTCTCATTTTCAAATAAAAATCCTCCTTAGTTCGCATTTCCTTTTGGTCCTCCTCTGTTTTGTCTCTGTAACCCAGAAGGTGCAGAAGTCCGTGAACCATTACGCGATCCAGCTCCTCATTGAAGTCGATATTTAAGGCTTTGGAATTGTCTCTTATTCGGTCAATAGAAATAAATACATCACCACTGATTTGAATTCCCTCTTCGTAGGGAAAAGTAATGATGTCGGTGAGTGTATCGTGCTCCAGATACTGCAAATTGAGCTGGTGGAGATAATCGTCAGAACAGAAAATAATATTGATAAAATCAATAGTGCTGCCCTCAATAGAAGCAACGTTTATCAACCATTGGATGGTCATTTCCTCATCGATTTTTTCAAAATCAATATCTTCAGTAAAAAATGAAATATCAGGAGAAGCCTGTTCTGTCATAGTTTAAAACATAGTTGAACCACGGATCCATTTTTGTGGTAGCGAACGGAATCACAAATTTCCTTGATTAAGAAGACCCCTCGTCCACCACATTTTTCCAGATTTTCAGGAGCTGTTGGATCTTGAATGCAATCGGGATTGAAGCCCGAGCCTTGATCTTCAACAAAAATATGCAGTGCCTCTTCAGTACTTTTCAGGTGGATATTCACTGTTTTATTGCAGTCCTCTTTATTGCCATGAAGGATGGCATTATTTACGGCCTCAGTAAGTGTAATCAGGATATCTGCGTACAACTCATCATTGATGGAATATTGATCTGCCATTTTTTTTACAAACTCTTCAATCTGACAGATCGATTCCGGTTTAGATTCCAGAACAAACATTTATCCAAATTTAGTTCGAGCGCAAAGACCTGTAATATTCATCCACCAAAGATTGATAATAGGGAGAAAGGCCGGGAGAAACAGATCGGTAAAAATTAATTTCGGCCTCTCTTTGTCTGAGATACTCCTCCAGTTCAGGAGGAAACTCTCTACTTCTTTCCCTTGCCACTTCACCCCTTCTTTTATCGTCCAATTCTCTTTGTCGATCTGCTTGTTCAGCCCTCAATAATCGAGTGATGATATCCTGTTGTCTTTCCAATAACTCGCTGTTCAACCTTCTATTAACCAAATCTTTTTCAATCTCGTTCATTTTGTCGATAATTTCCTGAAGTTCTTCCGTTCCAAGCCCCTGCTCTCCTCTTTGTTGCCTGAGTTGTTCCATCATTCTACGAAGGGCAGCCTGCTCTTGAGCCATCCGGGCAAATTCTTCAGCAGAGCCCTCTTCACCTTGTCCTTGTCCATCCTGCATCCGTTTCATTTCCTCTCCAATGCCTTCCTGACCCTCTGTAATTTTGTCAACGGGCACTTCTCCTTCACCGCTTTCGCCCTCACCGGGATTTTGACACATTTGACTTCCTGGCATCATGTCTGCCATTTGTTGTTGCATTTGCTCCATGGTTTCACTTAACATCAATGCAAGATCATTTACATAAGTCATGACTCTTCGCTGATCATCTGATGCCTGATTTTTTTGCCGCTCTTCAAGGTGTTCTACACTTCGCCCCATATGGCGTTTGATGTCTGATACTTTATCCATGATAAAAGTTTCCAGCTGCAACACTCTTTTGGATAGTGCCACAAGACTATCTTCAACTACTTTGAAATCATTATTGATCTTGAATTGTTCTCTCATCAATTCTATATATCTCGGAGTATTGATACTCGTCCTATTGAAATCAATAACGAGGTCTTCCTGATCATAGGATATAGAGATGAGATTATCCAATAGTTTCCGAAGTGACTCCATATCTTCCTGCATTTGAGCCATTTGTCCACCTTGCATGCTGCTTTGCATCCCCTGAGCCATTTCCCGCATTTTTTCACCTGCACCCTCCTGAGAATCAGATGCTCCCTCATTATCACCATCTTGTAATTGATCAGAACTTTCGTTGAGGTCATTGCTGATCTGCTCTTCAAGCTGCTCCTGATTTCCTAAATTGTGAGGTCTTTCCAGGTTTTGATTGTCTTGTCTTAACTTTTCCAGATCCTCTTTCAATTGCTCAAAGGCATCTGTTATTTCTTGTTGTTGATTCAATAGGTCCTCCTGATCTCCTTCACCGGAGCGGGTTTCTTCACTTAGTTCATCTAATTGTTCTGCCAGTTCCTCCAGTTTTTGCCTGGCTTCTGCCATTTGTTTTTCTACCTGCAATGAATTGAACAGCTCCTTCATACGATCCAGATTTTGCTCCATCCTTTGCTCGGAAATTTCCATGTCGCGCAACATATCTATGGCCTCCTCACGCGTCAATTCGTCCAGCAAATCTCTTATCTGATCCATAATGGATTTCATTTCATCATCAGCCATCTGATCAAAAAGCTCTTGCAATCGCTGCTGTTTTTCCGCTATCTCAGGATCCATATCCATGTGATTCTCTTCATTCTGAAGGTTTTCGCGCATTTTCTCTCTTGCCTCATCCACCATTTTCTGCAACTCTTCTTTTTTATCTAAAAGCTGCTCAAGGTCTCTTCTGTCTTGCCAATCCATATTCTCCTGATTGAGCAATTTTTCCTGCATCTGTCTGATTTCTTCTTGTAGTTGACTCGACTCGCTTACGGATTCATCCAGATTCTCTTTAATACTCTCAGTATTTTCCTGAGCTATTTCTCTCATTTCTTCCAGACTCATAATTCTATAAGTCATTAATCCGGTTCGACTTCGCTTACTTCCATTGATGGCGTCATTGTCTGCCGCTTCAAAAAAGTAACTTACCTGATCGCCTGCCTTTAGACCAAGTGGCTGTATATCCCAATTATAGACAAAAGTTGCATTTTGCTTTCCCGGATTGTCAATTAAAATTTTTTCCATGGGTTCCTCTCTACCACCTTCTCTGATGATTTGATAATGAAAAGATATTTCCCTCAGTCCGTAATCATCTGCTGCCTCACCTGCAAAAAACCTCAACTTTTCATCGTCTTTATCTTGAAACTCTTCAACAGAAATAATTGGGTATCTGTCCGGAATCACATTTATGGTAAATCCAACAGAATCCACTCTCGAAAGTCCTTCACCTGAAACGTATAGTTTGTAAGGCTTCGAACTCATCAATACTCTACTGTATTCAAAATGTTGAGGTCGGCGTTGTTCCGCTTCAATAGGCTCCTCTTCCCCACCAAAGACCAATTCCACAGACTGAGTCGATTCGGTATAAAATGTAAAATTGATTTCAGTCCCCTGCGGAACTGTGACATCTCCGATATTGGTCAGAGTGGATGAACTTCTACCGGTATAGGATGGAAAATCCATATCAATGACCATATCCACCATCCTAGGCTTTCTGATCACTTCAATCTGATAAGATTTGGAGCGCACCGGACCGGAAACCAGAGAAAAACTGAGATCCGATTGAATATTATTAATTCTGTAGGTGAAATTGCCCTCAGAATTTTTTCTCATGCGGTATTGAATACCGGATTTATCAATGTACACCTCAGCCGGCTGAACATCCC
Source organism: Saprospirales bacterium (assembly GCA_007693915.1). Lineage (GTDB taxonomy): Bacteria > Bacteroidota > Bacteroidia > Chitinophagales > Saprospiraceae > PWJY01. The sequence goes on along the minus strand of RECS01000052.1, from coordinate 6,516 downwards.
CTACTGCCTTGACTTCCAGTTCAAAATTATCAAACTGCATAGCAGAGAGTTCCGTATTAACCACTTCAAATTGAAAAGGAGCCGGTCGCTCAAATTCTCTGTTGTTTTGAATAATTCGCTCTGTACTGTCGGTAATTATTGAAGGAGCAGCTAAAAAGATCAGCAGCATGAGTAATAAGGGAGGCAGTGCATATTTAAAATATTTTCTGTTTGCAGAGAGATCAATAGCGGATTTAAAAGGTACCGGGTTCAATTCTACCGTTTTTTGGTCAATACCTGCCAATACAAGTGCGGAAGCGTCTTTATCTGCTTGTTCTTTTAATTGTAAGATGTTGGTAAGCTTGTCCTTTACTTCATGAAAATGAGTACCGATGATCTGAGCAGCCTCTTTATGTGAAATAATTTTGCCCAGACTGAAATAGTTGAGAAGTGGTTTGAATACCCATCCAAAAAGAGATAAACCAGCAATTCCCAACCAGGAGAAAAACAAAAATTTTCTGACTGTAGAACTGAAATAAAAAAGGTGTTCCATTAACACATACACCAAAAACAGACCAACCAACAACGCGGTAGTGTAGAGTGCACCTCGAATAAACTGGTTGATGTAATACTTCCTAATGAACTCATCCAGCTTGGAAATTAGCTGATTATAATTAGCATTCGTTTTACTCATTGTATCGATTTTCAATTGGCACTTTCATAACTCAAAATTAGCAAAAAGATTGCTACTTAAGTATTAAAGAGTCCACTCCAGTGAACTCAATTGGCTAAACACATACAGACCTAAATCGGTTCTCGCTGTTAATGGTTCCTAAATTAGCCACTTTAATTTTTTATTGACAATATGACAACCCTATTTTGTAACAAAGTTAAATCATTCGTGTTTGGACTTCATAAATCAATACGGTTATGAGTAACAAACTTGCAAGAAGAAGTTTTTTGGGAAGGATTTCAGTAGCTCTTTCATCGGCACTCGCTTTCCCCGGTCTATTGATGTCATCCAATAAGTCAGAAAAAGAGAAACCTGAGGAAAAACCTATCATCAAAGAAGTGAAACCGATGGGTTTTCAATGGGAAACCGCTGATCCCTTTCTTTTTTGTGTACATCATGAAGACAAGTTTCCCAAAGGAAATGACGAAATGGGACCTGTGGCATCTCTGAAGGGCCGGTCATTGGGAGATGATTTTATTATTAAAGATGGCTTCAGAATGTATCATGGCAAAAAAGTTCCGGGATTTCCCGGGCATCCTCACAGGGGTTTTGAAACGATTACCGTTGTCAGAGAGGGCGTTGTTGATCACTCTGATTCCTTAGGTGCTGCAGGCAGATATGGTGATGGTGATGTCCAATGGATGACAGCCGGCAGTGGAGTTTTGCACTCAGAAATGTTCCCACTCATTCACAAAGACAAAGACAATCCGCTGGAGCTTTTTCAAATCTGGCTCAACTTACCTGCCAGTGATAAGATGGTGGATGCTCACTTTAAGATGTTGTGGGCAGAGGATATTCCCAATTACCGCCATGTGGACCCTCAGGACAGAGAAATTTTAATCGAAATAATGGCAGGTGAATTAAACGTATTGAGGGCTCCTTCCCCTCCGCCCAGTTCATGGGCAGCAAAGCCGGAAAACGGAGTCACCATTTACAACATCAAAATGGATGCAGGACGGACCTGGACTTTGCCTGCAACTAAGCCCGGATTAAATCGTACCCTTTATTTTTACCGTGGGCAGAATATGCAGATTGCAGGTAGAAATATACCCAATTACAATCTGGTTAAAGTAGAGTCAGACAGGGATGTCGTATTGAAAAATGGAAATCAAAGAGCCGGTATATTGATGTTGCAAGGCAGACCAATCAATGAACCTGTAGTTCAATACGGTCCCTTTGTAATGAATACACGCGAAGAAATCAATCAAACTTTCAGAGATTATAATCGCACCAGATTTGGAGGTTGGCCATGGCCTGAATTCGATTATGTGCATCCAAGAAATGAAGGACGATTTGCCAAGCATGCAGATGGTCGCATAGAAAGACCATCATAAAAGTGACCTTTAAGCTATTAAAAATATGCAATTCATAGATCCCAAATTAGAAGATTACTGCAAGGAAAAAAGTAGTCCCCCGGCTAACTATCTTCACGAACTCGAACGAGAAACTCACCTAAAGACTCTGGCACCTGTAATGGTATCCGGTCATCTTCAAGGCAGGGTTTTGTCGATGATCAGCAAATTAGTACGTCCTGAACTGGCATTGGAGATCGGCACATTCACGGGTTACTCTGCACTCTGTCTTGCCGAAGGGCTCGCTGAGAACGGGAAATTACACACCATCGAAGTAAATGATGAACTTCAACCACTGATTGAAAAATACTTGCAGCAAAGTCCCTATCATTCAAAAATAGAACTACACCTCGGTCCTGCTGAAGATATTATTCCGGAAATTGAGGGAGAGTTTGATCTGGTCTTCATAGACGCCGGCAAGAAAATGTATGCGCAATTTTTTGATCTAGTAGCCGACAGAATGCGCGCCGGAGGACTCATCCTCGCCGACAATGTATTGTGGAGTGGAAAAGTACTCATAGAAAAAACAGATGATGAAACCCAGGCGCTAAAAGAATTTAATTCCAAGGTATTGGAGCATCCCGAATTTGAGGTATTGATGCTTCCGATCAGGGATGGTATTTCTGTGATTCGAAAAAAGTAGGAAATTGGTCTGTCTCGCAGAAGGCACGTAATGCAATGAAGTGGCTTTAGGAGAGAGTAGGAAGTATGAAATAGGAAGATGGGAGTCGGGATTTAGAAGCAGGAAATTGGCCTGTCTCGGAGAGAAGTTTCATTATTCAGTTAGATAATGTTTCTACTACTTGGGTGAGTGTTCATAACAACTTGAGAAACAAAATTCTTACAAATTGCATTAGTTATAAGAAGCTTGTAAGTAATTATATCTTGAATCAACAAACATGGACCTTCTTGGATGACTTTGGCAGACAGCACAATGTCGGACTTTATCATGCCCCCGGAAGTGGCAATCTGATGATTTATTGCAATGCTAAAATTGTGCTCATTGATTTTTTGGTTAAGGCCTCCAAAGATTATTCTTTTTTCATAGAAGAAGAGCTCTGCATAATCAAAGTAGAGAAGGCTACAGACAATAGTTTTTCCTACAACTTTAAAGTAAATAAAAAAGCAGACACCCCACTCAACCAACTCAGAGAATCCAGAGAAAAAAAGTATTTGATCTATTCGCTTATCATCATTTTTGCCTTTCTCTTGCTTATTGGCTTGATTATCTTTTTCTTTGCATGAAAATTGAGCCATTGGAAAAAATTGATCTTTACATAGAAAGCATTATATTTTCAGCTACTGAAGCTGTAAATGAGGATCAACTGTTAAAGTTACTGTCGGTAGAAATGGATCTGCCTTTAAACGCTGAACAAATTGGGGAGGCTGTGGATCGATTAATTAAAAAATATGAATCAGATCAATATGCCTTTGGATTAGTAAATGTCAACAATGGTTACCTTTTCAAAAGTAAAACAGACTACCATAGTGTCATATCAGAATACCTTAAATTGACATCCAGAAAGAAACTGACCAAAACGGCTATGGAATCGCTAGCCATTATCGCATATAAACAACCTGTTACCCGTTCTGAAATAAGCAATATTCGCGGGGTAAATTCCGATTATATAGTTCAAAAGCTTTTAGAAAAAGACTTGATTGAAATCGCGGGTAGATCTGATGAAATTGGTAAGCCATTATTATACAAAACAAGTGATCGATTTTTAGAATATTTTGGACTGAAAAATACCAAAGAGCTGCCAAAATTAAAAGAAGTCATACAAGAGGAAGAAGGGAGTATTGGAGAGCCTGCCCCCATAGAAAATGGAAATGAATTGAGTAATTAAATACCCGAAAGATGAACACAGAAAAAACCTTGGTTAACAAAGTAGCAGCAAGTGGACTGATAACTATTGACCTGGAAAATTTTTATCCTAAAGAAGAGTGGGTAGAACTGGATATTGCTGAATTTTTATTTAAGGGATTGATAGTAAAAGAAGCGGATTTTAGAGAAAAAGTAAGTCAAAAAGACTGGAGTCAATATGCCGGTAAACACCTACGTATTTTTTGTTCTGCAGACGCTATTATTCCACCTTGGGCTTACATGCTAATATCAAAACATGCTCATGAGCAAGTGTATTCTATAGGTTTCGGTAGTAAGGAAAAGCTGATTGAAAAGTTAATGTTGAAAAATATGGAACAACATTTGATGGATAACGATTACAGAGATAAGCGTATTCTGATCAAAGGCTGCTCCACAGTAAAAACGCCCGAAGAGGTCTACTTTGCCATAACAGCAGCTTTACTTCCGATATGCAAGTCATTAATGTATGGAGAAGCTTGTTCAAATGTACCGATTTACAAGCAGCCCATTAGAAGAAAGGTCAAAAATTAAAATTATGAACAAAGGTCTCACTATTTTTAATCTCACACTCAGCTCTTTGCTGCTGATTTTTCTGTTTTCCTCCTATCTTTCAGGTGGTGAGGAAAAAGTAACGACAACACAAAAGCATGAAGAAGGTGAAGTTCACTATGGTTTGCCTCAAAACGTAAGATCAGTACAACTCAATAAAGATTTTTCCTTTGCCGGTGAATCTGTTCCTATCGATAATTTTGATATTCGTGAGCGTCTCGAAAGAGAGGTGCTGATTAATTCATATTGGCACTCAAGTACGGCTTTAAATATCAAAATGGCACATCGATTCTTTCAAGTGATAGAGCCCATTTTGGACGAGGAAGGTGTGCCTGACGACTTCAAATACCTAGCCGTTGCTGAAAGTAATCTGAGAAACGTTACTTCCCCTGCCGGTGCAAAGGGAATCTGGCAATTTCTTGCAGCCACGGGTAGATCTTATGGTTTAGAGATAAACAATGAAGTAGAAGAGCGCTATCACCTTGAAAAATCGACTCGTGCCGCAGCGCGATATATCAAAGATTATTACAAGCAATTTGATAGTTGGACGCTTGCTGCAGCTGCTTACAACATGGGTGGTCCAAGACTTCACAGAGAACTCGAAAATCAACGGGCAAATGGATATTATGACCTAAATCTCTTTGAAGAGACAAACAGGTATGTGTTCAGAATAATAGCCTTTAAGGAAATTATGGAGAACCCTGCAAAATATGGGTTTTATATCCGTGAGGACGAAAAGTATCCACCATTGACTGATGTGGAATATATTCAGGTAGATCAGCCGATCTCAAATTTGGGGGATTTTGCTCGTGATCAGGGCATCAGTTACAGGATGTTGAAAGTTTATAATCCATGGCTTATCACCAATTCACTTAGAAATGTAGCAGGTAAAAATTATAAGATTGCCATTCCCAAATCCGCCAATCGTGAAGAGCTGCCGGAAATAGGTGAGTAATACCAGTTTTAAAGGAAATACATGACAGATCTAGGGAATAAAAATTTTGCTCTAATAGGAGCTTCGGGTTTTGTGGCACCACGACATATGCGGGCAATAAAAGAAACCGGTAACGAATTGCAGGCAGCCTGTGATCCCTATGATGGTGTTGGAATTATGGACAGTTATTTTCCAAATACTGCTTTTTTTACGGAATTTGAGCGATTTGACCGACATGTTGAAAAACTAAAGCAGAAAGAAAAACCAATTGATTATTTCAGTATCTGCTCACCCAACTACCTGCACGACGCACATGTTCGTTTTGCACTCAGATATGGAGCTCATGCAATCTGCGAAAAACCACTGGTTCTCAATCCATGGAATCTGGATGCGCTCGAGCAACTGGAATCAGAATATCCGGGAAAAATATTCAATGTGCTCCAATTGCGCTTACATCCGGTGATTATTCAACTCAAAAAAGAGATTGAAAATAATCCTCCTGCTCAAAAGAAAAAAATCGACCTGACTTACATCACCTCCAGAGGAAAGTGGTACTACGCTTCCTGGAAGGGAGATATTCGAAAATCCGGTGGAGTTGCCACCAATATTGGAATCCATTTTTTTGATATGTTAATGTGGATTTTTGGTGGTGTTGATAAAATGGAGGTGCACAGAAATACACATGACAGCGCAGCCGGTTTTCTTGAACTAAAAAATGCCGAAGTCAAGTGGTTTATGAGTATCAATTCAGACCATCTCCCCCCAGAACAAAAACAAAATGGAAAAAGAACTTACCGAAACCTGAGTATGGACGAAAATGAAATTGATTTCACCTCAGGCTTTGAAGAATTGCATACCGAAACCTACAGGGAAATTCTAAAGGGTAATGGATTTTCCATCAGAGACACACGTCCTTCCATAGAATTAGTACACAAAATTAGATTCTCTGACCTGAGCTCTTCTGAGGAAAATGCGCATCCACTAATTAATCTACCCTTAGGTAAGCATCCTTTTGAACCTTTAGCTCCGAAATAATTTTTTCTTTAAAGCTGGTAACGAAAATATTGAGCTTTAGCGTTATTACAGTAAATAGTATTCTCCCAGA